>NZ_JAKVPE010000001.1:1668085-2001702 GCF_022482365.1 Limosilactobacillus sp.
GAATAGGCCCAGGCGACTGTTTATCAAAAACACAGGTTTCTGCAAAATCGTAAGATGAAGTATAGGGGCTGACGCCTGCCCGGTGCTGGAAGGTTAAAAGGAAGGGTTAGCTTCGGCGAAGCTCTGAATTGAAGCCCCAGTAAACGGCGGCCGTAACTATAACGGTCCTAAGGTAGCGAAATTCCTTGTCGGGTAAGTTCCGACCCGCACGAAAGGCGTAACGATCTGGGCACTGTCTCAACGAGAGACTCGGTGAAATTGAAATCCCTGTGAAGATGCAGGGTACCCGCGACAGGACGGAAAGACCCCATGGAGCTTTACTGTAGCTTGATATTGAGTGTTTGTACTGCTTGTACAGGATAGGTAGGAGCCGTAGAAAGCGGAACGCTAGTTTCGCTGGAGGCGTTGGTGGGATACTACCCTTGCATTATGACCACTCTAACCCGCAGCACTGAACGTGCTGGGAGACAGTGTCAGGTGGGCAGTTTGACTGGGGCGGTCGCCTCCCAAAAGGTAACGGAGGCGCCCAAAGGTTCGCTCAGAATGGTTGGAAATCATTCGCAGAGTGTAAAGGCACAAGCGAGCTTGACTGCGAGACAGACAGGTCGAGCAGGGACGAAAGTCGGGCTTAGTGATCCGGTGGTTCCGCATGGAAGGGCCATCGCTCAACGGATAAAAGCTACCCTGGGGATAACAGGCTTATCTCCCCCAAGAGTCCACATCGACGGGGAGGTTTGGCACCTCGATGTCGGCTCATCGCATCCTGGGGCTGTAGTCGGTCCCAAGGGTTGGGCTGTTCGCCCATTAAAGCGGTACGCGAGCTGGGTTCAGAACGTCGTGAGACAGTTCGGTCCCTATCCGTCGCGGGCGTAGGAAATTTGAGAGGACCTGTCCTTAGTACGAGAGGACCGGGATGGACATACCGCTGGTGTACCAGTTGTTCCGCCAGGAGCATCGCTGGGTAGCTATGTATGGACGAGATAAACGCTGAAAGCATCTAAGTGTGAAACTCGCCTCGAGATGAGATTTCCCATTCCCTTCGGGGAAGTAAGACCCCACAAAGATGATGTGGTAGATAGGATGGAAGTGGAAGTGCAGTGATGCATGGAGCGGACCATTACTAATCGGTCGAGGACTTAACCAAGAAGAGCGGTTAGGTTTATTGAAGGGAATAGATATTGTTTAGTTTTGAGAGCATAAGCTCTCACCCGAGAGGGTAGTGTGGTGATGATGGCTTGAAGGATACACCTGTTCCCATGCCGAACACAGCAGTTAAGCTTCAACACGCCGAAAGTAGTTGGGGGATCGCTCCCTGCGAGGATAGGACGTTGCCACGCTAATGCTGACTTAGCTCAGTTGGCAGAGCACCTCACTAGTAATGAGGAGGTCGGAGGTTCGAGCCCTCTAGTCAGCATAAGTTACACTTTATAAGTGTTCAGAAGTCTTCATGTCAGGTTGTTAAAAGCTTGATATGAAGGCTTTTTTGATACTTCTGATATTAAAATGAATTCTTTTTATATTGATCTAAATTACACCTCAGACACAATATCAGACACACTGGACGAGAAGAACAAAAGTTGTGTGTCTGAAAAATTAGAAGGGGCCTCGACACCTGATATATCAGCATTTATAAGCTAATTGTCAGTGTGTCTGGTGTGTTGAAAATCAATATTACGATATGATTGACTGTTGGCTACCTTATCGTCATTTGATAAGGTAGTCATTTTTTGTTTCTTTTTGATGATGCAAAAAGAAATGCTGAAATCCAAACAGAGCAGTCAGTTTGGTCGTTGTTGTTACTTATGGCGAAATCATAAGTAAATCAGATATGAAATCTCAAAAATGACCTTGAATGTCAATCTCGAGGTACTCATTTTTGAATGTAATATCTGATCGCTCGACAGGGTGCAGGGAAGCCTCGCAGGCTCCTCGCCAAGCTATAATTCGTATTACAAACTTGTTTGATATTACGAATTTAATTGCTTGCAAGTTCGTTTGTTCTTGTATTATAATATAGTTGAATAATTGGTCTAGACCAATACAAAAAACAAACGAACCCGACGAAATGAGGAATTTAGTCAGTCGTTGTCACGAGCACGTGAAGACTGAAAATTTCTTTTGCCGTCAGGCAAACTGAGGAGGTCAAGAACGAATGAAGCCATTGAAAAATAAATTGATTCAAACTCGCCTAAGTGAAGATGAACTTGCGGATTTTGAAGCAGTGAAGCATGAGCTAGAAATTGCTGGAAGTTCCAAGGCGATGCGGCAGATGATTCGAGATGAGAAGCTATTAATGCAAGCTAAGAATAACTGGCAAAAGGGCAAGTATGACGCGGTAACGATTTTAGTTCAGCAACTGAATGATCAAGGGCGGTTGCCATTAGTCGAAGCGTTATACGGCTTGACAAATACTAGTACATCAACCGAATTGAACCTTGTACGGGATCAATATACTGACATTCAACAGCAACTCGAATCAATCATGTATGCCGTGACCAAGAGTGGAAATAATCTGAATCAAATTGCCCATGTATTAAATGCCGCTAAGCAACAGGCAGAACAAGAAGATGATGACTTAGCTGACGATGATTTGTGGCAGTGGGTCGCTAAGCAGTTGGTTGAAAATAGCCAAATTTTGACTGACCTGCGATTAGAAATTAATAACCTTAAACATGATACTAGACGTGACAAACAGGAGGGCGGTGGTGAAGTTGTCAGTCCTGGAAACACACTCGTGTCGTAGTAGCTATAGAAGATTACAATACCTATTTCAGGAGCCACCACATAGCTACCGGAAGACATCACGAAGGGTACTTGCCTGCACTGGATTTAATATAAAGCTACTACATGATCCGGATGGCAATATTTCAACGACCCAAAATGGTGGATACCTAGAAAAGCAATTCAAGGATAACTTAAAGAAAGCTCACAATCCCAAACGAACCTACCAAGCACAAACATTGATTGTCTCATTTTCACCTGACGAGTTTGATACGAAAGACCTTAACCTACAAGCCAAACAAGCCTTAACGCTAGTCCAACACTTTGTCCACCAACATTTTTCTGACGCCCAATCCGTAATTGCAGTTCAGGCGGACGGTCAGGGCGGCAAGCTTCATGCTCATGTTGTTTTCAATACAGTCAAGCCAAATGGCAAAACCATTTCTACCAGCCGCTTTAACATACATCAACTACGAACCAACTTTGACCATGAAATGAGTCAGAACTACCAACGAGTAACTTGTCATAGTTGGACCAACCCCATACATAACCAACAAAAGCGGCAAGACGCTAACAATTTAACCACACGATCTGAATGGCAACAGAACTTAAAACAGATCATCACCCAAGTTAAGAGCGAAGTAGCTTCACTTAAAGCCTTTATTCAGCGATTAGGCGAACAAGGAATAACTGTGACTGACCGTAAAAAGAAAACGTCTTGGACCTACCATCAAATGGTCGATGGTAAAGAGTACAAAGTCCGAGATTTTTATCAACGGGTGAATAAGCAAACCGGTGAAGTACTGTCTACTCGTGGCCTGGGCCAGGAATTTACGAAGAGTTATTTAACAAGTTACTTTAAACAGAAAGAAAATGAAGAGGAGGAAGATACCAATGACAGAAAAGAAAACGACAGACTCGAAAAAGTCCGAACAATGGCAAGAGATGCTAAGATTAGGATTGCTAGACAACAACGCCTCAATCAGCTCAACCGACAGCGAAGTGAATCCGCTCAAGCTCGGGAGCAGAAACAAAGATCTATCAAAGAAGCTCGACTATCTGATCGACGAGACAGCAAAGCAAAACGACGTCAATCAAGTGTCGAAGAACGTCGACAACTTGAGCAACAAGCTCGACGAAAAAGGGCAGAAACTCAAAGATCAGCTGACGGACCAGAACTCTAAAGTCGTGAAGGCAGTGGCAGACGCCCGGGCGATTGGGTATGCTGATGGTATAGTTGACCGGGTTGACGCAATAGATCAGAAAATGCAAGGCTTAGAGGCTGACATTAACTTGCGAGAACAAAACTTGGACCAAAAAACTCAAGAATGTGTTGCTAAAGTGGCAGACCTTAACCAAGTTGGAAAGTACCTGGAACGATATACACAAGTCGTTAATAATCGCTTAGTGCCAACAATGCGTAATTTGATTTTGGCAATGAAAAATGGCATCACGCACCACACGGAAGACGTGGCTAAAGATGTTTATGAGCAGTTTAAGATGGATACTAATTTAACAGTTCAAGAGGTTATCAAACAAGCTGTAAGTCAGAATTTTGACAAAGAACGCAAAAAGACTGAGGGAGCGAGTGCCAGTGCCAAACTTAGTGCTAAAGCAAGTCAACAAGCAGTAAGGCAAGTCTCAGCAATGCTTAACGAGTTTATAAAATTTTTAGTTCTGTTTGGTATTGAGCTTGTTATCTTAGGGGCAATCGTAGCAGTAACCCCCGGCTGGCCAAAATTGTTAGCAGCACCAATTGGGCTGCTGTTAGGCGGCGTTATTGATTGGAAGATTTATAAGAACGGGGGCTGGGGCTAATGTCTTTCGATGTTGAGGTAATGAGTGACCAACAATTGGATGAATTGCTCTTAAAGCCAAAGAAGATTCCAACTTGGCGACTTGTCAATACGCAAAGTGAACGCGAGAAGAAGCGTATTCGGCAAATGGAGCGGCATAATAAGCAATTGGAAGCTGCTAGGTTGTATCAAAAGAAGAAGCAACGAGCACGATTATTGGCGACTAAACGTAAACAGGAAATGCAACGGCAAGAGCATCAAGAACGAATGAAACATAAGAAAAAGCCGTCAAATGAAAAGGATGACGGCTTGGAATTATAGTCATATAAACAGAAAGGCCGCCCAGCCTGCGAAGGCCAGACGGTCGCCAAAGTTGCTAACTCATGCTATAATATAGCTGTACTAAAGAAATATTATATTCAATAGTTGGGCTGATAAGTTTAGCAAGAGCGCTTCTATTCTGGTGTACTGCAATACACCACCAGCCAAGCGCAACAGAGTACACCCTCAAGGGGATCAGCTCCTAAGTTGACATCTTGTGCATTGGTGGTCGCCAGTGCACATTTTTTATTTTACCATGATTTAACAACTGGTGTTGTATCCGATTTTTTACGCAGGATTTAATTATTGCGTAGTTTGCGTTTTAATAAAAAGTCTCGTCAGTGGGGAATTATCTATGTAATTAAAAAACGGCCCTATTGGGGAAGACCCCAATTATACCAGTTTATGTAATTTATCATTATAGAAATGAAACGGCAAGCAACATTTTGTTACTTGTCGTTTTTGTTATTTATATCAGTTGTTGATGCTGTTTTGATTATTTCAATAAATAATTTTGACAATTGTTCACTCGTACTATCTTCGAGCATATCTAGTAAGTTGAAAAGCTTTTGTTGGTAAGGGTTTAGTTTTATTGCTTTGTTTTTATAACTGCCACTAATAAGTTCATCAATACTAACCTTTAAAGCATTTGCAATTTTAAGAAGATTAATTGCACTAAAATTTTTAACTTCACCACGCTCTATTCGTGCCATATAGTTCGAAGACACCCCAGCTAATTCTGCTAACTGTTCTTGACTTAAGTTTAATTTTCTTCGTTTTGCGGCTATATTTGTGCCAATTTTATGTATATGGCAGATTGCAAGAAATAACTTGAACGAATTTAATGACGTAAATTAAGCAGGAAGATCTCGATTGGTGTGCGCCAGTTAAGACATTTAAGTGGCCGGGAATTCAGATACCAATTGATTTGAACCAGCTGGCGATCGCTCAGCTCTTCAATAGCTTGTCCCTTGGGAATAAATCGTCGCAAAACTCGGTTACGGTTCTCATTACTACCGCGTTCATGTGGTGAATAAGCATGGGCAAAATAAACCGGAGTACCAGTTTGCCGTTCAATTGTCTGATAGTTAGCGAACTCTTTCCCATGATCCACGGTCAGCGTCTTGAGCTTGTCTTGAAGTTGACTAGCTAGTTCAAGTACGGCTTGAGTCATAGACTGACTGTCGCGGCCATGGAGCCGTTTAACAATTGTCAGGCGACTCTTACGCTCCACAAAAGTAGCCACAGCTTGACCTTTACGTTTGCCAGAAAGTACGGTATCAGCTTCAAAGTGGCCGAACTCCTGGCGAGTTTCGACTTTATGAGGACGCTCCTCAATGGAGCGGCCGTGACTGAACGTACCACGCTTTTCTTTAGCACGATGACGACGAATTCCATGATCAGGCAAATCGGGTAGCTGTACATCAAGCCAGCCTTGATCAATCCAGTTATAGACCGTCTTGTAGGCAATCCCAACCACATGGGCAACTTGTTCAGGGGACCACTTCTGGACTTGAATCTTTTCCTCGACCAAGTGTTTAAGGTTTTTAGTGAGCGAAGACTTCCGCCCCCGTTGACTAACCTTTTGTTCAAAGTCAGTTTGCGCTAGCTCAGCCTGGTACTCACTATTTAGCCGGTGAAGTTCGTTAAAGATGGTGGTCTTACTAAAGCCTAAGTAGTTAGCGATGTATCGCAAGGAACGTCCTTCATTATGAAGTGTTTCAATGACAACACGGTTCTGGAATGATAAAATAGTGGTGCTCATCAAGGCCCTTCTTTCTAATGGATTGTACGGTAACACCATTAAAGACCTTGATGGGTTTTTCTGTCCACTTAAATGTTCAACTTAAATTTTACAATCTACCATAATGATAAATTTGGGGTGGTTGTATTAGTCGGTAATAACACGTATAATGAATGTGATTCAGGGAGAGCTATTATTATCGGACATAATTTATCGGACATAATCACATCTCTGGGTTAATTTACTAAATTTAGTTTGTTATTTTTAGGAGGAATTTTCCATGAAGAATAATGTAATGCATTATAAGATGTACAAGGCTAAGAAGAACATCGTCTTCGCTGGTCTTGCTACCACTGCTGTTTTGGCAGGCCTGACCCTTTCTAACGTTAACAATACTGCTTCTGCTGCTACTACTTCTGCAGCTCCAGCTAGTGCACAAGTAACTAGTGACTCCACTGCATCATCATCAGCTGCTACTACTTCATCAGCTACTAGTGACTCCACTGCATCATCATCAGCTGCTACTACTTCATCAGCTACTAGTGACTCCACTGCATCATCATCAGCTGCTGCTAGTTCCGCTGTTGCTTCAAACGCTGTTTCCGCAGCTAACGCTAAGGTTACTAGTAACAACGCTGCTAACTCCAGCGCTATTGCTACTAACTCCGCTGCTGTTAAGAGCGACGCTGAAAACCCTGTTCCTGCTTCCAGCAACACTACTGACCCTAAGGCTGCGGTTTCCGAAGCTAACCAACTGACTAGCCAAGCTAAGCAAATCACTGACAACACCGCTACTGCTTCTCAAAACTTGAGCAACGCTAACGCTACCCTTGCCAGTGCTTCCGCTAACGTTACTAGCGCTACTGCTGCTTACTCCGCTGCTAAGAAGGCTGCTGACGCTGCTTCCTCTAACGCTAACGCCGCTGATGCTGCTTACACTGCTGCTAAGAGCGCTGCTGAAGCTGCTAACTCCGCTGCCGTTGTTGCTCAACAAAAGGCTAACGCTGCTGGCCAAACCTACACCACTGCTTCTGACGCTCTGGTAAAGGCTAACAAGGCTGCTTCTGACGCCCAAGCTGCTGCTAACGCTGCTGGTGAAAAGCTTGAAGAAGCTAAGGCTGCCCAAACTAAGGCTGAAGCTGACTTAGCTACTGCTCACGACGCAAACATTACTGCTATTGACAACTACAAGGCTGCTTCAAATGCTGCTAGTGACGCACAAGTTGCTTACAACAACAATGCTTCTGTTCAAAACTACACTGCTGCCCAAAACGCTTACAGTGACGCAGCCGTTGCTGAGAGCACTGCAGCTGCAACTTACAAGAAGGCACTCTCTGACTGGCACGCAGGCAACATCAGTGATGTTGAATGGAATCAAGCACAAGATGCATACCAAGCAGCAGTTGATGCATATGCTACTGCAGAACAAAACATGACTAATGCAATGCCAGAAAATGTTTACAAAGCTGCTCAAGATGCTGAAAGTGCTGCCGCTGCCGCTTACAAGAAGGCACTTTCAGATTGGCATGCAGGCAACATCAGTGATGCAGAATGGAACCAAGCACAAGATGCATGGCAAAACGCTGTTGACACTTACGCTGTTGCTGAAAAGACATACAACGATTACAAGAGTCTTGGCGAAAAGCTTAACACTGCCAACGATAATCTGAAGGCTGCTCAACACCAAGTAATCGTTGCGCGGAACAACTACCAGGCTGCTGCTGATGCTGTTAAGACTGCTAAGGCTAACGTAGCTGCTGCTCAAAAGGCCTTCGATGACGCACGTAACGCTGAAACCGCTGCTGACGACGCTCAAGCCGTTGCTCAAGAAGCCTTCAACAAGGCTCAAGCTGCCTTTGACGAAGCACGTAACGCTGAAACTAAGGCTGACGATGCTGCTAAGGCTGCCAACGACAAGCTGGCTACTGCTACTAAGGCTTACGACGATGCTGAAAACGCTCTGACTAAGGCTGACGAAGCTGTTGAAGCTGCTCACCAAGAAGTTCTGACTGCTAACCAAAACCTGAAGGACGCTCAAGCTAACGTTGACGCTGCTCAAAAGGTTGTTAACGAAGCTGCTGCTAACGCTGCTAAGGCTTCTCAACTTCTTCAACAAGCCCAAGACTTACTGAAGAACATCAACTGGAACCAAAACAACAATGGCAACAACGGTGGTAACCAAAACAATGGTGGCAACACCAACAACGGTGGTAACACCAACAACGGTGGTAACACCAACAATGGTGGTAACACCAACAATGGTGGTAACACCAACAATGGTGGTAACACTAACAATGGTGGTAACACTAACAATGGTACTACTAATGGTAACAACGGTGTTGTAAGCGGCGGTGCTGCTAACAACGGTGCTACTGTTAAGGACCATGTTATCCCTTCAAAGCAACCTGTTGCTGCCTTACCACAAACTGGTAACGAAAACAGCGCTGCAGTTGTTGCCCTTGGTGCCGTTGCTGCTATGTTCGGTCTTGGTCTTGCTTCCAAGAAGCGTGAATTCTAATTAATCTTAATTTAGAATTGTAACCCAGTAGATTTATAAAATTATGTTCGGACTATTAAACCCATTTGCCATTTAGCAATGGGGTATAGAAAACCGGGGTATCTGTCAACTGGTATTGATGGATGCCGACACCTCCCACTTAAATGTGAGAGGTGTTTTTTTACGCAAACAGACAATCAATTCTTAAAAAGAAAAATTCTTGATTGGCAAACCCATAACAAGAGCGCTTTAAGACTTTGATCTTTCGGTTAATTCCTTCAAGAGGACCATTGGAAAATTCATACTTAACACTATTGATAACTGCTTTGAGATTCTTACGCAGAGTAGAGATAGTTGTGTCCATCTCGGTTTTAGTGGTTTGGTAGTCACGAATAGCTGATATCAATAGGTCGCTATCGCGACCAGCGATTGCCAGGGTAATATCTTGATAAGTGTCATAAACGGCTTTGAATCTGGGAAACTTACTAGTAATTAGATCAACGGCATTTTGGCGAGTCATATACTCATTGATGCCGAGTAGATAAACAGGCTTTTCAGGTCTTAAAGTGGTTGCCTTTTGATGAAATAGGCGCCACTGTGACTTAAGAATGCGGTATTCGCGACTGTGTTTGTCTAGCGTCTTAAGTAGACTAATGCGACTATTATCAAGGGCGCGACCGGCCAGTTGGACGATGTGGAAACGATCAATAATAATTTTAGCGTTAGGAAAAAGGCGATAGATAAAGCTTTGATACTGAGCATTAAGATCAATGACTACTGATTGGACTTGGGCACGTTCCTGCTTAGAATAACGATTTTCAAAGTAATTGATAATCGAGGAAGATAGCCGATCATAAAGCTTAACGACTAATTGATGGGTTTCGCTATCACAACAAATAAAGGACATCGTTGACTTAGTGGAACGAAACTCATCAAAGCAAAGATGTTTAGGAAGCTTAGCCATGCGATAATGTGGTTGAACCCGTTCAATGATAGTTCGTCGAACGCTACTAGGGGAGCAGTGACATATTTTGGCAATCAATTCACCATTAAGGCCCTGCTTAACGAATTGCATAACCTGGCTTTTAAGCTTTTTAGATAGGGTGTGATTTTCTTTGGTTAGGCTGGTAATAGCACCAAAGGTGCTATTACAGCATTTACAGTAGTACCGTTGTTTCCAGAGAATTAATTCATAGCGAACCCCGTCTAAACTAGCTAAGCGAATATGGGTTTTACGGTAACCATTTCTAACGACTTTAGTAAAACCACAATTACGACAACGCGTAATTGGATACGTTAATTTAGCTGTAATTTCTCTAACGGTTTCAGGGCCAATTTTCTTTTCCTCAACAGTTTGAACTTTAATATTGGGGTCTTTAATTCCAAGGACATCTAAGATAAAATGATTTTGGGACATTTGCATAGCCTTCTTTAACATGATTTTTGTGGTGAATTGATTGTACAACAGGGCACGGCAGATGTCCTTTTTTGTGTACAAAAAAACTGGTATTGATTTTCATCAATACCAGAAAGTGTAGACCCGAAAACCGGTAAGGGCTTGTCTCTTACCGGTTTTTGTTTTAAGGCCCGAAATGTCAATTTAAGTTAGAGACCTAAATTTCAAGAATAAGTTAGCCACTGGACTCAAATAAATAATACTGACCAATTGATTATTGGTTGATGGAGCTGTGATATCTCTTGGTAGAAGGCCTTACGATAGATATCCATTGACGAATGTCCATTAAACATAGCTCGTGGATAGTGATTCATCCAATCATTAGTCGCTATGATCTGAGCACTACTATAGTTATTTATAGCTTCACCTTTGGTAATCTCCTTGCGGAGAAACCGGTTATTGATCTCATTGGATCCACGTTCCCAAGGGGAATACGGATCAGCATAGAAAACATGATCGTGAACTTGTGTTAACTCACTAAATTCTGAACCGTTGTCAGAGGTTATTGTCTTAAAAATGCGATAGTAAGCATCTGTGCCCATTTTCTGGCGCAAATTTATAAAGAACTGATTTACTGCATGCGCAGTTTTACCAGCAATTTTACTCGTGATATTAACTCGTGAAAGGCGATCAGTCATTACTAGTACAACACTGTCATTACCGTTTTTCTGTCCCTGAACTGTATCCAGTTCCCAATGGCCAATTTCGGACCGTTGGTCCGCAGTTTGAGGTCGTTGAGCAATATTAGGCCCTAAGCACCTTTTAGCTTGCGGATGAGTTTGATGATGCTTACGTTTAGGTTTTTCAAAGAGGTCTAAATTGGACGTACGAAGCACACCCTCATTAATCCATTGATATAAAGTTACAACCGACTTTGGGATCAGGGTGCCATCATTCATTAAATCTCGAGCCTTATAAATAACCGCTTGTGGGGAGTAATGGTGGTCGTCAAACTCACCAAGCATTAGCTGATCAGCTAATCGTAAAAATTGCTTTGAAGAATAATATAAGCGACGACGACCAGAATGGCGGTGATGTTCAAGATATGTGGCCTGACCAGCTTCATAACTATAGATGTAGTAAGAATATTCGTAAATCTTACCATTAGATTTTTGACGACGAAGTTGGCGGACCGTACCACGGTTGAGCTCGTTATTAATTGTTTGATGATTAACTCCTAATTGGCGACCAATTGCGCGATTGGAAAGTCCTTGCGACTTTAAAGTCGCAATCATCACACGTTCTTCTTTAGTAAGATGAGCATTCTTTTTATGAGTAGTCAATAAAATAGTAGACATGGTATCATTTAAGTGCGTCATTTGACGGACATCCTTTCATATAGGTTTGGTTCACTTAATATGATACCTGATGTCACGCCGAATGGCGTTTTTTATTTACCACCAACTGGGTGGCTAACTTCATTCTATAATCTACCAGAAGAAAACAAATAGAACTGTTAGCAGCAATGGCTTTGACTGGTAATTATTTCCCACTAATCTTATTATTAGTAAGTAGAAAATGCATAGCTAGAAAGGGAGGTTAAAATGACGTTTAAGCAACCACTCGCCGACTTAATGCGGCCCGTCTCGCTGGAGCAAATGGTCGGGCAGGAACATTTGCTTGCCCCGGGGCGACCGCTCTATCAGATTATTAAAGAACACCTGGCGGTCAGCCTGCTGCTCTGGGGGCCACCTGGATCTGGCAAGACGACGCTCGCCTATGTAATGTCGAAAACGCTCCAGCTGCCCTTTGAAAAATTCAACGCATCCATTCAAAACAAGAGCCAGCTGCAGAAGCTAGTCGACCGGCACCCAGATGAAAGTTTTGTTCTCTTGCTGGATGAAATTCATCGCCTGACGAAGCCCATCCAGGACTACCTGCTCCCTTACCTTGAGAATGGCCACATCTTGCTGGTGGGGACGACCACCGAAAACCCGATCATGGCGATCCAGCCGGCGATCCGCTCCCGGTGCCAAATCTTTGAATTTTATCCGATTTCTGCCAGCAAAATTGAACCGGTGCTGATGCGGGCGGCCAAGGAACACTTGGACTTCACATTAACAGCGGAGCAGGCCCACGCGATTGCCAACAGCGGCAACGGGGACGTCCGCGTTGCCCTAAATATCCTGGATACTCTCCACGCAATGCACCCGAATGAATTGTCGATGAAGGAGATCGCGGAGTTTGCCCGCAACCAGCACTTCGCCTTTGACAAGGATGCGACCAAGCACTACGATTACCTGTCTGCCTTTCAGGATTCGATCGAGGGCTCGGACGCGGATGCGGCCCTTTACTACCTGGCGGTAATCCTAAAATCTGGTGACCTGGAATCGGTCGTTCGCCGGCTCAAGGATGCAGCCGCGCTAGACGTCGGCCTGGCTGATCCGGCACGCGCCACCCAGGTGATCACTTTGGCAAATACCGCCCTGGAGATCGGTCTCCCGCGGGCTTCGACCCACGTAGCGATGGCAACCATCCTGTTGGCGGTGGCGCCACGTTCCGATTCGGCGATGCAGGCCTATTACCAGGCGGTGAAGGATGCCGAGCACCCGACGAATCATCCGATGCCAAAGTACCTGCAGGATTCGCACTACCAGGGAGCGGGCAAGTTACGCGGGGCGGGGGAGATGCAGAACATGTTTGACCTGCCGCACAAGATTGCCCGCCAGGAATACCTGCCCAAGGATTTGGTCGGCAAGCATTACTATGTTCCGGCACCGAACCGGGCGGAACAAAAGCTTTACTCCCAGTACCAGGCTCTGTTCAGGTATATCTATCAGCGGCCCTTTGTCCCGACCGAATTCCCAGATCACTTTGAGCACTTCACGAGCAGCCACATTAAGTAGCAGTCATCGGAAAAGCTCCAGCTTGGCGAAATCAAGTTTGACTTGCGTGCGACGTCGCCAAATGCGTTCTAAAGTAGTGCTCGTAACGTTCGATATACCATTCGTCATAGGGACGATTGTTTGCTAAGTAAAAGCTCTTATTCTGCTTCATGATGTACCCAATCAATGGGGCGTTATCGAGCGGCATTGGTGGTCGCTTTTGTGGTGCGGTCAGCAATTCGATCTTCGTCGGGTATTGAAGCCGGTAATCTTTGCTCTTGGCATTGCAATACCCCTTGTAGTAGGTGCCGACCCGGGCATTGAAGGCTAGCTGGTCGCCGGGACGCAGCTCGCCCAGGCAAAGAAACTGCTTGCCATAGTTAAACCAGAGATGATTGGTGATCAGCTCGCCGGTGTCAAGCAAGCGGATGTTAGTCAACAAGATCGTCGGCTTGAAGGTCTGGTAGACGCGCTTATAGCCGGTGCGGGCAAATTCACCAACAAATCTTTCGCGGGTAGCGGCGCCGATATTCTTGAGTGATTTTCGCATACGATTTTCTCCTTTAAGCATTTGGGCGTGGGGCCCCTACTGTTTAAAGACGTAAAATAATCAAAATGTTACGAAATTTTTTGTGGAGCAAGGAAATTATCTAAAATTAAAGCTGCCATTTTCCACGCTGATCTTTTTCAGTACGGGAAATGGCGGCTTTAATTTTACTTATTACACAAACTCTTCCCGTTCAGCAATTACCCCGCAAACTGTAAAGCAGACGATGATAATTACAAGCAGGGTCAAGCTGACCGACCAGTGCTGGCCGAGCACGGACAATTTTCCCGTGACCAGCGGGCCCAAAGCCGCGATTAAATAGCCACCCGACTGGACCATCCCCGAAAGGTTGCGCGTCTCGGCCACGCTCCGTGCCTTGAGGCTGAATAACGTCATCGCCAGCACGAATGTCGTCGTTGTCCCCATTCCCAGGAAAAGCGCGGCGCAGACGTAGTAAACAAAGGAGCTTAGCGGGAAAAATAACATTCCGACCCCGATTAGGGTGATCGCTCCTGCCAAGGCCATGATAGGTTGCCGATTTTTCAGTCGGGTCGTAATGACCGGAACCAGGAAAGCAAACGGCATCGAAAATAGCTGGAACAGTCCTGCGACCAGGCTCGCCTGATCACTGGTCAGGCCGGTGTCCACCGCGATGGTCGGCAGCCAGGTCACAATGCTATAGAAGACAAAGGATTGCCCGCCGAAGAATAGCAATAGCCACCAGGCATTCGCGTTTCTCCACATGTTTTGTCCCCGCTCATCCTGCCTCAACTCCTCTTCGCGCCGGTTATAGCGCAGGTTCGGGGCCCAAACAAGTGCGGCCACGAGGATAATGATGCTGATGATAATGACGGCGGCCTGCCAACTGGTGGCATGGGTAATTGGCGTGATGGCGTAAGCCCCGATGGCCGCGAAGAGGGTGATTGCAACGTTGTACATTCCAGTGACGCTGCCGATTTTTTCGGGAAGCTTGTCCGCGATGATTGTTGGCAAAAGGACGTTGGCACAGGTGATCGCGGCACCTACCAGAATTGTCCCAATTATTAGTGCAGCGAGGTCAAAAACGCGGAGAAAAGAACCGCTGACCATGACGATCATCGCCAGCGCGATCGTTAGCTCGTTGCCGATGCGCCGTGCCACTGCGGAGATCATCGGTGCGAGCAATCCAAAGCAGAGCAGCGGGATCGTGGTTAAAATCCCCAGGCTGGTCGGGGTGACGTTAAAGGACCGAGCAATCTCTCTGATCACCGACGGAACTGCCGTGATGGGCATTCGCATGCAGATGCCCAGGAACAGAAAGCCGGGGACTAAAAATGGGCTGTGGTGTTTCATCTTCTTCAAAAAAATCATCCTTTCGTTAATTAATCAACATTTTGAGCAGCTGGCGGTAGTCATCGATTCCACCCGGCTGGGTCTTGTCTTGGGGATGGTACCAAATACTATCAATCCCGACCTGCCTAGCGCCCACGATGTCTGCCTGTCTGCTGTCACCGACCATCACAATGCTGCTTTGGGCATCTGCCGGCAGCTGGGCTAAGAGGTGGGTAAAAAATTCCGGCGCTGGTTTGGCCGCCCCCAGTGCCTCCGAAGTGAAGACGTTCGCAAAACTGTCAAGCAGTCCGGCCCCGGTCAGTCGTTGAACTTGAACGGCCTCTTCGCCATTGCTGCCGACGAAGAGCCGCACCCCACGCTGGCGCAGTTGTCCCAACAGGTAGTGACTGCCGGGAATGACGCGGTAGTTTTGCGCCAGGGTTGCCGCATACTTAGCCTGCAGCCGGGTTCCGTTGACGTGCTGGCCGTAAGTTGCCAGCAGGGTGGCGAAACGGTGGTTGAACAGGGGCGTGCGTGGGTGGCCCGCCTCGATCTGCGCCCACACGCGCTGGTTAATCTGTTGGTACCGGCGTAGTCCTCCTTCCACATCCGTAATGCCGTGGGCGAGCAGGATTTGCCGCACTCCTTCCCGTTCCCCGGCATGAAAATCCAGGAGGGTTCCATCGAGATCAAAAATAACGTTGCGATACATTGCTGTGCTCCTTTCTAGACAAAAAAGAGCACCCTCATCGGCCGAATTTCCGGCCCAATGAGGATGCTCATCAGTAACATGACGACTAATTGTCGCTATTGGAATTAGTAATCGTAAATTTATTCGTATTATACATTTTGAAGATTGAAATTGTCAAAGCCTATTATGGGTTCTTGACTAAATCCATTAAAAACATGCACATTCTCCCCCCCATTGTATAATAAAGTTAATGGGAGCTTGAAAAATCGAGGCGAGGGATAATGTTAACCGTTAAGAATCTGAATATTTACTATGGCCGTAAGCGGGTGATTGAAAACGCCAGCTTTACCGTCCGGCCCGGGGAGATCGTCGGCCTGATCGGTCCCAACGGCGCTGGCAAGTCGACCATCATGAAAACCCTGCTGGGGCTTACCAAGTTTAACGGCTCGGTTGTCTTCAACGACCAGCCGATCACCGAGAACAGCCACCAGGTCCTCCAGCACGTTGGCGCCCTGATCGAAAATCCGGCGCTGTACCCGTTTTTGACCGGTCTGGAGAATCTCGAGCTGTATGCCAAGGACAAACAGGGGATGCACCAGCTGATCACCACGCTGGGGATGGATTCCTACATCGCCAAGCGGGCCGGCGACTATTCGATCGGGATGAAGCAGAAGCTGGGGATCGCCCTGGCCCTGCTCGACCACCCGGACCTGGTCATCCTGGATGAACCGATGAACGGGCTGGACATCGAGTCGACGATCTTGATTCGCCGGATCATCCACGAATACGCCGCCCGTGGCACGGCCTTTCTGATCTCCAGCCACGTGCTGAGTGAATTGCAGAAGGTGATGACGTCAGTGATCATCCTCAATCACCACCGAATCATCATGGACGAACCGATGGCCAAATTCCAACGGACGGACACCAGCAAGTACCAGCTGCTGACGGTCGACATGCCAGCCACCGAACGGCTGTTGGACCAGGCCGGCATTCACTTTGGGCGGCAAGATCCTTACCTGTTGGTCGCCGCCGAGGACATTGATGCCGTCCAACGGGTCCTGGCCGCCCACCAGATTCTGCTGCGGGAACTGGCGCCGCGGCGGCTGAGCTTCGAACAGGTCATTGTCGGCATTCTGCGTGATGAGAAAGCGGGGGATCAGCAATGAGAACTACGCTTGCCCACGAGTTCTATAAACTCATTCACCAGAAGACCACTTGGTTGACGATCCTGGTGTTGCTCGGCTTGATGATCTATGCCTGCATCCCCACGGCCTACATCACTCGGAACCTGGTTGCCCAAGATTTTGGTGCGGGTCAGTGGGCCACCATCATCATGATCGCCATCAGCGCCAATTTCGTGACAATGGAATTTCGTAACAATACGATGCCGACGGTTTTGTATAAGAGCCCCAGCAAGCAGGCCGTCTTCTGGGCCAAGCTGTTGACGCTGCTCGTCGCCAGTGTCGTTCTCCTGCTGGTTGGGCTAGTCTTTGCCCTGATCATCAAGGCAATCCTGGTCGGCAACAGGTTTCCCTGGGGCTCAACTTACCACCAGCACAGCCTGTTTGACGCCCTGCTGCTCAACATGCTCGGCGTTGCCCTCTATCTGCTCTTTACTGTCACCCTGACGCTGCTATTGGTTTCGTGGTTTAAGTCGACCGCGACCGTGATCATCATTGGCTTCTTCATCGGCTTCCTCGGTGCCAGCATTTCGGCGGTCGTCATGCAGGCGATCCCCGGCCTGGCCAGCATCTGGGCCTGGAACCCGCTCAACATGATTAACGTCATTTCCCAGCTGGGGGACGGCACCGTCATCAAGCTCAGCCACCTGACCAACGGCGAACTGATCGCGGGTAATCTGATCTACGCCCTGATTTTCCTCTTGCTGGGCCTGCACGCCTTCAAGAAGCGCCGGATTTAAGGGGGTGGAAACGATGCTTGCTGAATTATACCAAGAGCTCTTTAAGCTTAATCACCGGAAACTGTCCTGGCTGATCATGCTGCTGATGCCGCTCTACATGTTGGTAATTGGTTTTGCGATGGGACGGGTCTACAGCAGCCTGCTGGTCATGTCCTGTTACGACGTCAGTACCGTCATCATGCTGATCCTAATCATCGTCGGCTCCACGATCTTCTCCATGGAGTTTCAAAACGGGACGATTATCAACCTGATGTACCACACCAACAGCCGGGCGACAGTCTTCTTCGCCAAGTTTCTGGCCCTTCTGCTCTACGACGTCTTGCTCCACGTCGTCGCCATGGTCATCACCGTCCTCTTGAACATTGTCCCGCTAATCAACAGCCCAGTTTCCTGGACGGGAATTTACAAGTACCACCAGCCGCTGGTCGTCAACATGTTCATGCACGCCGGGGTCGACATGGTGTCCACTGGTCTAATTGTCAGCCTAATTTGCCTGGTATCGTGCCTGATCAATTCCAACGCCATCGTGATCGCGGTCAACGCCCTGTTCATTTTCATGAGCAGCGGCCTTTCGACCAACCTATTGATGGCCCACGTCGGCCCGTCGAAGATCATTCGCTGGAATCCGTTCAACATGATCAACCTGACCGACCAGTACCACAACTACGCGACCTACCACCTGACCACGATGCTGTCGACCAACCAGCTGCTGGTTGGAACGCTGTGCTACACGGCCCTCTTCACGCTGATCGGCTACCTGATTTTCCGGAAGAAGCATTTCTAAAATAGTAAAAAGCGTTTGCCGCAACCAATTGGCAAACGCTTTTTATTAATCGGTAATTACAATTTTAGTTCCCACCGGCAGGTTCTGTGACATCCACTTGGCGTCTGGGACCGAGAGGCGGATGCAGCCGTGGGAGCCGGTCGACTTCCCCAGCTTTTTGGCTTCCTTGACGTTGTAGCTGCCGTCGCCCTGGGTCGGGACGCTGTGGAAGAGGTACTTGCCATGATCCCGCCAAGAGACGTAGTAATTGGCCCCCTCGTTGAGTGACCGGTTAAAGAAACTGTTGCCCCGTTCACGCTGGGCGTAGAAGGTGCCGGTCGGCGTCATGCTCTTGAGCTTGCCAGTCTGCTTGTCCCTAACGTACATTCCACCCGTGCTGTACATGGTATAGATGAGTTGGTTGCCGTCATACAGGTAAGTACGATTCTTCTTGAGCGACACCTTGATCCAAAAATTCTTGACCTTCGCGAGGTCGGGGTAGGGGACGGTTTCCGATGACTTGCGCCAATCAATCGGGGTCCGCATGTGAGTGCTTGAATCTCTGGTTGAAGAAGTAGTATGATCGGAGCTGGAGCTAGTCTGTGACACCGACTCGCTAATGGCCTGCTTAGCGGTGGCTTCGGTCCGGGCCTGGCGCTGGACATGGTCCCGGTGTAGCTCGGGACCTACGCCGATCAGGGCCACGAGCAGGCAAATGCCGGCGTAGATTAAGTTTTTAGTGGACAGATTCAAAATTGGTACTCTTTTCTCTATATTAATTTTTATTATAAAGGGATTAATCACCAAATCAACAGACAGAGGGATGGAAAAATGAGAAATAATTTGAAGCTTTCGTACCTGACCGCCCTATTTTTCTTCATCGTGGCGGTCATTTGTGCTAATTTTTCATGAGGTGGGGGACAATGTTAAAACGCTGCTGGGATTATATCGTAAGCCACAAGTGGTCCAAGGACATTTTGCGGGCTAATCTTCTCTTCATTGCTCTGGTGATCTGTTACAACCTTTTTCACTTTCACCTCAAGCCAATCAGCTTTCACTTCTTCAACAAGACCTTCTGGCTGATGAACCTCTGCCTGTTCATCAAGCTTTGCTGGGATGCATTTGATCGACTGCAAAAACAGACAAAATAAGGGAACAAGCACCGTCTCAAGATGACGGGGTGGCTTGCTCCCTTATTTTGTACGCGTTATTTAATCAGCTTGAAGACCTGATCCTCATCCAGGTAGTCCTTATCACCGGCCGGGGCCTCGATGGAGCCGAATGGCATTTCCGCCCGGAGCTGCCATTCAGCCGGCAGATCAAAGGCCTGGTGGATGGCGTCATCGATCAGCGGGTTATAGTGCTGGAGACTGGCGCCAATGCCTTGCTCGGCCAGCGCTGTCCAAACCGCCTGCTGGGCACCACCGATTGCCTGTTCCGCCCATGGTGCGAAGTTGGCAGCGTAGGTTGGGAACTTCTTCTCCAGTTCATGGACCGTCGTGGTGTCCGTCAGGTAAAGGATCGTTCCGTAGCCTGCCCGGAAGGTAGCAATCTTCTTCTTGGTTTTCTGAAAGGCGGCCGGGTCGGTCACGATCTTTTGCAGGGCTTCCTCGACAATGTCCCAAACCTTATCGCTGGCCTGGTTGAAGAGAACCACGGCCCGGACCGTTTGGCTGTTGAAGGCTGATGGCGAATTGCGCACCGTTTTCTTTACCAGGTCGTAGATTTCCTCGGGAGTCGCGGTGACTTGATCACCGAGTGCATAAATTGACCGCCGCTTGGCAGCAAGCTCATTGAATTCTGATTTCATGATAAAATTCCTCCTTTGGTCTTTCTACTTACTAATAGTAACTTCATTTCGGAAGGCGGGCAAGACGTGAATTATTTTTCACTAGCCGATCTATGCTAAGATTAATGGAAAAGGAGGCCCTGAAAATGAGCAAAGCAATCGAAAATTGCCCCGTTGACCATACGATGAGGCAAATCGCTGGCAAGTGGAAAGGGGCAATCATTCTGATGCTATTGAACCAGTCCCACTGTCGATTTAATGAGTTAGAAAAGAAGCTACCAAACTGCTCACGCCGGATGCTGGCCCTACAACTTGGCGAACTTGTCCAGGACGGCATCGTTGCCAAGCAGGTCTACTCGACCGTTCCACCGAAAACATCCTACTCCCTGACGGCACGGGGGAAACAGTTGCGGCCGATTATCGAGGGGATGCAGCAGTGGGGTAGCAAGCCTAATCGTGCGCCTTCTTCAGCCGCTGACTAATCACGACCAGCAAAACTAGTGCAACGAGGGCGTAAGCAAAGGAGTTCCAGCCCAGGTTGACCAGGCCATAGCGGCCGAGCACCTTGGCTGCCGTCAGCGAGCTGATCGCGATCCCGACGTTGTAGAAGATTGCGCTGAGCGAAGAGGCGAGCATGATGCCGGCCGGGTGCCGCTCTGTTGCGATATTCAGGAAGTAGAGCTGGACCGGGGCACTGAAGATTGGCACGATCAAACCGAGCAGGAGCAGCATCGCTAGCCCGGTGCCCGCTTTTTGCATGGCCGGGGCAAAGAGAGCCAGCAGGATCAGAATGATGACGTAGCAGACCCGCAGTCGCTGCATCCCGTTGCGCTCGCCGAGTTTTCCGGAGGCGAGGGTGCTGAGGATGTCCATGACCCCTAGCAGGACCAGAATCCAACTCAGCATCCCCGTGCTAAAGCCCAGCGTCTGGCGGATCAGCGGCCGGATGTAGGTGTAGTAGCCGTAGAGGGTCGCCGCCGCGCAGGTGGTGAAAACGATTCCGAGCCAGATGTCCCGGTCACCTAAAAGGGTCAGCTGATTCTTGATGCCGCTGCTCTGCATGGCCAGCTGCCGCGGAACCAGCAGGCTGGTGACCACCATCGCGATCGCGGTGATGATGGCAACCATCACGAAGGCGTCCTGCCAGCGCCAGTAATCGGCGATCAGGGTCCCAATCGGCAGGCCCATGACCGAGGCGACGCTAAAGCCCGAGTACACCAGCGCAGTCATCATCGACTGCTTTTTTTGTGTCGGCGCGATCTCGAACACGATTGCCTGAATCAGGGATTCCAAGACCCCGGCGACCGAGGCGGTGATCATCCGCGAGACCAGGAAACATGGGTAGGTTGGCGAAAAGGCGCTGATGATGGTGCCGACCAAAAAGATGCCCATCAGGACCATCAGGAGCCGGTACTTGTTGAAACGATTGGTGTAGAGGGTGACGACCGGCGTCATGAAGGCGTAGGTCCAGGCGAAGATCGAGATCAGCCCGGCAATCCGGGTCAGCGATTCGTGGTAGGTGTTGGCGATCGGCGTCAGGTTCCCGACGACCATGAATTCGTTGCACCCCAGCATGAAGGCGATCAGCACGAAGGCAGCCGTGATGATGTTGAGCCGGTGATTTGATAGTTGTTTTGGCATAGTATCCTCCCTTCCTGTAAGCGCTTCATCTTCATTGTAACAGACTTGAGAGGAAAAGCATAAAGAGCTAGATCCCGTCAAATTAGGGTTCTAGCTCTTTTTAGAAAATTATGTTATTTCACTGGTGCAATTGCCTGTTTGATCTGCTTAGCGTAGTCAGCCAAGGCCGCCGGGGCATCCGGACCCTGCTCTTCGGTAATCTTGACACAGGCGGAACCGATAATCACCCCGTCCGCAATTTCTGCCATTCCCCGGGCCTGCTCGGGGGTGTGGATCCCAAAGCCGATCGCGGTCGGCACGTCCGTGACCTGGCGGATCCGGGCGACCAGTTCCTTCAGGTGCCGGTCGAATTCGCTCCGTTCGCCGGTGACCCCGAGGGAGGAGACCACGTAGATAAAGCCGGTCGCGCTCTTGGCGATCTTTTCGATTCGGTCCCCGGACGTCGGTGTAATCAGGGGGATGACGTCGACACCGTGGGCATTGGCAATCGGTGCCAGCTCGCCTTGCTCCTCCAGTGGCAGGTCGGGAATCACTAGCCCATTCACTCCCACCTTGGTGCATTCCTCAACGAAGGCTTCGTAGCCGTATTTGAAAACGATGTTGAGGTAGGTTAAGAAGACCAAGGGGACGTCCGTTTGCTTGCGAATGGCCTTCACCATCGCGAAGAGCTTGTCGGTCGTCAGGTCGCCCTTCTTCAGTGCCTGGACGTCCGCGGCCTGGATTACCGGCCCATCGGCAACCGGGTCGGAAAACGGGATTCCCAGCTCGATGATGTCCGCCCCGGCCTGAGCCAGGCTGACGACGTTGTTCACCGTTGCGTCTGCATCCGGATAGTTAGCGACGACGAACGGAATAAAGGCCTTTTGATTCTGAAATGCTTCTTGTAACTTAGTCATTAATATCAACTCCCCGGTACTTGGCAATTGCGGCAACGTCCTTGTCTCCCCGACCTGAAAGGGTGCAGACGATGATCTGATCCTTATCCATCGTCGGCGCCAGCTTTTGAACGTAGGCGACCGCGTGGCAGCTTTCGATCGCCGCGATGATTCCTTCCGTCTTGGCGATGTATTCAAAGGCGTCGACCGCCTCGTCGTCGGTGATGCCGACGTACTGTGCCCGCCCGATCGCGGCCAGGTGGGCGTGCTCTGGTCCGACGCCCGGATAATCAAGACCGGCGGAGATCGAGTAGACCGGTTTGATCTGGCCCATGGCGTTTTGAAGGAAGATCGACTTCATGCCGTGGAAAATGCCCTGGTCGCCCCGTTCGATTGTGGCGGCGGTCAGCTCGGTGTTAACCCCCTTGCCGGCTGCTTCAACCCCAATCAGCTTAACTTCCGGGTCATCGATGAAGTTGGCAAAGCTGCCGATGGCGTTGCTGCCGCCGCCGACACAGGCCACCACCGCATCGGGCAGGCGGCCTTCTACCGTTTTCAGCTGCTGTTTGGCCTCCTGACTAATCACGCTTTGGAAGTCCCGGACCATCAGCGGGTAAGGGTGGGGACCAGTGGCAGAGCCCATGACGTAGAAGGTGTCGTCGACCCGTTTAGTCCAGTCCTGCAGGGCCGCGTTAATCGCATCTTTTAAGACCATTGACCCGGACGTGACGCTGTGAACCTTGGCGCCCAGCAGTTCCATCCGGTAGACGTTCAGCTTTTGCCGGTCGGTGTCCTCCTTGCCCATGAAGATCTCGCATTCCATCCCGAAGAGGGCGGCGATGGTTGCCGTGGCTACCCCGTGCTGGCCGGCCCCAGTTTCCGCGATCAGGCGCTTCTTGCCCATCTTCTTGGCGAGCAGGGCCTGACCGATAACGTTGTTAATCTTGTGGGCCCCGGTATGGTTCAGATCCTCACGCTTAAAGTAGATTTTGGCTCCGCCGAGGTCCTCGGTCATCCGCTTGGCGTAGTAGAGCAGGGATGGCCGGTTGGCGTAGTTGACCAGCAAGTCCTGCAGCTCCCGTTTGAAGTCGGGGTCATTCTTGTAATGGTTGTAGGCCTTCTCCAGGCGCACCAGCTCGTTCATCAGTGTTTCCGGGATGTATTGCCCACCGTATTCGCCATAGCGGCCGGTGGTGTTTTGCGCGTAGTTTAAGCTCTTTTCTGTCATTGTTCTTCCTCCATTGCTCGTACTGTCGTGATAAATTCGGCGATCTTTTGCGGATCCTTTTCTCCGGTTGTTTCAACGCCGGAGCTAACGTCCACGCCATCGGCTTGAGTTGCCTGCAGTGCGCGGCCGACGTTTTCCGGTGTGAGCCCGCCCGCCAGGATCTGGGGCTGCTGGGCCCTTTCAAAAGGTTGCCAGTCGAGGCGGGTTGCCGTGCCGGCGCCACCGTCGTACATGATCAAGTCGGCGGTGGTGGGGTGGCTATCGGCAATTTGGTGACGGACCTGGATCACCTTGGCACCCGCCGCCTGCAACCTTTTTACTAAGTTCTCGTCCTCATCCCCGTGGAGTTGAACGTGGGAGATGACTCCGGCTTGTACCAGCTCCAGCATGTTATCAAATTCGGCGTTGACGAAGACGCCGACCGTTTGGATCGCCGGGTCCAGAAGCTGGCGAAGCTCCAGTGCCCGCTCGAAGCTGACCTGGCGCCGGCTGGGGGCGAAGACGAAGCCGACAAAATCGGGTTGGTATTGGTTCAGCACCGTGACCGTTGCCGGGTCCTGGATGCCACAGATCTTAATCAGGGTCATCAGCTCTCCCCCTTTAACTCCTTGACCTTAGCGACTTTATTTTTCGCCCGCATCAGGGTTTCCCCGATCAGGACGCCGTTAACCCCGGCAGCCTTCAAGAGCTGAATGTCCGCCGCGCTCTTAATGCCGCTTTCCGCGATGAAGATCTTGTCGGCGGGAACGGCCTCCCGGAGGCGCAGGCAGTTGTCCGGCGCGACCGTGAAGTCCTTTAGGTTCCGGTTGTTGACGCCGATCATTTGGGCGCCGGCCTCTAAAGCAACCTTGACTTCATCGGCATCGTGGGCTTCGACCAGAGCGGCCAGTCCCAACTGGTGGGCGAGCTTTAGGTAGTCGGCCACCTGCTGGGGGGTCAGAATTGCCACGATCAGCAGGATAATTCTGGCGCCAGCGGCCCGGGCCTGGTAGATCATGTAATCATCAATGATGAAGTCCTTCCTTAGTACCGGCACCGAAACTTCACGGGTGATGTCTTCCAAATAGGCGAGGCCTCCGCGGAAAAAGTCGGGTTCGGTTAAGACGGAGATGGCGGTTACGCCGGCCTGGGCGTATTCTTTAGCAATCTTTTGGTAGTCAAAGTCTGGAGCAATCAGGCCCTTTGATGGTGAAGCCTTCTTGACCTCGCCGATGATGTGAACGCCGTCGTCGCGGAAAAGCTGGTAGACGGCATTGGCGTCCGGTCGTGGCGTTGCCAGGGCCCGCTTTTTCATCTCCGCGCGGTCAGTTTTGGCAAGGGCGGCCGCCAGTCGCGTCCGGCGCTTGGCAACAATTTCGTCGAGGATCATTTAGTCCACCGCCTTCGTTGCGGCAATCACCTCGTCCAGCTTCTTGGCCGCGGCACCGGAGTCGATCAGCCTAGCGGCCTGGTTGACCCCGCCCTGGATGCCCAGCTCTGGGTAGGCGGTGTAGATTGCTAGTCCGGCGTTTAGGAGAACGACATCGCGCTTAGCACCGTGCTTGCCGGACAAGACGTCGCGGGTGATCTGGGCGTTTGCGGCGGGCTCGCCACCGACAATTTCTTCGTGCGGTGCGCGGGTCAGTCCGTAGTCTTCCGGCTTGATCACGTACTGCTTGATCTCACCGTTGCGCAGCTCCGCAACCTGGGTTGGCGCCGAGATGGAGGCTTCGTCCAGCCCGTCTTCACCATGGATTACCAGGGCGTCGGTGATTCCCAGCCGGTCCAGCACCTGGGCCATTGGGACGAGCAGGTCGGCACTGTAGACGCCTAGTACTTGCTTCTTGGCATGGGCCGGATTGGTGAGGGGCCCGAGAACGTTGAAGATGGTGCGGATGCCGAGCTCCTTGCGAACGGGCCCGACGAAGCGCATGGCCTGGTGGTATTCCTGGGCGAAGAGGAAGGCAAAGCCGGTCTTCTTGAAGATGGCTTCGTTTTGCTCAACCGGAATGTTCAGTCGCACGCCCAGCGCTTCCAGTACATCGGCAGCCCCGCTCTTGGAGGAGGCGGCCCGGTTGCCGTGCTTGGCAACGGGGATGCCCGCGGCGGCGATGACGAAGGCGGAGGTGGTGGAGATGTTGAAGGAGTTGGACCCGTCGCCACCGGTGCCGACGATTTCCAGTGCGTCGTCGCTGGCGTTGAACGGCAGGGCGTGACTGCGCATGGAGGAGGCGGCGCCGGCAATTTCATCGGCGGTTTCGCCCTTCATTGCCAGTGCGGTCAGGAAGGCGGCTTTTTGGACCTCGCTGGCCTGGTTTTCCATGATTTCGTTGGTGACCTGGTTGGCCTCCTCAAAGCTCAGGTTTTCGCGGTTAGTTAATTTTTTAATTGCTGCATCAATCATTGTGGTTTCCTCCTGTCATTTGTAAGTAGTTTTTGATGATTTGCTGGCCGACTTTTTGATCGGTCATTATTGATTCGGGGTGAAATTGGACGCCGTAGACTTTCTGCTCAGGATCCTCGACTGCTTGGATCGTTCCATCGGTGGCCGTGGCCGTTACCTTGAGCTGGCTCGGAAGCGTTGCCGGATCGATCACCAGTGAGTGGTAACGAGCGGCGGTGAACCGGAGCGGGCAGGCAGCAAAGAGTTCGCTAGCCGTATGCTGGCTGATCGTGTCGGTCTTGCCGTGCATCAGTTCCGGCGCGTGGATGATCCTGGCCCCGTAGGCTTCGCCGATTGCTTGGTGCCCGAGGCAGACGCCCAGGATGGGGATTTGCCCCAGAAAATGTTTCAGGATGGCCAGGGTATTGCCGGCATCTTGCGGCTGGCCGGGCCCGGGTGAAAGGATGATGCCATCAGGGTTCCGAGCCGCCAGCTCGTCAGCTGTGACCTGGTCGTTTTTGAGAACCTTCACCGGCTGGGGGCTGAGGGTGCCAATTAGTTGGTAGAGGTTGTAGGTAAAGCTATCGTAGTTATCAATTAAGTACAGCATCTTCAACCCTCCGATCCGCCTGCAGCAGTGCGTTCTTGATGCCGCTGGCCTTGTTGTTGAATTCCTGGTATTCGCGCTTGGGGATGCTGTCGGCGACGATTCCCGCACCGGAATGAATGACGACTTGGTCACCCTTCCGGTAGGCGAGGCGAATACCGATGCAGAAGTCGAGGTCGCCGTCGAAATCAAAGTAGCCGAGGCAGCCACCGTAGACGCCGCGCTTGCGACCCTCCAGCCGGTTAATGATCTGCATTGCCGAGACTTTGGGTGCCCCCGAGAGGGTACCGGCGGGCAGGACGGAGTTGATGATGTCGATCCCGTTTAATTGGGGTGCGACCGTGCTCTCAACCGTTGAACCAAGGTGCATGACGTTTGAAAACTTGAGCAGGGCTCGTTCCTTGGTCACGTGAACGGTGCCAAATGTGCTGACCCGGCCCAGGTCGTTGCGTCCTAGATCGATCAGCATGTTATGCTCGGCGACCTCCTTGGCGCTGGACTGGAGCTCACGGGCGAAGCGGTCATCTTCGGCCTTCGTCTTGCCCCGGCGCCGGGTGCCCGCCAGCGGGTAGGTGTAGAGGCTTTCCTGGCGCTTCGTAATCAGCGTCTCCGGTGAAGCCCCGAGGATTTCAAAGTCGCCGTCGTGGAAGTAGAACTGGTAGGGCGAGGGGTTGGCTTGGAAGACGGTAGTGGCCGCTCCCAGTAGGCTGCCGGTCATGTGAGCAATCTGTGGGTTGGAGAGGATCACCTGGAAGATGTCACCGTCGACAATGTGGCGCTGGGCGGTTGCAACCTTCTCGACGAACTGGTCGAGAGTGAACTGCATTTGAAAGTCGCCCAGCAGCTTGAACGGTTCCTCTCCTTTGCGGGTTAGCTGAAGTAGCTGCTCCTTCATTTTCGCCAGTTTGGCAAGCGTGTCCTGGTAGGAGGAGGTAAATTCCTCTTTTGTCAGGACCTGACTGAGGGTGATCTCCTTGGTGCGGTGATTGAAGGCGATCACGGACTTAACCAGCAACAGTTCGGCGTCGTCCAGCTTCAGATCATCTCGGAGGGGAACATCCAGCTGGGGCGTGACGTACTTGGCATAGTCGTAGGCAAAGTAGCCAGCCAGGCCGCCAGTGAAGGGTGGCAGGCCGGGAAGCCGCGGCGTGCGGTACTGGTTCAGCAGGGTGGTTGCAAGGGTTGCAAAGCCACCGTTTTGAGAGTGTTGCTCGTGAGTCTGCAGGTCGGTGACCGTCAGCTGGTGATCACGGTAACGAAATGATTTTTCGGGGTTCAGGCAGATGAATGAGTAGCCGTCCTCCTTTTCCTTGGGCTTTCCTGTTAAGAGAAATGCCGGGGAGTCGGGATGATTGAGGGCCCGGAAGACTTCGCGGGGGTTGAACGTGGCGTCCTGGTACGTAAGCGTCACGGGAACGGCGGGGAAGTCAGCGAGGTATTGACTGAGTTCTTCTTTCATTGTTTCGCGTCCTTTCTAAGGGGGTACAAAAAAATCCGCCCATAACATTTGCATGATCATGCAAAGTTAAGGACGGATTAATTCCGCGGTGCCACCTTAGTTCGGCTATGGTAAAAAAGTATCCACTTATCCTAATAGACACTTACATAACCGCTCCTCAGCAGAGTACGTATTCATACTCCTAGCAACTGACGTATGCTTGTACGTTTTCCCATACTTGTCAGGGACTTTCAGGGAAACCCTCGGTGGTCCATTTAGCTGCCTGCGTTCGATTACACTCTCACCACGGTAACTCTCTGTGCGTGCACAACAGCCTTGATCTCCACCTCATTGGTTTGTATGGACGAATTATTAAGTTGTCACCATCGTAAAGGAGAGCAGATTAAAAGTCAAGGAGTTTTTTAATCTTTTTTTAATTTTACGATTAATTCAGATTTGTTAAGGCCGTTGATTTTACTTTCCACAGTACACTGCTTAAAAAAAGAATAAATGAGAGAAGACTTAAGTAAAGTAAAAGGAAACACCTCTTTGATAAATGAAAAATCAAATCACCTATGTGCAAACGGTTGCATTGAAATTTATTCGGCAGTAATATGAAAGCGTAATCATTTTATAATTATTCATTTATCATTGGAGGCGCAATTATATGAGTGGGAAAAAAGTAAAAAAACAACTACCAACTCTCGCTTTCTCGGTATTGATGCTAATGACGTTTGGGAACCTGGGGACCTCGATGGCCTTTGCTCTGCAGAGTGCCAACATGGGGCGGATCTTCCAAACCCTGGGTGCTGACCCAACCAAGTTAGGCTGGTTCTTCATTCTGCCACCGCTGGCGGGGATGGTTGTTCAGCCGTTAGTGGGTTACTTCTCCGACCGGACCTGGATCCCAAAGATTGGGCGGCGGCTGCCGTATCTGATCTTGGGGACCATCGTGGCCGTCATCGTGATGTGCCTGCTGCCTAATTCCGGTTCTTTCGGTTTTAAAACCTCAACAGCACTGTGGTTTGGTGCCATCGCCATTCTGTTCATGGATCTTTCCTCGAACATGTCGATGCAACCATTCAAGATGATGATTTCCGATATGGTTAACGACGAACAAAAGGACCAGGCATGGTCATGGCAGACGATTTGGGGCAACATTGGTTCCGTTGCTGCGGACCTGTTTCCATTCTTCCTGACCTGGATCGGTGTTAAGAACATCGCCGCTAAGGGTGAACTGCCTGATTCTGTTAAGTGGTCGTTCTACATCGGTGCTGCGATCCTGGTTGTTTCTTCTGCTTTCACGATTTGGAAGGTTGATGAATACGACCCAGAAACTTACGCTAAGTATCACGGTTTAGACCAAAACACCCAAATTAGTGAAAACTTCTTCACGATCGTTAAGCATGCTCCAAAGGTCTTCTGGACCCTAGGGATTGTTGAGTTCTTCTCCTGGACTGGTTTCCAGTACCTGTGGACTTACGGTGCCGGTACGGTTGCCCAAAATATCTGGCACACTACTAACGCATCCAGTGCTGCCTACCAGGCTGCCGGGAATTGGTTTGGTGTTCTGTCCGCCGTTGAAGTCGGCGTGGCCATTATTTACGGTTTAGTTCTACAAAAGCTGAATGATAAGATCCGGAAGCCCGCTTATGCGCTGGGAATGGTTCTAGGTGCCCTTGGTTTCTGGGGACTGTCCGTTGCACCAACTAAGCTGTGGTCATTCATTGCCTTCATCGGAATTGGGATGTGCTGGGTTACGATTAACTCGATTCCATTCACGATCTTAACCAATGCGCTGGATGGAAAGCACGATGGTACTTACATGGGACTATTCAACTGCTGGATTTGCTTCCCACAGATCGTAGCTTCTATCTGCTCATTCGCACTTTACCCAATGCTGGGCAACTACATGCCACATATGCTGGTAGTTTCTGCTGTCTTGGCCCTGATTGGTGCGTTCACGGTCTACGTTGTTAAGGAAACTTCTGTTGAAAAGGGTGACATTGATTAATGAATTTAGCTGCTATTTACCATCGTCCCGAAAGTGAAATGGCCTTTCTCTATGACCCACAGACGATGCACATTCGCTTGCGGACAGCTAAGGGCGATGTCAAAGCTGTTCAGCTGTTGCACGGTGATCCCTACAGCCTGCGCAGTTTGGCCGGGATCGAACCGCCATTCTATACGAAGCCAACGCCGATGAAGAAAATTCTGGCGGATGACTTGTATGATTATTGGCAGATTGCGGTCACCGAACCGAAGAAGCGTTTGGCCTACGCCTTTGATATCACCGGTGTTGACGGAACTCGGGTTATTTATACCGATCGGGGTTACATCCAGCCAAACGATCAAGAAGCATTGGACGAGATGAACACCTATTTCCGGATGCCATTTTTCCAGGAGATCGATATGTTCCATGCTCCAGAATGGGTTAAGAAAACAGTCTGGTACCAAATTTTCCCGGAGCGCTTTGCCAACGGTGACAAGACCAATGACCCGGCTGGCACGAAGCCGTGGAATTCTAGTGACCACCCCGGCCGGCAGGATTTCTACGGTGGTGATTTGCAAGGGGTTCTTGATCATCTTGATCACTTGCAGGAGCTGGGAGTTAATGGAATCTACTTTAACCCGCTCTTTAAGGCACCGTCGAACCATAAGTACGATACTGAGGATTATTACCAGATTGATCCGCACTTCGGTAATGCCGATCTGTTCAAGAAAGTTGTCAAGGAAGCACACAAGAGAGGCATCAAGGTGATGCTCGATGCCGTCTTCAACCACATTGGGGATAAGTCGCCACAATGGCAAGACGTTCTCAAGAATGGTCAAGATTCTAAGTATGCTGGCTGGTTCCACATCAATCAATTCCCGGCAGCCTATACGCCGACTAAGAATTTTGAATTCACACCGGACGCTACCTACGACACCTTCGACTATACGCCACACATGCCAAAATTAAATACTGCTAATCCTGAGGTGCAGGATTACCTGCTCGGGATTGCCAAGTATTGGATCGAAGAGTTCGATATTGATGCCTGGCGCCTGGACGTGGCGAACGAAATTGATCATCACTTCTGGAAGAGATTCCACCAGGAAACGACGGCCCTTAAGCCAGACTTCTATATCCTGGGTGAGATCTGGCACACTTCACAGGCTTGGCTGAACGGGGATGAATTCAGTGGTGTAATGAACTACAGCTACACTGGTGCCATCCTCGACCACTTCGTCAACCACCGACTCGGGGCTGATCAAATGATCGAGCAACTGAGCAATCAGTTGATGAAATACCGCGATCAGACCAATCAGATGATGTTCAACGTCCTCGATTCTCACGATACGGCCCGGATCATGACTCAGGCTCATGATAATCGGGAGTTGGTCAAGCAGACCTTCGCCTTTACCTTCCTGCAGCCGGGGACACCGTCGATTTATTACGGAACTGAATACGGGATGGATGGTGAAAACGATCCGGACTGCCGGAAGCCGATGAACTGGGAGCCGGACACAACGGCCCAACAGATGTTTGCAAGCTTTAAGGACCTGGTTGCCCTGCGCAAAGATTATGCTCATCTGATCGCAGGCGGTGAGATCAGCTTTAAGATTCTGCCAAACGGTCTGATTGAAGTTCGTCGCACGGGTGCGGGGCATGAGCTCACCGGCCTTTTCAACACCACCGGCGCACCGGTTGATGCGGAAATTAAGGGCCAGTTGCTCCTTAGCCAGGGGATCTCGAATAGTCAACTTGCTCAGGATGGCTTCGCAATTACGCTCAACTAAAATTAATTGACTCTCTTTAATACAACAAGCTGAAAAGGCTCGGGAATTTCATCCCGGGTCTTTTTTTACGATAAGAGGTAGGAGAGTGGGGTAGCTATGTTAAACCTTAGAAGAATTTATCGGTGCAATCATCAGAGTATCGGTGCAAAATCGGCTAATTTTGCACCGATACTTTTTAAATTGCACTGATTAGGCCAAATGCGATAGTATTAAACAAAATCAATTAAGGAGAATTTCACTATGCAAGCAATCCTCTTCGACCTCGACGGGACCTTGACCGCCTCGGGCCCCGGCATCATCAAATCGGTTCAGTACACCCTCGAGCAGATGGGCTGCCCCGAACCCGACCCGCAAAAGCTGCGATTCTTCATCGGGCCGCCGATTATCACGGCACTGCGCCAGTATCGTCCGTTCAGCCTGGCGGAGGCCAAACGGGCGGCCGCAATTTACCGGGCCTACTACCGTGAGCACGGCGTCTTTGACAACCAGCCTTATCCCGGGGTCGCTCATATGCTGCGGGCCCTCCAGAAAACTGGCCTCAAAGTAGCGGTGGCCTCCTCTAAGCCCGAGAACCTGGTTCACCTGATCCTGGAACACTTTGATCTGGCCCAGTATTTCGACGAGCTGGTGGGTGCCAGCCCGGACGGCACGCGCGCCGGCAAAGCGCTCGTGATTGAAGAAGCCTTGCGCCGGTTGGATCTGGCGGATGCCCGTGACCAGGTGCTGATGGTCGGCGACACCTACAACGACGTCAACGGCGCCAAGGAGACCCGGCTGGATTGCTGGGGCGTCAGCTACGGTTACGGGACCAAGAAGGAGCTGCGCGATGCCGGGACCACGGTGATTATCGATGACGTGCCGACCCTGGAAGAAAAACTGCTCAAACTTGCTAATTAACGCATTGCAAAACACAGCGTTCACGCGGAAGAAATGCTTCTTCGGCGGGGGCGCTTTTTACTTGTCTGCGAAACCGTTTTCGCGGATAATTGAAGATAAACAGTGTCACGAGGAGAGAGGGAAATGCTTACTTACCAAGCCCTCCGCACTGCCTTCGAGCAGGATGCCGATTCTGTTGCGGCCGCGGGGATGAAGAAATATATGCGCAACCAGTTTGCGTTTTACGGCTACCAGACCAAGCCCCGCAAGGCCATCTACCACGATGGACTGCGGGATGCCAAAAAGTCCGGGCAAATTGACTGGGAGTTGCTGGAACAGTGCTGGCAGGACCCGCACCGTGAGCTGCAGTACTTCGTGTGCGACTACCTGATTGCCATGGAGAAGCACCTGCAGATGACCGATCTGCCGAAGATTGAACGCTTCGTCCGCTCCAAGCAGTGGTGGGACACGATCGACACCCTGGTGAAGCCGATCAGCTACCTGACCTGGAACGATCCGGCCGGTCCGACGTTGATGCTGAAATGGTCCCAAGATCCCGACTTCTGGGTTCGCCGGGTGGCAATTGAATTTCAGCTGCTGCGCAAGGGCGAGACGGATACCGCGTTGCTGGCGCAAATCATCGAGAATAACCTCGGCAGTCAGGAGTTCTTCATCAATAAGGCGATCGGTTGGGCACTGCGCGATTATTCAAAGACCAATCCGGCCTGGGTGGCGGACTTCATCAATCGGCACCAAGAAGATTTAAGCAAGCTGTCGATCCGCGAGGGCAGCAAGTATTTGAAGAATTGAAAGGGTGATGAAGATGAACAAAAGTCGATTAGAGGCGTTTACCGACGCGATCGTGGCGATTGCGGCGACGATCATGGTGCTGGAATTGCACACGCCACAGGAACCAACGATTCACGGGCTACTTGAGGAGGGGCCAACTTTTCTGACCTACATCGTCAGCTTCGTGCTGATCTACCTGGTCTGGTACAACCACCACAATATTTTCAAAAAGGCCAAGGTGATCACGACTCAGACCTACATTTACAACGGACTGTGGATCTTCTGGTTGACCCTGATCCCGTTCACGACGCGCTGGGTAGGGACCGCCCCGGATCAAACGCTGCCGGAACTGATCTATACGCTGGACCTCTTTCTCTGGAGCCTGTCCTTTCAACTGATGGATCGGCAGATTATCAAGGACAATCCAGAGGTGCCGCGAGACGAGACCAATTCGTTCGGCTTCCGGGCGGCGCTGTATTCGGTCTACGCAATTTCAATAATCATGGCCTTCTTTATTCCGGTGGGCTCGTTGATCCTAATCGGCTTTATCGACATCGCCTGGGTATTCATCGTCAACCGCAGCTACTGGCAACAAAATGAGACAAAGTAAAAGCAGCTTAATTCTGTTTCACGAGAAACAGAATCGAGCTGCTTTGCTTTTTATTGTACCGCCTTGCGCCCGTACCGCACCCAATACAGTGTTGAAATCACGATCAGGAAGACGACCCCGATCGACACGGAGATTCGAGTATCCGGATTGATGAGCATGAAGATCAGAATCAAACATTCCTGGCAAAACGCTCGAATCGTAAATTGCCAATTCGGTCTCCTGAATAGTGGATTTTGTCAACTATTACTGCGAAAAAATTAACCAAGCGGTGCATGGGTCATCTTGACGTGGGGCGTGGACTTGTAGATAAACGGCGCGCCTTGGCTTTCAAAGCCAACCCGGCGGTAGAAGCCCTGGACCTGTTCCTGGGACTCGATGGCGATTGGGGCATTAGGATAGTTGGCCTTAATCGTCTGCATGATCTGGTCCAGCAGCTGGCCGCCCATTCCCTGACCGCGCACGGCCTTGCTGGTGACGACCCGGCCGAATGAAACGGTCTGGCCGTCGTCGAGCAAAAAGACCCGGGCGTAGGCAACAATTTGGCCGTCCGGCGTCTCGTTGAAGATGTGGATGGCGGCTAAATCGCGGCCGTCGACTTCCTGGTAGATCCGCTTCTGGGCGACGACGAAAACGGACATCCGCAGCTGCAGGATGGCGTAGAGTTCCTTAGTAGTCAGTTGATCGAAGTGCTTGATTTTCCACATAGTAGTCTCCCTTTCTTACTTAAACAACAGCTGATTGATGGTCATGATGCACTTGAAGTAGCGCTCCTGCTCCTCTTCCGAAAGGTCGCTGATCAGGCCCTCGATGAGCAGGTTGGATTTCTGGTTGATGTCGTCGCAGACCACTTGGCCCTTGTCGGTCAGTGCGATGTTGACTGAGCGGGAGTCTGTTGGCGATGGGGTCTTGGCAATCAGACCCTTGTCGGTCAGCCGCTTGATGGTCCGACTGGCGTAGCTTTTGTCCAGCTGGAGCCGGTTAGCGACCATCATCGGTGTCGACAGGTGGTTGATGCCGATTTCGAGGAGGATGCGCCCCTCCGGCCAGGTCAGCTTGGTGTCAAAGGTGCGCTTGTTCAGCACCCCCAGGACCTGGGTGTAGTGACGGTTGAACGCCCGGACTTCGTTGATTTGTTGTTCAGATAGCATCTTTTGGCCTCCGTTTATTTGTTGAAACTGATTATAGTGTCTTTAGTTGATTTTGTCCACTATTTTTCAAAATAAAAATCCGTGACCAAGTTTGCTGATCACGGATGGATGCAAATTTAGTTGATGTAGGAATCCAAAACGACCATCTCGGCATTCATAGTTTCGCGGTAGAGGCGGTTGTAGTCGGCGGTACTGAGCCCCAACCGCTGGTAGTTGGCCAATAGAAAGGCCCGCTCTGCCCGAAAGGCAACGCGGAAGGTATTAAGGGCAGTGTTGATCCGTTCCTCGGTAAATTCCTCGTGCCGCACCATCCGGGTCCATTCGTGCCAGAATTCCTTCAACGAGGTCTGTCCCTTCTGACTCCGCAGGTCAAAGGAGACCGCTAACTTAACCTCGTCAGGGATGCTGAGTTGCTGAATTTCGTGAATGGCGTGGCCGACCATTTCGTCCCGCAGCTCCTGGATCCGACTCGCCCGGTCCTTGTTAAACTTTTGTGGCTGCAGAATAAAGCGAAAGGCGATTGTTGGGACAATCATGCTGAGGATGATCAGCGTACTTTCCGCCATCAGAATCAAGTTGAAGTCCTGGCGATGAACCTGCGTTTCGGCAATCGTAAAGGCCAGGGCGAAGGTGACAGCACCGTGAATTCCACCGAGCGAGAAAATCCAGGCAGCACGCCGGGAATTGTGATGGACGATCCGGACGTAGAGGTAGCGGATTAGCAGATTCGCGACGTAAAGAGCGATGCCGACGCCGACCCAAACCAGGGAGCCGTAGTGAATGGCTGGATTCTTGATCATCCGGACCAGCATGATTCCCAAGATAACAAAGACCGCGCCGTTCAGGGTGTCATTAATTAGGCGGACGATCTCGTTGCCATCATAGGCGAGAACCGGGTTGCTGAGTTCGCTTCGTTCGCCCTCGGCGTTGTGAATCAGGCCGGCAAAGACGACGGCGATGATTCCGGAGACACCGCACGCTTCGGCTGAGTAGTAAATGAGATAGGGGGTCAGGAGGTACATTAGCTTCAGGGGCGTTCCGTTGTTATAGGTGTTACCAATGAAATTCATCCGGGACCGCAGCATGGCCTGGCGGATGAATACCAGGATGATGGCGATGATGGCCCCCAGTGCCACACCACCAACGGCTGAGTAGAGAAAGTTCCAGAGGGTCTGGCCGTAATTAATATAGCCGTTGACGTACCAAAGAAGCGCCATGTTGAGCAGAACAATCCCCGAGGCGTCGTTAAACAGTGATTCGAGCTTTAGGGAAGTATTCTGCTGGCGCGGCACGATCAGGCCGTTGGTGACGGACTCGGTGGCCGTGGCATCCGTCGGTGTGCTGATTGCGGCAAGAATGAAGGCCAGCGGCAAGCCGATCGGAAAGAGGGCCGCGACGGCAAAGCCACCGGCGAGGGCGCAGAGAATCACCATCCCGACCGTCAGGCTGATGATCAGTTTGAGGTTGCGTCCCACCAAGTTCATCCGGGTGTGCTGTCCTTCGAAGAATAGTAGGGGTGCAATAATGATCCCCATGAAAAAGTCGGCGTCAAATTCCATCACGTGACGGTTGAGAAAGGGAACTAGGGCGATGGCCATTCCAATGAAAATACTGATGTAGTTAACCGAGATCTTCGAAAACAGCCACCTGCTGATGACGATGCTGAAGATGACGGCCACGGCGATGACGGCGGATGAAACTAAAATTTCCATGGTTGCTCACTCCCCTGCTTAATATAGGTTTATTATACTAAGTGGGCATAGAACGTTACAAATGATAGGCATTTCACATTGCAGATAACTGTGATTAAAATTGGTATTGAGAGGTGAATGAAAATGCAAATCAAGGTAAGCAACAGCCAGTATGAGATCAAGTTTGAATTGAACGATAGCCAGGCGGCCCGGGACCTTGCCGCCCAGTTGCCAATCAAGACGCAGGTGAAGGACTACAGCAACGACGAGAAGATTTTCTATCCCGCCAAGAAGCTGGGAACCAGTGCGACGCCGGAAACAGCCACCCATGCTGGTGACCTGGCCTACTTTGCCCCCTGGGGAGATGTGGTCATGTACTACCGTGATTTCGGCGCTTATCCGGGACTATACCGTTTGGGTCACGTGGTTGCGCACCAGGAACAAATCGAACGGCTGACGGGTGAAATTACGATCATCCGGGTGGAATAAATGCTAGTCGCGCTCATGATGTTTGGGGATATTTTTGCATTTTTTCAAAATTCCGCTTTACTTGGAGTTCACTCCAAGTGCTATCCTCTTTTTCGTTAGGAAGTTTAATCTAAGCTAGAAAGGAGAATTATCATGAGTGTTAAGGATAAAGTTGTAATTATTGCAGGTGCTTCGAGCGGGATCGGTGCGGCGACCGCAAAACTGCTCGCCCAGCAGGGAGCCAAGTTAATGTTGCTGGCTCGGCACCAGGAACCCCTGAACAAAATTAGAGACCAGTTCCCTTCGGCGGCAATTCTCACCAAGGCCGTTGACGTTACCGACCGTGCTCAGGTCCAAGCCGCTGTCAACGAGACCAAGGAAAAGTTCGGGCGGATCGATGCGATGTTCAATAATGCTGGAATCATGCCGATCAGTAATCTGGCGGACTTGAAGTACGATGATTGGGCGAATACCATTAACATTAACGTGATGGGCGTGCTGAACGGGATCTACGCGGTTCTGCCAATCATGCGTGCCCAGGGACGGGGACACATTCTGTCGACCAGTTCCGTTGCCGGCCACAAGGTCTTTCCGGGATTCGCGGTTTATAGCGGGTCGAAGTTTGCAGTGCGTGCGATCATGGAAGGGTTGCGTCAGGAAGAGGCTGCCAACCACATTAAGTCCACGATCATTACGCCGGGTTCGGCCACGACTAACCTCTACACGCCAACGACCGCCGATGAGCAGGCAGCTCGGGAAAACGCCAACGTTTCCCTCCGGCCGGAAGACGTTGCCCAGCAGGTTGTCCGGGCAATTGACACGCCGGATAACGTGACGGTCAGCGAGGTTCAGGTGCGGCCAATCGAACAACAATACTAATGGGGAGGTCACCATGGCGGATTTAACAATTACTCAGATGAGTAAGAAATACAAAATTAAGACTGACACGCTGCGCTATTACGAGCGGATTGGTCTGTTGCCGCCAGTTCCACGCCGGGCCAATGGCAATCGCTACTACAACGAGGGCTTGCAGGACTTGCTGGAGATGATCATTTGCCTGCGTCATTCCGACGTTCCGGTGGAAACCCTGATTGATTAAACACAGCTCCTTCAGCAGGGGGATGCCACTCTTCAAGCCCGCCAGGATCTTCTGGAGGAACAGCTTGCAATTTTGAAAAACAAGCAGGCAGTTCTGCAACGGGCGGTGGATCGGTTGGCCTTCAAGGTTAAGCTGTACCAGACCGGCGAGATCAAGAAAAACAAGAATTACTTTAACGAGCTCCACATCATGGACGACGATGTGGATGCGAAAAACTAGCTAAAACCCGGACTTCAGCAATTTCTGCCGAAGCCCGGGTTTTACTGATTAATATTTTAGATCAGACCGTCGCAAAGTTCGTCAATAACGTCCTTTACCGGCTTGATTTCGTGAATCGTGCCGATCCCAGTACCGGTCGAAACGTAGCCGTTATCGGTGTCGCCCATTAGCATCCCTACGCGCATTCCTTGTGTGCCACCCATTGCTTTGTTAATTTCAGCATTCGGTGCCAGTTCCTTATCGAGCTTCAATAGTTCAGCAGGCTTTTTGCCAGGCAGGGACCGCCAGTATGATGGTTCAGAACGGAATAAACCGAGATCCTCACCGGTAGAATTGACAATTTGCTCTTTAATGTTTTGGGCAACGGGACTCTCGTCAACAGGAATAAACGCACTTCCGCAGAAGAGGCCTTGTGCTCCTAGGTCGAATGCAGCCTTAGCGCTTCGGTTATCGCAAATTCCACCAGCGGCCATGACGGGTGTGTGGTCAACCGCGTCCACAATCATTGGAACGATGGAAAAAGTACCGATAACCTTGCTTGGCAGCATTCCTCCCTCATCGAACCCGGTGGCGACAATCACATCAACGCCGAGCTTCTCAGCCTTCTTGGTTCCTGCAATAGTGGGGTTGAGTTCACGGAAAATAATCTTGACGTTGTGCTCCTTTAGCTGGCTGACGATGTCTTCGTGCAGTTCACCTGAATAAACAACCGCCGGCACGTTTTCCTCGAGGACCATTTTGAGCATCGGGGTAAAGTAAACATCATTCCCCAGCACGTCGGTCCCTTCTGCGCGGTACAGATTGACCGCAAATGGTTTATCAGTTAACTGGCGAACTTTCTTGACTTCGCGCCGCATCCGTTCTGCGGTCTCCTGTGGCGATTTGGTGACAGTAGTTTGACCGGCGTTGGGGCCTAGACAGCCTAAACCACCGGCATTGCTGACCGCTGCGACAAGGCGAGCGTCAGTAATCCAGCCTAAAGGTCCTTGGACGACTGGCTTGGTAATGTTTAATGCTTCGCAAATTTGGTTAGTCATAATGAATCTCTCCTTAAATGATTTCTCTAATAGCGTTGAGTGGGAATGGGGTTGTTGCCACTGACTAGGGTGATCCGTTGACGGATAAATTGATGCTGTTCAACGATATCGATGACCGCTTGAGCATAGTCGGCATAGCTAATGTAATCATGTTTGCCGTTATTGGGGTTTTTGGAATGGGCGGGATGAAATTCCTCACCCTCCACGACATAATGCCCGGTTTTACGACCATTTCGATCGAAATTATAGGTTGGGGTTGCATAGGTCCAGTCAACGTCGCTAAAGCTGCGTAAAATCTTTAATCCTTCGGCGTGCGCACTGCAAAGGTCCTGCATGTAGTCAGGGTAGTAAAGTGGCAATTCCTGTAAAGTCCGGGTGTGTTCCCGATTGATGTAGAGGGTATTCGCGCCGCCGACCTTAATGTAGTGAACAGAGGTGTGACGAATGAGACGAATAACGTGTAGAAGGCCGTTATAGTGGACGGTTTCAGTCATTGGCGACCAGGCGCCGATTGCGTCCACAATTGCATCAATCCCTTGTAAATCGGTTTTGTCTAGGTCAAAAATACTTTTGATGATTAAACGCTGGGCAGGGAGATTAAGTCGGTGCTTTTGGTGAGCAAGGCCGATCATTGTATGACCGCGACGGGCCCCTTCGTTAATAATCAGACGCCCAGCATGACCATAAGCTCCAATTACCATGATTTTCAAATTATCACCTCGTTATCGTTGCTGGTGGGGTTTATCCCCGTGAATGAGTGTGACTCGTTGGCGAATGAACGTTTGCTGGATAATACTATCGACAATTCCCTGGGCGAAATCGGCGTAGCTAATGTAGTCATCCTTACCGTTGTCTCCTGCAAAATTGGCTTTAAACTCCTCGCCAGCGACGTGATAATCACCAGTTGCCGGACCGTGGGGATCAAAATTGTATGCGGGGGTAAAGTATGTCCACGGAAGGTTAGAATAAGTTCTGAGAAGATCGAGTGCCTTTTGGTGAGCATCGCACATAAACTTAAATTTGGTTGGGTAATAGCTAGTCAGGCTCTGCAGGGTTTGCGAGTGGTCGGGATCAATGTAGAGCGTGTTGGTGCCACCAACTTTAAGCAACCGGGTGCTGTTTTGAAAGCTTTCCAATAATTGGGCAAGGTGCCACAGTCCTTGGTAGATGTTGGCAGCCGAGGACTTATTCCAGCCCGCTGTGGTGTCTAAAATTGTGTCATAACCGGTAACGTCATTTTGCGTGAGCTTCTTAATATCCTTGATTAGAACCTCAGCCGTGCCCAAGTCAACATCAGGATGCTTGCGGTGACCAACTGCCGTGACTTGAATTTCTTGTTTCTGTGCTAAGCGAACTACTTTTTGACCAACTTTTCCGAATGCGCCAACTACCATTATTTTCACAATATTACCTACTTTCTATTGATTGGCGATGAATAATAAGATTATCAGTTCAGCGCTTACATTTGTTATCATAAGTGGTAAGACGAAACGAACCAATTTCGTTTTTTAATCGAATCAATTAAATTTTTAGATACGTTGAATTGGGAGGGGTAGAATGTTCGATCAGATGAAGTGCTTTATTGCCCTAGTTGAGGCCCGCAGTTTTACAAAGGCTGCCGAAAATCTGAATATGTCACAGTCTTCGCTATCACAAAAGATCAAGAACTTAGCCGTTTCAAATAATTTGACCCTCCTGACCCACCACGGACGGAGCTTTGAACTGACTAGGGCCGGCGAATACTTTTATCAGCACAGCAAGAACATTGTGGACGATGTTGAAAAACTGGTTGCCGAGACAAAGCTGATCGAAAAGGAAGATAATGGAATCTATACCTTGCGGATTGGCTATCTTCGGAAGTTCGGAACGCAGGACTACCTCAGAACGGTGAACGAATTTTCCAAAAAATATCCGGATGTTGAAATCCAGATCGCCAGTGGTTCCTATCAGCAACTGTTTGAGATGATTCAAAATGACCAGATTGATATTAACTTTTCTGATTCCCGCCAGGATCTCTCGGATCGCTATCAAAATCAGTATTTAGCGACGGCCGATTATATGGTGGCCGTCTCCACAAAGTCCTTCTTAAACTATTCGAACAAGATTGATACGACCGACTTAGTGGATCTGCCGTGCATTCTAGTGGCCGGCGTCGATGACTTTGAGTCGGAACGGACCTACTATCGGGAGATTTTAGGGATTGCGAGTCCCTTTAAGGTTGTTAAAAGTTTTGGCGAGGCTCAGATGTTGGCCGCGGCCGGGCAGGGCTACTATATTTGCAACCGGCGGACGGCCAAGCAGATCGACCCGACGATCAATAAAACGTTGCAGCTATTCAATCATCAAAATCGCCTTGTCGAGAAATACTACACTTACTGGAAAAAGAATAATTCCGGTTACTATATCGAGAGCTTTTCCCAAATGCTTAAGGACATGTTTTAATCGCATGTCTTTTTTTTATTGCAATTTTTAATCAAACCAATTCAAAAACAAAATTGGTTGGCGTCTGCTGGCCACTTATACTGAACGTAAAATCACAGGAAGGAGTGAGTAGATGAAAACAATAACCCTCAACGATGGGCTGTCAATGCCACAGCTGGGCTTTTGCGCCTATGGAATTTCAAACCAGGAGGTCGGCACGGCTGTTCGGGAGGCAATCCGAGTCGGTTATCGGGGAATTGATACCGCACAATTTAATCGCAATGAGGCCGGTACTGGCCAAGGAATTCGCGCTTCGGGGATTGAACGGAGCCAGTTGTTTGTAACTACCAAGGTGCAAACGGATGGCTTTACAGCTACCAAGCGTGGATTGGACGATTCCCTTCGTCGAGCCCAACTAGATTACTTTGACCTAGTCTTGATCCACTGGCCGATGCCGGACACGCTGGGAACCTATCGCGCGTTAGAAGAAGCCCGCCGCGAAGGCAAAGTCCGCTCGTTAGGACTCTCGAACTTTAATATTGCTCAGATCAAGGAGCTGCTAGCGGCTACGGATGTAAAACCGGTAGTTGATGAAATTGAAACTCACCTTTTTTCCCAACAGAAAAAGCTTCACCGGTTTTTAGAGCAGCACCAGATTGTCCACGAAGCCTATGCGCCATTTGGAGAAAATGTCTCGTTGATGACGGAAATTCCTTTAGTTCAGTGGTTAGCCAAGAAGTACCGGAAAGCACCAACGCAAATAATTCTGCACTATCTCATCCAATCGCAAATCGTGGTTAATGTCCGCTCAACCAATCCGGCCCACATTAGGGCCAACTTAGCGCTCTTTGATTTTCAGCTGCTGTCAGAGGAAGTGGCCGCGCTCCGGGACCTCGATCGGCACCAACCACTAATTGACTGGCCGCTGACGATGCGAGTTGACGAATAGGAAAATCTACAGGAGGTAAATTTTTGATGAAAAAGGTATTGATTATTGGTGCGACCGGGAACGTTGGTTCGGCTACCCGGAAGCAGCTTTTGCAAGAAACAAATACCCAGCTAACGCTCTTTTCGCGTCACGCGGATCAATTGACAATCGATCCGCACCGTGAACGGGTGCTTAATGGGGATGCCAATCAAATGGCAGATCTCACGGCAGCAATTGAAGGGCAGGATGTCGTCTTCGCTGCCCTGAGTGGTCGCGTTGATCAATTTGCCCAAAACATTATCCAGGCAATGGATCAGCAGGATGTCCACCGGTTAATCTTTATTTGCTCAATGGGAATCTATAACGAGGTTCCAGAAAGCATCAGCACTTATAACCTGAAGAACGAACCGATTCTCAAATTCTATCGTGCAGCGGCCGATGCCATTGAGGACTCTGACTTAGATTACACAATTATTCGGCCAGGCTGGTTTACTGACGGTCCGGTTAATTATGAAATTACACATAAAGGTCAACCATTTGCCGGCCATGATGCTTCCATCAGCAGCATCGCGGATTTAGTCAAGCAGCTAATCGTTAAGGATGATTTTGGCAACCGGGACAACTTGGGGATTAATACCCCGAACAAGTAAGGAGCAGGAAAAATGAAAAAAGTTAGCTTTTACAATTACAACGGTCAGGGAATTACGATGGTCGCGAATGTTTTCTTCCCGCCTGAATTTGATGAAAAAAAGCAGTATCCGGCAATTATCTTTACTCACCCTGCCGGTGGCGTTAAGGAACAGACAAGCGGCCTATATGCCCGGCAAATTGCACAGGCAGGATTTGTCACAATTGCTTTTGATGCCAGTTACCAGGGTGAAAGCTCTGGTCTGCCTCGCCACCTGGAGAATCCCTACATTCGGGTGGAAGACATCAGTGCGGTCGTTGATTACCTTACGACCTTGGAATACGTTGACGCCGCACGGATTGGTGCAGCTGGAATTTGCGCTGGCGGTGGCTATACCGTTAACGCCGCAATTAACGATAAGCGGATTAAGGCACTGGCAACAGTCAGTGCAGCTAACTTTGGTGCAATGATGCGTAATGGCTGGACAAATAACCAGGATGATGCCGCCGCACTGCCGATGTTGAAGCAAGCTGCCGAAGCGCGGACAAAGGATCGGCTTAATAATACTTATCAAACTGTTCCGTTGGTTCCCCTCAAGGAAGAGGATGCGCCAACCGAAGAAATGCGGCAGGCATGGGAATATTACAAGACGCCGCGGGGGGCACACCCAAATTCTGTAGGTTACGCGACATTCCGGAACTTTACTCAGGTACTGACTTACGACGCTTTCTTTAAGGCCAACGTATTTCTAACCCAGCCGCTGCTGGTGATTTACGGCACCCAGGCAGACAGTAAGTGGGTGAGTGAACGTTTAATGGCGGAGGCGGCCACTAAGGATAAGCAGGCTGTCGAGATCGCGGGGGCCAATCACATGGAACTGTACGACAAGCCTGAATATGTCAGCCAAGCGGTGGCCGCGATGGATAAGTTCTTCGCTGCAAAACTGTAAATTAAAAATGTCGGATGGATTATGCATGTAAACGAAAACCCGGACTTCAGCAATTTCTGCCGAAGCCCGGGTTCTTTAATTCAATTTTACATTGGTTGGCCGGTCGAGATCTCAAAACCCGCGGTGACCGGGATCGTCTCCCCGGTAATCGCGCTGCCGGCGTCACTTGCGACAAAGTAGATGGCCGCGGCCACTTCTTCTGGTTCCACGATCCGGTTGAGGGGACTGTTCTTGGCGAACTTAGCCTTGTCCTGGTGGAAGAGCGGCGTGTTGGTCGGGCCCGGTGCAACGACATTGACCCGGATGTTGTGCTTGCCGTAGTCAATCGCCATCGCCCGGGTCATGTTGAGAATCGCTCCCTTGGCGGCGTTATAGGCGACCATCGCCCGGTCCCCGGCCATTCCGGACACCGAAGAGATGTTGACGATGCTGCCGCGGTTCTGTTTGATCATGCCCGGCAGGAAGGCCTTGCTGACCAGGTAGGTGCCTTTGACGTCGACCGCAAAGATCCGGTCCCAGTCCTCCTCACTGGTCTCGTGCAATTCGCCGTGGATGACGATCCCGGCGTCGTTGACCAGGGCCTCGACCGTCCCGAATTTGGCGATGACCGCCTGGCGCATCTTTTCCACCTCCGCGGCCTTGCTGACGTCGGCCTGGCAGAAGAGTACCTGATCCGGCGAATACTGCTGGCCCAGCTGCTGTTCTACCTGGGCGCCCTTGTCCGCTTCCAGGCCAACGACGGCGACGTTCCACTGGTGTTTTAAGAAGAGCTCGGCGGCCGCCAGCCCGATGCCGGAGGTGCCACCCGTAATTACGACTGTTTGCATATTTGCATGCCCCTTTCGTTTTCCGTTAACTCTATTAAGCCACCATTTCACGCAATCGGCAATCGAATTGATCATTCATAAGTTTTTCTAATCAATGCAATAAGAAGGCAGAATTGGAAGGCGGCACGATCCCCGGTATGATACAGGTGTAATCACGAATTAGTAAATTAACGAGGTGGATCAAAATGAAAAAAGCATTCTTAGAAGGCAAGGGTCAGGTTGTCATCAAGGACGTTGACAAGCCAAAGATCGAACATGACGATGACGTTATCTTAAAGCTCGTCCGGGCCAGTGTCTGTGGCTCCGACCTGTGGTTCTACCGGGGCATCGACCCTGCTACCAACGACAACAGCGGTCACGAATGTATCGGGATCGTTGAGGAAACCGGGAGCGCCATCACCACGGTCAAGAAGGGCGACTTCGTGATCGCGCCGTTCACCCACGGCTGCGGTCACTGTGCCGCCTGCCTGGCCGGTTACGATGGCAACTGCCTGACCTACAGCGACATCTGGTCCGCAGATTGCCAGGCCGAGTACGTTCGCTACCAGCACGGTCAGTGGGCCCTGGTGAAGATTCCTGGCCAGCCGGAAGACTACAGTGACGGGATGCTGGCTTCCCTCCAGGCATTGTCTGACGTCATGCCGACCGGCTACCACGCTGCCCGGAGCGCCAACGTTCAAAAGGGTGACACGGCCGTCGTCATCGGTGACGGTGCGGTCGGCCTCTGTGGTGTCATTTCCGCTAAGCTGCGTGGCGCTAGCCGGATCATCCTGATGAGTCGGCACGAAGACCGGGCCAGCTTGGGTCGCGAGTTCGGTGTCACCGATGTCGTGGCCGAACGGGGCGACGAGGCGGTTGCCAAGGTCATGGAACTGACCAACAATGCCGGTGCCGACGCCGTGCTGGAATGCGTTGGTTCTCGCCAGTCGATGGAAGAAGCGCTGAAGATGGTTCGTCCTGGCGCCGTGATCGGCCGGGTTGGTGTGCCTCACGACGAAAAGTTCGACCTGGGAATTTCCTTCCACGCCAACGCCGGAATCACCGGTGGGACGGCGGCCGTGACCACCTACGACAAGGGCTTCCTGCTGAAGGCGGTTCTGGACGGCGACATTCAGCCTGGGAAGGTCTTCACCAAGTCCTACAAGCTGGACGACATTGAACAGGCATACGCCGACATGGACCAACGGAAGACGATCAAGTCCCTGCTGACGTTCTAATGGCATTAAGATTGATGGGTTGGGGATCCGGCTGCGGTGGCCGGGTCCTTTTTTGCATTTACGGATCGTCAGCGCTGAAGATTTGGCGGAAGACGGTTATAATTAGTAAGTAAAGAGGAGATGACATTTGATGGAATATCTAACGTTAAATACCGGTGCCAAGACCCCCGTGCTGGGCTTCGGCACCTACCAGATCAGCCCACGGGACACGGCCGCGGCCGTCGAAACCGCAATTGAGACTGGCTACCGGCTGATCGACACCTCGCAGGACTACTACAACGAACGACAGGTCGGCGACGGGATCAAGGCGTCCGGCATCGATCGCCACGAGCTTTTCCTGACGACCAAGGTGGACACCGACGGCTACGAAGACACGAAGCGGGGGATCGAGGAGTCGCTGAAAAAACTACAGACCGACTACCTTGACCTGATGATCCTGCACTGGCCGCGGCCCCAGTCACTGGGCGCCTACAAGGCCCTGGAGGAATACTACCGGGCTGGGACAACCAAGGCGATTGGTCTGTCGAACTACAACATCCAAGAGACCAAGGACCTAATCGCCCACACCGAGGTCATGCCGGCGGTCGACCAGATTGAAACCAACCTGTCACTTCAGCAGGGCAAGATGCACAAGTTCCTTACCGGCCAGGGGATCATCCACGAAGCGTGGTCCCCACTGGCCCAGGGTGGCCGGGCCCTCAACAACTACCCGACGCTGAAGAAGATTGGTGACAAGTACGGTAAGACCGGCGTCCAGGTCCTCCTGCGTTTCCTGACCCAAGAGAAGATCATGACGATTCCGCGGTCGATTAATCCGGCCCACATCAAGGCCAACTTTGAAGTGCTGGACTTCCAGCTGACCTCAGACGAGCTCAAGCAGATCCGGGCACTGGACCAACACCGGTCGGCAATCGGCTGGCCAGCGAATATGGTCGTGGATGCGTAAAATTACAGTTAAAGCCCACGGTGCTATTTGAGTGCCGCGGGCTTTAATTATCTTTAGGGGATTATTAGGCTTTGCATCCGCGTGCCAGGAAGGTATACTATTAAAAAAATTATTTTCTGGAGGCCCGGAGATGAAGCTGAAATACCTAACCCGTTCCCTGTTCGGAATTATCGTTGCCATGTTCTTGCTGCTGCCGGCGGTCCATGCGGAGTCCACGCATTCGCAGGTCTGGATTTACGACCGCAACGGCAAATTGCTGAAGCACTACACCCATGCCAAAAACAAAAAGAAGGTTCACGAGATCAACGTGGCGATCGGGGACGCGGGTGGTACGGCCGAAAAGTCAGCGAACCTCTATCCCAAGAAGCCGAAAAACGTTCCGGTGAAGTATACGTACGAACTGACGGACTACCACCACAAGAGCAAGGCGGTCATCTATGCCAACCGCGAGATGTATATTCACGCCCACGGAATTGTCGTTAAGGTGAAGCTGAATCGGCACCAGTATAGGGTGTTGACGGATGTGGATTAAAATGTACATGATAAAATATAGAGGCTAGGTTTAAGGAGGCGAACACCATTAACACAGAGCGGCTACTGAACAGTAATTATAAATGGCCTAAAAATGGGTATTTCGTTAAGAAACATGGCAGTAGTGACGAAATTGTCACGCCATTTGTGGATAGTATCAATGACAAAATCTCCATCTATGTTGACCGATTACCTGATGGGAAAATTCTCTTAAACGATGACGGGTATACGCTAAATAATTTAGAAATGTTGGGTATTGCCTGGACCTCATCAAAAAAAGAATTACTCGATGAGGTTTGCCAACGCTTTAAGCTTAAGATCATTGAAGAAGAAACTTTAGCAATTCAGGGTAATAAAAATGAATTCTCATTAATGAAAGATCGGCTTATTTCGGCAATTTTGCAGATAAATGAGCTTGCTTTTACGCAGCATTGATTGTCAGAAAAATATTAATCCTTGACAGCTTACTTTTAATCAGCTATGATGATTGCAAACTTGAGAAGGGAAATTTGCCATGCTGAACAATTTATTTGTTAACGCAAATACTTGTTGTTGTGAATCGCGTCTAATGCGGTCCACAATTTTGGCGTCCTCATTTTTAAGTTAAAAATGAACTAGTTCAAATTAAAGTGAAACCCATTAGGCGCAAATTCAAGGAAATCATTCCGTGAATTTGCGCCTTTTTGTTTTTAAATCTTGCAAAGAAGTGATTCAACCATGCTTGTAACAGACACCTACCAGCTCATCGGCCACACGCCGTTGTTAAAACTAGCGATTGACGCGCCCAATCATGCCAACATCTACGCCAAGCTTGAGATGTTCAACCCCGGCGGCAGTATCAAGGACCGCCTGGGGATGGCCCTGATCCAGCGCGGCCTGGCAGAGGGCAAAATCAACCCGGCGACGACGATCATCGAACCGACGGCGGGCAACACCGGGATCGGGGTCGCCATTGCCGCCATCAAATACCACCTGAGGGTCAAACTGATCGTCCCGGAGAAATTCAGCTTTGAAAAGCAGACCCTGATGCGGGCCCTCGGCGCCGAGGTGATCAACACGCCGAGCGAGGACGGAATCCGCGGCGCCATCGACTACGCCAAGGACCTAGCGGCCAAGCTCGGCAACGCCTACGTCCCGTTGCAGTTCCAAAACCCCGCCAACCCGGACGTCTATCAACGGACGCTCGGCCCGGAGATCCTGGCCGACATGGACAACCAACCGATCGCGGCCTTTGTCGCCGGGGCCGGCAGCGGCGGCACCTTCGCGGGAGCAGCCAAGGCCCTTCAGGCGGCCTATCCCGAGATCAAGAGCTACGTGGTGGAACCGGCGGGCTCAATCTTAAACGGCGGTCCGGAACACCCGCACCGCACCGAGGGGATCGGGGTCGAATTCGTCCCACCGTTCTTCAAGGGCCTGGACATTACGGGCGTCAAGACGATCGAAGACGATGACGCCTTCTACTACGTCCGCTGGGCCGCCAAGAACCTGGCGCTCTTCATTGGCAGCTCGAGCGGGGCAGCACTGGCGGCCAGTCTGGAAGTGGCCAAGGACCTGCCGGCGGGCGCCAACATTGTGACGATTTTCCCCGACTCCAGCGAACGTTATCTGAGCGAAAACATCTACGAAAAGTAATTTGAAAAGAGAGGTAATTAAAATGACGAAGTTTAACACCCAATTGATTCACGGCGGCAACAGCGAAGACCCAGCAACCGGGGCGGTTTCAACCCCAATCTATCGTTCCTCAACCTTCCACCGGCACGTCCTCGGTGGCGAGCCTAAGTGGGAGTACTCGCGGACCGGCAACCCAACCCGGGCATCGCTGGAAAAGCTGATGGCCCAGCTGGAAGGCGGGGTGGCCGGATTCGCCTTTGCCTCTGGCTCTGCCGCCATCCACGCGGTCTTCTCCCTCTACTCCCAGGGTGACCACTTCATCGTCGGCAAGGATGTCTACGGGGGCACCTTCCGCCTGATCAACAAGGTCTTGAAGCGCTTTGGGATGGAGTTCACCGTCGTCAACACCCGCGACTTGCAGGCGGTTGAAGACGCCATCCAGGGCAACACGGTCGCCATCTACTTCGAGACGCCGACGAATCCGCTCCTTCAAATTACGGACATCGAAGCGATTGCCAAGATCGCCAAGAAGCACGGCATCAAGACGATTATTGACAACACCTTCGCCACGCCGTACAACCAGCGGCCGCTGACCCTCGGCGCGGACATCGTCGTCCACTCCGCCACCAAGTACCTCGGCGGCCACAGTGACGTCGTGGCCGGGATTGCGGTGACGAACGACCAGGAGATTGCCGACCAGCTGGCCTTCCTGCAGAACTCGATCGGCAGCACCCTCGGCCCGGACGACAGTTGGCTCCTGCAGCGGGGGATCAAGACATTGGCGGCGCGAATGCGGGTGCACCAGGAAAATACCGACGCGGTGATTGACTTCCTCCAGGGTGACGACCACATCGCCAAGATCTACTACCCAGGACTGAAGAACTTCCCTGGTCACGACATCGCGGCCAAGCAGATGAGAAACTTCGGCGCGATGATCTCCTTTGAACTGCAGCCAGGACTGAGCGCCAAGAAGTTCGTCGAGAGCCTGCAGTTGATTGACCTGGCCGAGAGCCTGGGCGGGATCGAAAGCCTGATCGAGGTGCCGGCCGTCATGACCCACGGCTCGATTCCGCGGGAAATTCGGCTCAAGAATGGGATTGCCGACGAACTGATCCGCCTGTCCGTCGGGATTGAGGACCCTGAGGACATCATCGCCGACCTCAATCAGGCCCTCGCCAAGTTGGACTAGGGGTAAGACGATGAATTTTCTCCAAGCCCTTGAGTTCAGCCATCTGGATCGCCAGCCACCCGGTCCGCGCAACTCCTGGTGGCAAAGACTGCTGCGGACGGTCGCAGGCAAAGTCAAAGCGTGTAATAAACGGAAAGGAATCCTAGATTATGGCAAAAGTAGAAAGTTTTACATTGGATCACACGAAGGTTAAGGCCCCCTATGTCCGCCTGATTACGGTTGAGGAGGGGCAGCGAGGCGACAAGATCAGCAACTACGATCTTCGCCTCGTCCAGCCCAATACGAATGCGATCCCGACCGCGGGCCTACACACGATTGAGCACCTCCTGGCGGGCCTGCTGCGGGATCGCTTGACCGGCGTGATCGACTGTTCGCCCTTTGGCTGCCGGACCGGCTTCCACTTGATCACCTGGGGCGAGCACTCCACGACCGAGGTCGCCAAGGCACTCAAGTCTTCGTTGGAGGAGATCGCCTACGAGACCAAGTGGGAGGACGTTCAGGGGACGACCATCGAATCCTGCGGGAACTACCGCGACCACTCGCTCTTCTCCGCCAAGGAATGGTCGAAGAAGATCCTGAGTGAGGGGATTTCGGATAAGCCGTTCGAGCGCCACGTCGTTGATTAACGTGACTGGGGAAACTCCTTAAGATTGTTATGCATTTTTCACCTGGGGGCGGGCAATTTCTCCCGCACCTAGTTAATTTTATAATTTCCTCATAGAATTTTAATAAATATCGTTGCATTTCTCAGAATCCGGTGCTAATCTACTGACAATCAATTCAAGCAAAACAAAGACGTTGACCGAGAATGGATGGTCCGCTCCGTTGCAGAGAGCCGGTGGTTGGTGAGAACCGGCAGAAGAGCGAACCCTTCCTAATCACTCGTGAGTCGTATGTCGAACGTGATTTTCTAGTAGAACGTACTGGTAGCACCCATTATCGTGCCGGCTAATTGCCACGAATTGTGACTGTTGGTTGAGGCGGCATTCTGTATGCCGTAAAGAAAGGTGGTACCACGCACTCAGCGTCCTTTTTAATTCCCCAAGCGGGAGTTAGAAAGGACGCTTTTTTTAGCATTAAAGGTGGTGATGGACATGTCAGATAGCGACATTGCAGGCATTATTAAGATTAGAAAATTATTAAAGAAAACAAATAACAATCGCTTAGTCGTAGTTAACGATTAACGGGGGAAACCCCACTAAGAGGTAACGGCGACTGGGCACCAAGAGGAGGAAATACCCATGACAGAACAGAACGTTACCTTAAATTCCAAGCAAGAAGAATTCGCCCAAGCACTCTACAAGGCCTACCAAAGCAAGCAGCCGCTGAAAATGGCCGACTGGGACGGGGTTGTCACCGATGACGATACCGCCTACGCAGTTCAGGACCGGTTCGCCGAACTAAAGAAGCTGCCGACCGGGGGCTACAAAGTTTCCCTGACCAGCAAGCAGACCCAGGACATGTTTGATTCCGACAGTCCCCTCTATGGTCAGCAGGTCGACTCGCACTTCCTGCCGTCACCGGCCCTGCTTTCTCTTACGGAGCAAACGATGGCCCCGCTGTTAGAAGTTGAGCTTGGCTTCCGGGCTCGCGAAGACCTCAAGCCGAGTGACAGCCTCGACGACCTGTTGCACAAGACGACCGTTTGCGGCACCCTGGAGCTGCCCGACAGCCGCTTTGCCGACTGGTTCCCCGACCTGAGCAAGTATAACGTCATGAGTGACTGCGCGGTTGGTGGCTACGTCGTCTACGGAACGGAACGCCCGGCGGATGAAGCCTTCGCCAGCGTGGACGAGGCGGCTGAAGTCAATGCGACCCTTTACCACGATGGCAAGGAGGAGGCCAGCGGCAAGTCGAGTGAGGTCCTGGGCAACCCGTTCAAGTCCCTCGCCTGGCTGGTCAGCAAGCTCGCCGACCAGGGCAAGACCTTCCGTGCCGGCCAACTGGTTTCATCCGGCACCTTCCTTCTCCCACCGCACCTGACCAAGGGGAAGTGGGAAGTTGAATTTGACCACGGCTTCGGCAAAGTCACGGTCAACGTTACGGATTAATTGAATGAAGAGAAGAAGAGAGAATTAAGAGAGGAAGGATTGCTTATGACTAGAAAAGTAGCAGTTGTTGGAATGGGACACGTTGGCGCCACGGTTGCGCACTACCTTGTTGCTGGCGGATTTACCGATGATTTAGCACTGTATGATACCAATGAGGCCAAGGTGCGTGCCGACGCCCTCGATCTGCGGGACGCGATGGCCAACCTGCCTTACCACACGAACCTGACCGTTAACGACTATTCACAATTGCGTGACTGTGACGTGGTCGTCTCCACCCTGGGGAAGTCGAAGCTGGTCGACACGCCTGACCACGATCGCTTCGCCGAATTCAAGTTCACCCGTACCCAAGTGCCATTGGTGGCCAAGCAGCTGGTGGACAACGGCTTCCACGGCAAGCTGGTCGACGTCACCAACCCGTGTGACGTCATCACCTCGATGTATCAAAAGCTGACCGGGTTGCCGAAGAACCACGTGCTGGGAACGGGAACCCTGCTGGACTCCGCCCGGATGCGGGCCTGCGTCGGGGATGCCCTGCACGTCGATTCCCGCTCCGTGGATGGCTTCAACCTGGGGGAGCACGGTAATTCCCAGTTCACGGCCTGGTCCACGGTGCGGGTCCTGGGCAAGCCAGTTCTTGATCTGGCTCTGCAACGGCATCTCGACCTGGCCAGCATGGAAGAACGGGCGCGCCAGGGCGGCTACCTGGTTTACAAGGGCAAGAAGTACACCAACTACGGGGTTGCCACCGCGGCGGTTCGGCTGACCAACGCGCTCCTCAATGATTCACGAACTGTGATGCCGGTCTCCAACTACCGGGAGGAGTACGGGACCTACCTGTCATACCCGGCGGTTGTCGGTCGCGATGGGGTCGTCGAACAGTTGCACCTCGACCTGACGCAGGCAGAAGAAAAGAAGCTGGAAACCTCCGCCAACTACATCAAGGACCGCCTCCAGGCCGAGGAAGAACGGGCCACCCAATTGGAAGCAGAAGCATAATAACGAAAATCTCCCTCTACATCGAAATAAGCCACGTGCAGTTCTTTCAGGCAGGCTGGCGTGGAAGTCGGCAAGGGGCTGCGGAAAAGTCCCTTACCGATAGAAGCACCGTTTGAAATTTCATTTGAGATTTCAAACGGTGCTTTTGGTTTATTTAAAAAGAAAACAGCGACAACCGAAGTTACCGCTGAAATAGTCATTTCCCGCCGGTATCAAATTACATTGAGATTTACCTCAAGCGATGATCGATCCAGCATTCAATAGCCTTTTTAATTGCAAATTTGATTACCCTTTTAAAAGTTTTCAAAATTTGCTTAACGAGCCTATTAGGCACGATCAGGATAATAAGGAACCAATGTCCCACAGGAGTCACCTCCCACTGCACATGGTTAAAGAGGGAGCTACCCACTTCGCTGTGCATTATTATTGTATCATGTTCCAAATATGCTATACTTTATGTATCAGGATAATAAGGTCGGTGTGCAAACCGATATAGAGGTAGCCCCTCTTATCGAGCCGGCGGGGCATCTGAAAAGACGCCCTTTTTTTGTTTGTCGTGAATCTATTACCAACTAATATGCTAAAATATATGGATCACATAAGGAGTATTGGCACGGGCTTCAGTTCGTTGCTTGATTCGAGCTGACAAGACGGCGGGACAGAATTTGTTTGTGAGTTCTGTCCCGCCGTCTTTTGCTTTATATCGATTGTTTATCTGCCCGGCTTCCATCGGCTATAATTTAAGAAAAGGATCATAGGAGGAATTTTAGATGACAAGCTTCGCAATCTATCCATTCTCTTTCGGCAATTTACGGATTGGCGTTGCTGATGGGCTGATCGTTTCGATCCAAAAGACGAATGCGACAGAGCCGGGAGAGTGCACGCCACTGACGGAGCGCGCGAATGCCCAGCTTACCGAGTACTTGGCAGGTAAACGGCAGAAGTTTGATCTTCCCTATCGTTTCCACGGAACGGCATTCCAGGAGGAAGTCTGGCACGCTTTGGAACAAATTCCCTACGGCACTACCCGAACCTGCCAGGAAATTGCCACAAGCATTCATCGTCCTAAGGCTGTGCGAGCGGTTGGGTCTGCGATTGGCAAGAACCCGCTGCTGATCGTGGTACCCTGCCACCGGGTACTGGGCGCCAATGGCCGATTGACCGGTTATGCGGGTGGCCTGGCGATGAAAAAGGATCTGTTAAAGATCGAAGCTAACTCGTGATAAGATTGATTTGACGAATCTATAACGGCAGAAACGAACGGCTTCTTTTAATGAGGGGATGGGTTATTTTGACAACGATCGATTTGAATTTTGTTGAACAGCTTTCACTTGAAGAGCGTGCGGCCCTGGTTTCCGGAAAGGACTTCTGGTTTACCGCCCCGGTCGACGGGGTTCCGGCGATGATGATGACCGATGGTCCGTCCGGCCTGCGAAAACAGGTCGACACCGGGGATGCCCTGGGCATCAATAAGTCGGTGGATGCCGTCTGCTTCCCGGCGTCCGCGCTGACCGCCAGTTCCTTCAACGATGACCTTCTTTACCAGCTGGGGGAGCACCTGGGCGTGGCGGCGAATGCCGAAAACATTGGAGTCCTGCTCGGCCCCGGCGTTAATATCAAGCGGAGCCCGCTGGCCGGGCGGAACTTCGAGTACTTTTCCGAGGATTCACTGCTGGCTGGCCGGATGGGAACGGCCTACGTCAAGGGTGTCCAGAGCAAGGGTGTTGGGGTCAGCGTCAAGCACTTTGCCGCCAACAACCGTGAGGACCAGCGCTTTACCTCCAGTTCAAACATCAGTGAGCGGGCCCTGCGCGAGATCTACCTGGCCCAGTTTGAACGAATCGTCAAGCAGGCCCACCCGGCAACGATCATGTGCTCCTACAACCGCCTCAACGGGACACTGAATTCACAAAATCAGCGCCTCTTGACCGATATTTTGCGCAACGAATGGGGCTTCCAAGGCCTGGTCATGTCCGACTGGGGCGCGGTAGCCGATCACATTGCCGCCATCAAGGCCGGTTTGGACTTGGAGATGCCAGGGAAGGGGCAGGTCTCAACGGACGAAATCGTGGCGGCGGTCAAGAGCGGCGACCTCCAGGAATCCACCCTCAACCGCTCCGTCCTGCGTGTCCTGAAGATGGCCAAGCGCTTTGCAGCGGAAAATCAGCCGGCGGTGAGATACGACAAGGAGGAGCAGCACGACTTTGCCCGCAAGGTGGCCGACGACGGGATCGTCCTGCTCAAAAACGACCAGGACCTTCTGCCACTCAAGGACCAAAAGCTGGCAATCGTTGGTGAGCTGGCCGCAAAACCGCGGTTTGAGGGTGGCGGCAGCTCCCACGTCAACGCCCACCACGTCGTTAGCCCGCTGGCGGCGGCACCGGACCAGGCCAGCTACTACCAGGGCTACACCTTGTCCGATGACCAGGTTGACGATAACCTGACCCAGGAGGCCATTGCGGGTGCCCAAAATAGTGACGTGGTCGTCTTCTTTGCCGGCTTCCCTGAAGAAATGGAAACCGAGGGCTTTGACAAGACCAGCCTGGCCCTGCCCAAGAACCAGAACCAGCTGCTGGAAGAACTTCTCAAGGTCAACTCCCACGTGGTCGTGGTTCTGCAGAACGGCTCGGTCGCCGAGCTGCCATGGGCCGATCAGGTGCCGGCAATTGTCGAGACCTACCTGGCGGGTGAGCCCGTTGGTGAGGCAACCTGGGACATCCTGCTGGGGCGGGTTAACCCGTCTGGCAAGCTGGCCGAGAGCTTCCCAATCCGGCTTGAAGATAACCCAACCTATGGTACCTTTGGCAAGAATCACGACGAAGAAAACTACTACGAGGGGATCTTCGTCGGCTACCGCTACTACGACCTGCACGCCATTCCGGTCCGCTTCCCATTCGGGCACGGCCTCAGCTACACAACTTTCGCTTACCGGGATCTTGCGATCAAAGAGGGCGCCGACAGCGTCACGGTCAGCTTTAAGATAAAGAACACGGGAAAACGTGCCGGCAAGGAAGTACCCCAGGTTTACGTCGGCAATCACGCCAGCCGGGTCGAAACACCGGTCCGGGAGCTGCGGCAGTTCACCAAGGTTGAGCTAGCCCCGGGTGAGGAAGAGACGATCACCCTTGACCTGCCACGGCGGGCCTTCAGCTGGTACAATGCCAAGGCAAAACGCTGGGAGGCCGACAATGGCGAGTACGTGATCGAGGTCGGCAGCTCCTCGCGCGACATTCGGCTGACGGGCACACTCCAGCTGACGATCGGCTACGATCCCAACCAGACGATCACCGCTGAGACCTACGTTGGTGAGCTGATGGCCCGCCAAGATCCGGCAATTGAGGCGGCCTTGAAGAAGGCCGGCCTGCTGGAGATTATCAAGCAGGCACTGGCCAGCCCGGAAGGCAAGGCGATCTTTGCCAACATCCCGCTGCGTTCGCTGACGATGACAGGGGTCAAGCATCAACAGATTGAGGACTTTCTTCAACATGTCAATTAAATCAAAATAAAGCAAAGCGGCTCCCCGGCAGAAAACTGTTGGGGAGCCGTTTTGTGCTGCCCATAGTGCCTTCCTTGATAATCCACAACATCTCCCCACTTCGTTCACAATTAATCTGCTTGACATTCACATCTTTCTAGTATGATCAATGAAATTTGGATAAGGAGCAGAACGCCTATGAGCAAAAAAAAGAAATGGATCCTTGGGGCAGTCGTCGCGATCCTGCTCGTGATCGGGGGCACGATGCTGGCACAGCGCAAGTCGCTGGGGATTATTTCCGACCGGCAAATCGCCAAAAACATCGACAGTCGGGTGATCAGGGAGAACCCGACGACCAGCGCAACGAAGAAGTACGCCAAAATCGTCAGGACAACCAAGCGGACCCTGAACAACGCCTACGTGAAGGTTAATCCCTACAAGACCTCGCCGCTGACGGCACTGGTAATTTTCAAGACTGACAAGGCGGCCCACGTCACCTACACCGTGGTGGGGAAGACGAGTGAGACGTCGATCACTAACAGCGTCAAGGGCTACAGCAAGACCCACCAGGTGCCGATCGTGGGATTGTACGCCGACTACGCCAACCAGGTGCGGATTAAGGTGAAGTACAAGGACGGAACGACGGAGACCAGGACGCTGACGATTCAGACCGGCAAATTGCCAAAGGAACTGCAGAGCACGAAGATCACTATTTCCAAGAGTGACAAGTCGAAGATGTCCGTCGGCAAAAACGACTTGACCTACATCAACAAGACTTCGCAGGATCCGTTCGCGGTCGACAGCGATGGCCAGATTCGTTGGTACTCAACGCTTTGGAGCCGCCACACCTTCGTTCAGCTGAAGAACGGTCACCTGCTGATCCAGAACAAGGAGAGCGGCAAGACCGCCTACAACATTCTGAACGAAACCGACTACCTCGGTCGCATTTACCGGCGCTACAAACTGAGCGATAAGTTGGGCCGTAGCTCGGAGGAGAAGGTGATCACCGCCGTTCACCACGATGCCGTCGAACTGCCGAACGGTAACTTCCTGGTAACCATTTCCGGTGGGGACAAGTATGTCGAGGACGTCATCGCGGAGATCAACCGGAAGACCGGGAAGGTTGAAAAGGTGATCGACATGAAGAAGATCCTGCCGGCAAGCATGTACCGTAATTACAAGAGCACCAGCTCCAGCAGCGGCAAGATCGACTGGCTGCACATGAACTCGCTCTACTACGATACCAAGACCGGTAACCTCTTGATGTCAGCGCGGAACCAGGACATCATCCTCTCGATGAATTACAAGACGAAGAAGATTAACTGGATCTACTCTGGCAAGAAGAAGAGCTCCTGGCCACTCAAGTACCGCAGCAAGGTCCTGACGCCAACGAAGGGCACGACCATCACTGGGGGCCAGCACTACCTGTCGCTACTGAGCGAAAAGAATGGCAAGCTGAAGATTCTGCTGTATGATAACAACATCGACGTCACGAACGGTGACAAGCAGACCTCCGGGAAGTACTCCCAGGCCGTCGAGTACGTCATCAATACCAAGAAGAAGACGATCAAGCAGACTTGGTCCTACGGCAAGAGCCTCGGGAAGGCCAACTTTACCCGGGTGATCGGCTCGGCCCAGCGCTTGAGCAATGGCAACACCCTGATTGACTTCGGCTACAAGAACGACGGAAGCGAAAGCAACATCATTGAGGTCAATAAGGCCGGTCAGCAGGTCTGGAACCTGACGATCAGCTCCTCGAAGGCGGCCAAGACCTACGTCTATCGGGCGCTGCGGGTTCAATTTACCCCAAGCAACTTTGTCTTTGACGCTACTAAATAAATAGAAAAAATCTGAGGTGGAGCTTGTTCATCTCAGATTTTTTGCTTTATCGGGTTGATTCTGCTGGCCAGAGCGTGCTGAGTTCCTGCAGAACCGGGCGCAGCTGTGCGCGGCGGCTCTTGAGGTAGGAGACGTAGAAGGTCATCGTGGCCGCGGCGTCCGTGATTGGAATGCGGACCCGGTCGTTATCGGGACGCTTGGGCTGGTGGGTCTCCCAGTCGGTGACGTTGGTGCTGAAGTAAGGGAAGTTGGAATACTTGGTGATTTCGGTCATCGCGTCCCGCTGCGCCTGGTAGAGAAACTTGGCGTCGGGGATGTTGTCCTGGATGATTTGCTTCCAGGGGCCAATGTCGCTGAGGACGACGAAGCTCAATCCCCGCAGCTCTTTGAAGGTTACCCGTTGCTTATTAGCGAGGTACATGAACTGGTCGAGGTTGACCATCAGGTGTTCTTTGCCAATGAAAAGCGACTCGATCTGGTCATTTTGGATTTCCTGGTCGCTGAAGATGAGGGAGTACTGGTGATCCAGCAGGGCGGAATTAACGTCCTGGCGCAGGACAAAGTGGCGGTCGACCGCGACGTTGAAGTCCTGCTTTAGGTGTTCGGCGATCGGCAGCGGCCCCGGGGCAATGGTGCCGATTTTGATGGTCTGCTGGGTTTGGTCGAAATTGCGAATCTGGGTGACAAAATCCTGGTTGGCTGCTAGGAGCTTTTTGGCCTGTTGGGCCGCCAACTGGCCGGTTTTGGTCAGGGTGATCTTGTTAGGCTGGCGGTCAAAGAGGGTGACACCCAATTCCTCCTCCAGTTTTTGCATCCCCCGGGTGACGGTCGGCTGGGTGACCATTAATTTTTCGGCGGTTTTTGCCAGCGTCTGGGTCTTGCTGAAGACGACGAGCTCTTCTAATAGGTAGTTATCGATCATTTGCTCCACCTCACAATACTTACTTCAGTATACACCATGCGTATGCTCGGGACTGGGTCGGCGTTCCACAGACGGAACCAAAGTCCAACCAGCTGTTCTGGAAGAACGTTGGCCTGCGCGGCGGGATCGCATCCGTAACAAAGCCGGACAAGGAAATCTTGCTCCAGGCGGTTCTGGACGGCAAGATCAACCCCGGGAAGGTCTTCACGAAGAGCTTCAAGCTGGATGATGTTCAGGACGCCTACGCGGCCATGGACAAGCGGGAAGCAATAAAATATGGGAGTAAAAGGGAACTGCCTATCCGGGTGGTTCCCTTACTGTTTATTAACTTTGATAGAGCGAAAATGGGTTTTTAAGCCCATCAATACCAAAGCGATTTGTGAGCGTAATGTAGTACCCGTTTTGGAGTAACCCTACTATTAGCTCGTTAATTTCATTTAGCTGGAGTGAGGTATTGCAAATGCTGCTGAGAAGGATCTCGATGATGGAATTGAAAGCACAATTAAGGAGCTGTTTTTCATCTTCTGATTGAGAAACGGCATTTTTATCGATACAGACACGCAGAAGAAAATCACGAAGACTTTTAAGATAGTTTTCCGCGAAGAATGGATCGCGGCGTTCCAGCACTAAAAGGCGAATGTAGTCCTTGGTTATTTCTTCGCTATAACATTCATAGAGAATCCGGTTGAAGTCAGCAAGCTCTGGCTCCTTTTCGCTGATTTGGTGGCATTTGTGTTCAAGAGCGAGATTAAGCTCTGCTTCGATCTTTTCAAGAACAGCGTAGACATCATGAAAGTGATTGTAAAAAGTGCCGCGACCAATGCCACACAGATCGGCAAGCTCTTTAACAGTTATTCGATTGATCGGTTTTTCTTGGTATAGTTCCCAAAAAGAAGACAGGATCTTGCTATCGGTTTCTTTTCTGGCATTTGTATAGATTCCCATTTTAAAATTATCCTCCTGTTTTAAAATTTGAACACTAAGATCAAGATTGCTCATTGAATACTTAAGATGCGCCCGATATCATGAACAACATACGAAGGTCATAGCTAAATTATGAAGATAAATTAAACGCTGTGTCAATATTTTAATCAGGAGGAATTGCAACAATGGATCAAAATATGATGGTGAATCCCCAAAAAGATTTGGCATATAAAAAAGATTTTCAGGCAAATTCATGGTTTGCCATTGGTCACTTCGAGGTGGATGGACAGTTACTTAATTGGCTGTACCACATTATCATCACTAAAATGGGGCCCTTGGCAATCGTGGACTCCAACTTCTCTGTTTATAATGAAACAACAGGCGAATATCATTATAGCGATCAGTTGTTTAGCAAAATGCGCTGCAACTTCAAGGAGTTTGCCACCCCGAATGGGCAGGGCTTTTCGATTAAATGCCCGATGGGTGAAATTTCTGGAAATCCAGAAGAAATTCATGTAGAGGCAATGATGAAAAATGGTCGGGTCAATTGCGATCTGAAGCGTACTAGGGAGTATCTCTATAATGCCGGTACGGGAAGCTTTATGACATTCCTTGGCGGTCGGGTTCAACAGTTTTCCATGGCACATATGGATTCTACTGGCAGCCTTACGATTGGCAGGAAAAAATATCCGATTTCAGGTGATTCGTGGTTTGATCGGCAGTGGCAATTTTCGAAAAAAGAGCGGAAAACAATGAACATGCATAGTGATTGGAGATGGGTGTGGATGGATCTAAACCTCGACAACGGAGACACCATCAGCCTATGGGATATGCACGATTTGAAAAATAAAACAACCAAAACGTGGGGAACGATACTGCATGCTGATGACAGTCAAGAAGTTGTGGAAATTGATCCGATTGAAAAAGAAGCAGGCAATTACTGGAAAAGCTCTGTATCGAAAAATAAGTATCCAACAAGCTTTATTGTAAAGATACCGTCGAAGCAAGCAGTCCTTAAGGTTACCACGGATGTCCAGGATCAGGAAATTGTTAGCAAAATGCCACTATTTACAAAGTACGAATCCGGAAGTAAAATTGCGGGAACCTATGAGGGAAAGGACGTTACCGGGTATACTTATGTGGAGTTGCTTGGAAAGTGGCAATGATAGCACTATGGAAGTGAAGAAGCTGAATTAGAGCTTTGAACCCAAACACGCAAACAGGACCAGCAAGCATTTCGCTTGCTGGTCCTGTTGCACTTAATTCAGTTCTTGATAAATGTCACTCAACGGCTGCCGAACCTTGGGCTTGATTGGCTGATCGCGGTAGCCAAAGCTGACGAGGACCGAAACCCGCCACTTGGTCGGGTCCATGAAGCCCTTGCTTGCCAGGTAGTCGTTCATCTGGGCGTAGTTGAAGCCCTCAATCGGGCAAGAGTCGATATCGAGCTCCGCGGCTGCCGTCATCATGTTAGCCATGGCAATGTAGGTTTGCTTGCTGGTCCAATCAAAGCGGGCCCGATCGCTATCCAGCTTGAGGTCGCGCTCCTGGAAATTCTTGAAGTGCTGGGATGGGGCCGAAGTTGGTGAATAGTGCTTGCCCTTGATGTTCTCCACCAGGTCCTTCACGTAGTCGCTGTCGTAGGTCACGTCCGTCCGGGCCAGGATGATCAAAATCTTGTCCGCCCCGTTCAGGCTGTTGACCGCGCCCCAGGCAAAGGGTCGGATGTCGTCCCGGATCTGCTGGTTGTTGATTAACAGGAAGCGCCAGGGCTCGTAGCCAAAGGAACTCGGGGACAGGCGGCCCGCCTCAAGGATCGTCTGCCAATCCGCCTCACTGATGTGCTTGGTCGGATCATACTTCTTGGTGGCGTAGCGACGATTGGCCGTTGCCACGATCTGTTGCCGAATTGCTTCCTTATCCATACTGGTTCCCCTCCTAATTTACGTGCTGGCGGTTGCGGTAGTCCTTGACCTCCCGAAAACGGGCCAGCTCTTCTTTCTGACCGCTTTCCTCCAGATGGCGTTCGTACTGCTTGGCCAGGTCGGGCACGACCTCGCTGCTTCCCGGAACCAGGTGAATTTTCTCCGTCCCGGCGTCCACGGCGGTTTGGTAGTACCATTCCTTGAACTTGAGGTAGGACAGCGTGTCGAGCAGGTCGTTAATCTGGGTTCGCAGCTCCCGCTCATGGTCTGCTAAGAGCTGGGCCCGCGCTTCCAGGGTTGAGTCGCCGACCATCCGCATGCTGACGAACTTGGCAATGTCGCTTACTGACACACCTGCGTTCTTCAGGCAGATAATTGTCCGCATCAGGTGAACGTCATTTTCCGTGAAAATCCGCCGACCGCTGCTGCTCTTCTTCACGAACGGCAACAGGCCCTGTTTGTCGTAGTAGCGAATTGTGTCAATTGTCAGGCCAAGCATGGTTGCGACCTGGCCAATGCTGTAATTGTTAGCCATTGTTCTTCCTTTTTAGTCGTCTGTTGATAATGAAATGTCCTTGTGACTTTCGATTTCCTTAACCAGGCCCTGCAGGTTTTCCAGGCCACCGTTGTAGGCGAATTCGCCCAGTGGCAGGTGGGCCGGCGTGTCCGGACTTTCGACGGCATCAATAATTGCCTTGGCAATCAGCTTCGGGTCGCCAGGAGACTTGGTGACGCCCTCGTCCATCGTTTCGACCATCTGCTGGTAACCGGCGTAGTCAGCGATTTGTGGCACCTGCTTTTGCGAGGAAGCGCCAGACCAGTTCGTCCGGGCGCCGCTTGGTTCTACCGCCAGCACCTTGATGCCCAGCGGGGCCAGCTCCTTGCGCAGCGTGTCGGAATAGCCTTCGACCGCGTACTTGGTGGCCGAGTAGAAGCCCATCGTCGGCAGGGTCGTCAGTGCCAGGGCCGAGGAAATATTGACGATCGTCCCGGACTTGTGCTGACGGAATTGTGGCAGGAATGCCTTGGTCACCTCGGCCAGGCCGAAGACGTTGACCTCAAACATGTAGCGGACTGCCGCCATGTCGCTCTCCTCAATCGTTGAGAAATAGCCCAGGCCGGCGTTGTTGACCAGCACGTCGATCTGCTTGCTGAAGGCCAATGCCTCGCGGGCCGCGCTCTTGATCTCTTCCGGCTTGGAAACGTCGACCAGGACCTTCTTGATCTGACCGTGGTTGTACTGGTCGAGGTAGTCAAGGTCGCTCTTCTTCCGGGCGGTGGCGATCAGCTGCACGTCATCCTTCTGTGCCAATTGTAATGCAAGTTCCTTACCGAAGCCACTTGAAGTTCCGGTTACCATCCATGTCTTTGTCATTTTCATCAACCTCCTAGTAGTTTTCCTTTGCAGCCTTTACCAAACCATCGAGCCAAGCCTGGTGCCCGTTGAGCATCGGGTTGGGCTTCTGAACTGCCAAGTCGGCGGCGGACTTGCCGATTTGAGATTCCTGAGTCAGCAGGCGGACCCGCTTGCCCGGCAGCTGTTCGATCAAGAAGGCGTGGTAGACGTCAATTGAGGAATCCTCATCGCCGTCGTTCCAACCGTGCCATGCCAGGCGAGCCGTGGGGTCATCCGCGCTTGGTGCCACCAGCTCCATCACCTGGGCGTCGATTGGAAAGCCAAAGGTGTCGAAGTGGAAGCGTTCCGCATAGTGCAGCAGGCTGTTTTCGCCGTTGGTCAGCTCAATGTTGGCGGCGTTGTCGTAGTAGCGCTCCCACTTGGACGTGTCGACCAGGTAGCGCCAGATGTCGGCAGTCGTCAGGTCGCTGGCGATCACCTCGTTGGAAACAAAGTTATCGGTTGTCCCGGGTAAGAACCGGGTGGGAAATTGAATTGATTGCATTGTAAATTGCCCCTTTCAAATTGATTTATCTTTGACGTTGGTCACAGCTTATTACCTGGAGCCGACTCCAGGTCAAGGGCAAATTTCAACTTTTTTGAAAAAGTCTGTCTGCTGTTCGCATAGTGAACAAAGAACCGCGATGATGGTCAATTCGCAGTTTAGATGTTAACTTGAACTTATATAGGAAGGTGGGGGTGAGCACGATCGATTGGCAAAAGGACTCAAAGCAATTGCAAACGGCGGTTAAGCTGGCGGCCCAGGGCAAAACAAGCTTGGCACGTCAGCAATTGGCAAAGCTGCTGGCCGGCGGTTCAATGAAGGCTGGCCGGTACCTGGCCGTGCTGGATTTGGAAATCGCGGCCAAGCGGGGCGACATCACGGCCAAGATCGCCTTGGCCAATCTCTATGAGCTCGGTTCGATCGTCGACCGGGACCTGAGCCGGGCGGTGGCCCTTTACTGCTCCGCACTGGAAGACAACCACCGGGACACGGCCGGCTTCATGCTGGCCGCGGGGGCCGACCTCGGCTTGGGCCGGATCGCCTTCTTTAACCACGACTTTACCCACGCCCGGGTCCATTTTGAAAGAGCGGCTGCGACGGGGCGGCCGGAAATCAAGGACATGGCGACCGCCTACCTGACTTTAATGAGGAAAGGAAATGATGAAAAATGAAGTTAACCTCAATGAGCGATACCTACACATTAAATAACGGCGTGCAGATTCCGGTGATTGGCTTCGGTACTTGGCAGACGCCGGACGGGGACGTTGCCAAGGCCGCGGTGAAGGCGGCCATCCAGGCGGGCTACCGCCACATCGATACCGCGGTGGCGTATGGCAATGAGCAGAGCGTCGGCGCGGGAATAAAGGAGAGCGGCATTGACCGGCACCAGTTGTTCATCACGAGCAAGCTCTTTAATGACGCCCACAGCTACGACGCGGCCGCCCAGTCGATTGATCGCAGCCTGCAGAATCTACAGACCGACTACCTGGACCTGTACCTGATCCACTGGCCTAACCCGGTCGCGATCCGCGATCACTGGCAAGAGGGGAACGCGGCGGCCTGGCGGGCAATGGAGGATGCCGTGCGGGCCGGCAAGCTGCGGGCGATCGGCGTTTCCAATTTCCGGCGGCAGCACCTGGATGCTCTGTTGAAGACGGCGACGATCAAGCCGGCGGTCAATCAGATCATGCTCAACCCGAGCGATCTACAGCCGGCAGTGACAAAAACGAACGCGGAACTAGGACTCTTGAGTGAGGCTTACAGCCCGTTGGGAACGGGTGGCCTGCTGGGCAACGCGACGGTTAAACAGGTGGCCGCGGAGACCGGCAAGTCCCCGGCCCAGGTGTTGATTCGCTGGTCGCTCCAGCACGGTTTCCTCCCGTTGCCCAAGTCCATTCACCCGCAGTACATCCAGGCCAATACCGACGTGTTTGACTTTGAACTGACGGTGGCACAGATGACCGCCTTGGATGCGCTGCACGGGGTCAGCGGCTTGGCGCTGGACCCGGACCAAGCTCAATTTTAATTACAGGTGGATGAAGCACTCGCTGTTGTGGCGGGTGCTTTTTTGAATTTGGCGAAAAGAAGGCCCGATAAATCTGCGGATTCACGCAATAGTTGCGTAAATTTGTGGATTTATCGGGTCTTAAAAGTGGAAAAGGTGATTTTGACCAGTTCATCCTTTTTTGTGGGCGGCACTTTATTGTTCTGCATACAAGACCAATATTCGCTATTTTTGTTCTGTATACAAGACCATTTTTCGACTTTTTTGGTCTTGTATGTAGAACAAAAGTTAAGGGCTACTTTGCAAATTGAGGTAGCCGGCTGCGATGTTAATTTACTTGCACACTCTCACCATTTATTTTATTTGTGTGAAAGTAATTTCGGTAGATTATAGAATGAAGTTAGCCACCCAGTTGGTGGTAAATAAAAAACGCCATTCGGCGTGACATCAGGTATCATATTAAGTGAACCAAACCTATATGAAAGGATGTCCGTCAAATGACGCACTTAAATGATACCATGTCTACTATTTTATTGACTACTCATAAAAAGAATGCTCATCTTACTAAAGAAGAACGTGTGATGATTGCGACTTTAAAGTCGCAAGGACTTTCCAATCGCGCAATTGGTCGCCAATTAGGAGTTAATCATCAAACAATTAATAACGAGCTCAACCGTGGTACGGTCCGCCAACTTCGTCGTCAAAAATCTAATGGTAAGATTTACGAATATTCTTACTACATCTATAGTTATGAAGCTGGTCAGGCCACATATCTTGAACATCACCGCCATTCTGGTCGTCGTCGCTTATATTATTCTTCAAAGCAATTTTTACGATTAGCTGATCAGCTAATGCTTGGTGAGTTTGACGACCACCATTACTCCCCACAAGCGGTTATTTATAAGGCTCGAGATTTAATGAATGATGGCACCCTGATCCCAAAGTCGGTTGTAACTTTATATCAATGGATTAATGAGGGTGTGCTTCGTACGTCCAATTTAGACCTCTTTGAAAAACCTAAACGTAAGCATCATCAAACTCATCCGCAAGCTAAAAGGTGCTTAGGGCCTAATATTGCTCAACGACCTCAAACTGCGGACCAACGGTCCGAAATTGGCCATTGGGAACTGGATACAGTTCAGGGACAGAAAAACGGTAATGACAGTGTTGTACTAGTAATGACTGATCGCCTTTCACGAGTTAATATCACGAGTAAAATTGCTGGTAAAACTGCGCATGCAGTAAATCAGTTCTTTATAAATTTGCGCCAGAAAATGGGCACAGATGCTTACTATCGCATTTTTAAGACAATAACCTCTGACAACGGTTCAGAATTTAGTGAGTTAACACAAGTTCACGATCATGTTTTCTATGCTGATCCGTATTCCCCTTGGGAACGTGGATCCAATGAGATCAATAACCGGTTTCTCCGCAAGGAGATTACCAAAGGTGAAGCTATAAATAACTATAGTAGTGCTCAGATCATAGCGACTAATGATTGGATGAATCACTATCCACGAGCTATGTTTAATGGACATTCGTCAATGGATATCTATCGTAAGGCCTTCTACCAAGAGATATCACAGCTCCATCAACCAATAATCAATTGGTCAGTATTATTTATTTGAGTCCAGTGGCTAACTTATTCTTGAAATTTAGGGTGAAAGTAATTTCATATTCATGCTCTGATAACGGTGTAAATTCAAATGCCTATCAACTAAAAGAAGATTAGTGAGTTGGCAAGGGCTCACTAATCTTCTTTTTTTATTGCTCTGTCGCAAAATTCTACTTTAGGTAGTCAATAATCAGATCAACCACTTGCCGGTGCTTTTTGCCATAGACCAAGCCAAAGGGCGCGCTGAAGTCCCAGTCGACGGTCTGTGCCTTCAGCATGGGGTGGGCGGTTTGCCAATCTTCGGCAGAACAGAGGAGCCAGTTATTCTCGACGCAGGCATTCAGGACGGGGATATCAAAGCCGTGAATGTCTTTAATCTTAATCGCGGGGTCCTTTTCCAAGAGATCCCGCACCTGGTCAAAACACGCAAATTCCCCGCGCGGCGAGAGGGCGATCGTCTGGCCCTTCAAATCTGCCATGGTGAGCCGATCCTTTTTGCTCAAGGGGTTCTGCACCGGCACGGAAATCCTTAGCGGCGTGACGTCCAGCTCGGTCGCTGCCAGGTTGAAAGCCTTCAATAGATTCAAGTCATAGACTGACGAAACGAGGTCGAATTCTTTGTTGATCCCGGCCAGAAACTCGTTAAAACTGCCCAGTGCGCAGGAACAGGGGATGAATTGAAACGAGATGTTCGGGTGCTTTTGGCTAAGCTCCAGCCATAAATTATTGGTTCCTACTCCCGTGGCGAGCGGGCCCACCCCGATTTTGACGACCTGCTTTTCTTCCGCGAGGTTTTGGGCATGGCTGATCGACTGGGTATAGGCGGCCACGAGCTTTTTGACGTCCTGATAAAAGGACTTGCCGGCTGTGGTTAGCGAAACCCCGCTGTGGGTCCGGTCGAAGAGGGTGACGTGAATGTTTTTCTCTAGGGCATTGATCTGTTTAATAACGGCCGGCGCGGAAATGAAAAGCTGACTGGCGGCCTTGTTAAAGCTTTTATTTTCGGCCACCGCGATGAAAGTTGTTAGTTGATCGTTCATTGATATCACCCTTTTAACCTTTAGTTATTAGCTAATAACATTTTAGTACTTCCGCTTCCCCCGCGCATGAACTATCATACTTACAGAAAGTAAGAAAGATATCAAAACAGAACGGAGGATTGGAAATGGAATTTATTGATACTGTAAATAATCGTCACTCAGTTCGTGACTTCAAGTCACAGCCAGTTGCCAAAGAAGATCTTGAAAAAATTGTTGAAACTGCCGGGAAGGCACCCTCATGGGCGAACGTCCAGCCATGGAAGGTTGTGATTGCGACCGGGGAAAGCCTCGAGAAGATTCGGGCTTACCATGAATCAGGGCGGATGGAGCATTCTGAATTTCCAGCCCTCCACCGTGGCAGTATGGGGAAGCGGGGACAAGCAAACCTGAGGACCTGGTCCAGTGGGATCCGTCGTTTCCTAGGGGCTGATGGTGACGCCATGTACCGCGACTCGGAGAAGCTCTTCAATGCGCCCGCAGTTGCCTACCTGCTGCTGCCACGCAACATCAACCCGTGGACAACCTATGACCTGGGGGCCTTTGGCCAGACCCTGATGCTGGCTGCTAAGGACTTGGGGATCGACTCGCTGCCGGCCGAGGAATTTGTCTTCAACCCGACTTACCTGCATCAGGTCTTAGGGGTTAGTGATGACTATGTTTTCGCCGTCGGAATCGGTCTTGGCTACCCGAAGGACGCGAAGATTAACCAATTCCGTTCAGAACGGATGAGTTTGGATCAGTTTTTGACAATCAAGGATTAATTGAGGAAAGAGGGATCTTATTATGAAGAACGTTTTAGTAATCGGTGCTAACAGTCGGATCGCTCAGTGGGCTGACAAGATGCTTTTGGATAATCAAGATGTCAATTTAACCATGTTCGTGCGGAACAAGGCCAAGCTGGCTCCAGAACTGGCAGATAAGAACGTGATTGTCGGGGATGCGACCAACAGTGCCGACCTCGAAGCAGCACTTCAGGGCCAAGACATTGTTTATGCAAGCTTAGCCGGCAACGTTGTCGATGAGGCGCAAAAGCTGGTGACGGCAATGGATAAGCTGGGCGTCAAGCGCTTGATCTGGACTTCTTCCTTGGGAATTTACGACGAAGTTCCCGGTAAGTTTGGCGAGCTGAACACGCGGGCATTGCCGGGTTATCTGCAAACCTACCGTCAGGCGGCGGATGTTGTTAGTGGCAGTGACCTGGACTACACCATTATTCGGCCGGCCTGGCTGACCGACAACGATGAGGTGGATTATGAAACCACCAGCTACAACCACGGTGAAGCATTCAAGGGGACCGAGATTTCCCGGAAGAGCATCGCTGCCTACGTGGTTAGCCTGGTCAATGACCCAACAAAGGACGTTCGCGACTCAATCGGGGTGGACAAGCCCGGTTCCGATGGCGATCGTCCGCGCCGTGAAGTCATGGAGGCAAACGGCTTTGATCCGGAGATGTAAGAAAAATCGAATATATCCCTCAAGGGCTTCATCCGCACGATTGATGTGCGGATGAAGCCCTGTTTAGTCAGTTGTCTTCGGCCCAGGTGACCTTTGCGGTGAAAGAATAGTATCTGGTGGACAAAAAAACCCTAGCACCCAAGCTAGAGCTTTTTTCTATCCGTATGGTTAAATTAGTCCACGTCGCCGGTGTCGCCGATCACTTCGGCCAGGTGGCGGGGATCATCATAGCCGTAGCCCGTGATCCAGACCTTGGTAGTTAAAAAGAGATCCTTGCGTTTAACGCCGAGTTCGGCTTCGGCCTTTTTGATCCCCTGGCCGACCTCTTCTTCATTGAAATAGGCCTGGGCGGTGTCGATAAGACGGTAGCCGTTTTTGATTGCCTTAAAGACCAGGTCGGCGGTTTGTTCCTTACTGAGTTGGAAAACACCGTAGCCGACCAGCGGCATCTTGACGCCATTGTTCAGGGTAACAGTCTCCATCTGATTACTTCCTTTCGATTAAATCATTCAGTTCCTTTTGCAAGCTCGCGTTCTGGCTGTCCATGACTTTGATTAATAGTTGCTGCTCGCTTGCGGAAAGACGATTGAAAACCTGGTTGTCGGCCTTCAGCACCGGTGCAACCCACTGCCGGACGAATACATGTCCGGCATCCGTCAGCTTGACCAGCTCCCTCGTTGGTGCGGGGAGTTAGTCAGCTCGACCAAGTTGCGGCGGACGAGCCGATTAACCGCGGAGTTGACCGTTTGGCGAGGATAACAGTGTTCGTCGGCGAAGGCGCTCTGCATCAGCGGCTGCTGGGTCTGACAAATTGAATACAGAATCCAAAATCCCATTTCAGAGATGCCAGCATTGGTGGCCACTTGCCGATAGATGTTTTCCCGGGTGGCAAAGAGGTGGTTGTAGTTTTGCAGTTCTGACATCTTATTCTCCTTAATCCGATATCGGATTTACTTTAGTAAAACAAGCGGGTGAGAAAACGGCAAGTAAATCTGGATCTAAGGCAAGACTATTCAGCAAGCAAAGTGATCGGGAGAAATAAATTAATTTTCTAAACAGAACAATGGAATATTGGGTGCAAGAAGAGTATATTAGACCATAATTAGAAAACAATTATAAGATGTGGAGATTTTCATAATGAGCGAGAAGTTAAAAGTTGGTGTAATTGGTGCTACGGGGATGGTCGGGCAGCGTTTCGTTACGCTGCTGGCCAACCACCCCTGGTTTGAAGTGACGGTCGTTGCTGCCAGCAAGCACAGCGCGGGTAAAACCTATGAGGAAGCCGTCAAGGATCGCTGGAAGATGGGCGCAACGCCGATCCCGGAGGCCGTCAAGAACCTGACGATTTTGGATGCCGAGGACGTCGATCAAGTTGCCTCCCAGGTTGACTTCGTCTTTTCCGCCGTCCACATGGACAAGGATGCCATCCGCAAGCTGGAGGACGAGTACGCTAAGCATGAGACGCCGGTCGTTTCTAACAACAGTGCCCACCGCTGGACGCCAGATGTGCCGATGGTGGTTCCTGAAATTAACCCGGACCACACGGATGTCATTAAGTACCAGCGCGCTCGCCTCGGCACGCAGCGGGGCTTTGTCGCCGTCAAGCCAAATTGTTCGATTCAGAGCTACACGCCAGCCATTGCCGCTTGGCAGCAGTTCGAACCAACCCAGGTTCTGGCATGTACCTACCAGGCAATCTCTGGAGCCGGCAAGACACTGGAGGGCGCCCCGGAAATCCAAGGCAACGTGATCCCGTACATTCCGGGTGAGGAAAAGAAGTCCGAGGACGAACCGTTGAAGATCTTCGGTCACGTTGACCCAGAACAAAAGGCAATCGTGACGGCCGAGTCTCCGGTGATCACCAGTCAGTGCCTGCGGGTGCCGGTCCTGTACGGGCACACGGTCGCAGCCTTCATTAACTTCAAGCAGAAGCCGACGAAGGAAGACCTGATCAAGGCACTGGAGGACTACTCCGGTGAACCACAAAAGCTTGACCTGCCGAGTGCACCTAAGCAGTTTATCCAGTACCTCGACGACGATTTCCGTCCTCAGGTCCGCTACGACGTGAACTTTGAGCACGGGATGGGCATTTCCATCGGGCGGCTCCGTCCCGACAAGCTGTTTGATTGGAAGTTTGTCGGCCTGTCCCACAATACCGCGCGGGGAGCAGCCGGTGGGGCCATCGAATTTGCCGAACTGTTGAAGGCTCAGGGATACATCCAAGCGAAGTAATAGGTAGGAAGCCAGCGGTGCATGGGAGTGCGCTTTGCTGGCTTTTTGCATGCTGGTAACGTTGGTGGGAGCTTAAGGGAAAATTAAATAGCCATTTTTGGAAAAAAAGACTATAATGACAGTATAGAAAGAAGGCATAATCATGGAAATTGATGAAGATGCTCTTAAGAACTTCCAGAACTCGAAGTTTAACTTTGTTGACGCAGATGGCAACGATGTTGACTACAGCAACTTGTCTGAAGACGGCACGTACACGTTACGGGACGGCGACGCAATTGTTGAAGACAACATGAAGGCCGAGAATGTTGTTAACACGATTAACAACGAGTATGGCAAGACTGTGAATGTCTGATTTAATGCCATATATGCTAACTTCTATGGATCTTCCCGAACATCCAAGCAGGGAAGATCTTTTTCTATACTTTGACTAAATTTTCCCTTGTAAAAAGCCGGGAAAACGATTATAGTATTTAACTGTTGTGTTTTTACTGTGAAAACACGATAATCACTGTCATTAATCAAAACCACTTCACAATGTTGTGGTAGTCAATTCTTGAAAGCTAGTTTTGATGACTACATGAAAAAACAATCATTAAAGCCAACCTTGACGATGAGAATAGACGTGATTACAATAGATGGTGCTGCCTTAAGAGAAGCATTAATCAATTTTGAAAAAGTGAAATTGGTTATTGACTTCTGATGGCGGAATTGATATTATGAATAAGCTGACTTCTTCGGCAAGACCAATTACTTGCTTGATGATTAATCAAAAAAGTTCTTGACTTACTGATAAGTTAGATGATATAATATTAACGCTGATTAGCTACTTGCCAATCAGCGCGGTAGACCTTTGAAAACTGAACAAAGTTTCGACAAATCAAATGTGTAGGGTCTTCAATTACTTCGGTGATTTGAAGCAAAACATTTGCGAAGTCAATTCGCTTAATAACTTTTAATTTGAGAGCTATCTCAAATTCTTATATTTTATATGAGAGTTTGATCCTGGCTCAGGATGAACGCCGGCGGTGTGCCTAATACATGCAAGTCGAGCGCACTGGCCCAACTGATCTGACGTGCTTGCACAGAAGTGACGATGGATTACCAGTGAGCGGCGGACGGGTGAGTAACACGTGGGCAACCTGCCCTGAAGCGGGGGATAACATTTGGAAACAGGTGCTAATACCGCATAACAACGAAAACCACATGGTTTTCGTTTCAAAGATGGTTTCGGCTATCACTTCAGGATGGGCCCGCGGTGCATTAGCTTGTTGGTAGGGTAACGGCCTACCAAGGCAATGATGCATAGCCGAGTTGAGAGACTGATCGGCCACAATGGAACTGAGACACGGTCCATACTCCTACGGGAGGCAGCAGTAGGGAATCTTCCACAATGGGCGCAAGCCTGATGGAGCGACACCGCGTGAGTGAAGAAGGGTTTCGGCTCGTAAAGCTCTGTTGTTGAAGAAGAACGTGCGTGAGAGTAACTGTTCACGCAGTGACGGTATTCAACCAGAAAGTCACGGCTAACTACGTGCCAGCAGCCGCGGTAATACGTAGGTGGCAAGCGTTATCCGGATTTATTGGGCGTAAAGCGAGCGCAGGCGGTTGCTTAAGTCTGATGTGAAAGCCTTCGGCTTAACCGAAGAAGTGCATCGGAAACTGAGCGACTTGAGTGCAGAAGAGGACAGTGGAACTCCATGTGTAGCGGTGGAATGCGTAGATATATGGAAGAACACCAGTGGCGAAGGCGGCTGTCTGGTCTGCAACTGACGCTGAGGCTCGAAAGCATGGGTAGCGAACAGGATTAGATACCCTGGTAGTCCATGCCGTAAACGATGAGTGCTAGGTGTTGGAGGGTTTCCGCCCTTCAGTGCCGCAGCTAACGCATTAAGCACTCCGCCTGGGGAGTACGACCGCAAGGTTGAAACTCAAAGGAATTGACGGGGGCCCGCACAAGCGGTGGAGCATGTGGTTTAATTCGAAGCTACGCGAAGAACCTTACCAGGTCTTGACATCTTGCGCTAACCTAAGAGATTAGGCGTTCCCTTCGGGGACGCAATGACAGGTGGTGCATGGTCGTCGTCAGCTCGTGTCGTGAGATGTTGGGTTAAGTCCCGCAACGAGCGCAACCCTTGTTACTAGTTGCCAGCATTCAGTTGGGCACTCTAGTGAGACTGCCGGTGACAAACCGGAGGAAGGTGGGGACGACGTCAGATCATCATGCCCCTTATGACCTGGGCTACACACGTGCTACAATGGTCGGTACAACGAGTCGCTAACCCGCGAGGACAAGCTAATCTCTTAAAGCCGATCTCAGTTCGGACTGTAGGCTGCAACTCGCCTACACGAAGTCGGAATCGCTAGTAATCGCGGATCAGCATGCCGCGGTGAATACGTTCCCGGGCCTTGTACACACCGCCCGTCACACCATGGAAGTTTGTAACGCCCAAAGTCGGTGGCCTAACCATTTTGGAGGGAGCCGCCTAAGGCGGGATAGATGACTGGGGTGAAGTCGTAACAAGGTAGCCGTAGGAGAACCTGCGGCTGGATCACCTCCTTTCTAAGGAATAAAACGGAACCTGCACATTAGTTGAAACTTTGTTTAGTTTTGAGGGGTTTACCCTCAGAGTTTGTACTTTGAAAACTAAATAATATCTATTTTCTTATTTATTAACTTAAAACAATAAACCGAGAACACCGCGTTATTTGAGTTTTATTAACGAAATAATCGCTAACTCAATTAATCAAGGTGATCACTTCGTGATCATCAAGGTTAAGTTATGAAGGGCGCATGGTGAATGCCTTGGTACTAGGAGCCGATGAAGGACGGGACAAACACCGATATGCTTCGGGGAGTGGTAAGTACACTTTGATCCGGAGATTTCCGAATGGGGAAACCCAAGCACCTTAGTCGGTGCTTGCTTGACCAGTGAATCTATAGCTGGCAAGCGGTAAACGCAGTGAACTGAAACATCTCAGTAGCTGCAGGAAGAGAAAGAAAATTCGATTCCCTGAGTAGCGGCGAGCGAAAGGGGAAGAGCCCAAACCAGTGAGCTTGCTCACTGGGGTTGTAGGACTGAACATTTGAGTTACCAAAGTGCGACGTAGTCGAAACAGTTGGGAAGCTGTGCCAGAGATGGTGAGAGCCCAGTAGACGAAACGTCACACCCTCAGTTCAGGATCCTGAGTACGGCGGGACACGTGAAACCCCGTCGGAAGCTGCGAGGACCATCTCGCAAGGCTAAATACTACCTAGTGACCGATAGTGAACCAGTACCGTGAGGGAAAGGTGAAAAGCACCCCGGAAGGGGAGTGAAATAGTTCCTGAAACCATGTGCCTACAAGCTGTCGGAGCCCGTTAATGGGTGACGGCGTGCCTCTTGCAGAATGAACCGGCGAGTTATGATTGCATGCAAGGTTAAGGTGGAAAAACCGGAGCCGCAGCGAAAGCGAGTCTTAAATGGGCGTATGAAGTATGTAGTTATAGACCCGAAACCAGGTGACCTACCCATGTCCAGGTTGAAGGTGCGGTAAAGCGCACTGGAGGACCGAACCCGTGTCAGTTGAAAATGGCTGGGATGAGGTGTGGGTAGCGGTGAAATTCCAAACGAACTTGGAGATAGCTGGTTCTCTCCGAAATCTCTTTAGGGGGAGCCTTGAGGTAAGAATCGTGGAGGTAGAGCTACTGTTTGGACAAGGGGCCCGTCATGGGTTACCAACTTCAGATAAACTCCGAATGCCATTGATTTATCCTCAGGAGTCAGACGATGAGTGATAAGATCCACCGTCGAAAGGGGAACAGCCCAGATCACCAGTTAAGGTCCCTAAATATATGCTAAGTGGAAAAGGATGTGGAGTTGCATAGACAACTAGGATGTTGGCTCAGAAGCAGCCATCATTTAAAGAGTGCGTAATAGCTCACTAGTCGAGTGATCCTGCGCCGAAAATGTACCGGGGCTAAGCATATTACCGAAACTGTGGATGTGCACTATGTGCACGTGGTAGGAGAGCGTTCTAAGGGCGGCGAAGTCAGACCGTGAGGACTGGTGGAGCGCTTAGAAGTGAGAATGCCGGTATGAGTAGCGAAAGACAGGTGAGAATCCTGTCCACCGAATGACTAAGGTTTCCTGGGGAAGGCTCGTCCTCCCAGGGTAAGTCGGGACCTAAGCCGAGGCCGAAAGGCGTAAGCGATGGATAACAGGTTGAGATTCCTGTACCAGTTAACTGCGTTTGAGCAATGGAGGGACGCAGGAGGCTAAGCGATCCGCACGATTGGAAGAGTGCGGTCAAGCAGTAAGTCAGGAGTTGAGTCAAATGCTTAACTTCGGGTTGACAAGCTGTGATGAGGAGTGAACTTTTAGTAACGAAGTCGCTGATGTCACACTGCCGAGAAAAGCTTCTAGCAAGTAGTTAACTGCCCGTACCGCAAACCGACACAGGTAGTCGAGGAGAGAATCCTAAGGTGAGCGAGAGAACTCTCGTTAAGGAACTCGGCAAAATGACCCCGTAACTTCGGAAGAAGGGGTGCTGGCCGCAAGGCCAGCCGCAGTGAATAGGCCCAGGCGACTGTTTATCAAAAACACAGGTTTCTGCAAAATCGTAAGATGAAGTATAGGGGCTGACGCCTGCCCGGTGCTGGAAGGTTAAAAGGAAGGGTTAGCTTCGGCGAAGCTCTGAATTGAAGCCCCAGTAAACGGCGGCCGTAACTATAACGGTCCTAAGGTAGCGAAATTCCTTGTCGGGTAAGTTCCGACCCGCACGAAAGGCGTAACGATCTGGGCACTGTCTCAACGAGAGACTCGGTGAAATTGAAATCCCTGTGAAGATGCAGGGTACCCGCGACAGGACGGAAAGACCCCATGGAGCTTTACTGTAGCTTGATATTGAGTGTTTGTACTGCTTGTACAGGATAGGTAGGAGCCGTAGAAAGCGGAACGCTAGTTTCGCTGGAGGCGTTGGTGGGATACTACCCTTGCATTATGACCACTCTAACCCGCAGCACTGAACGTGCTGGGAGACAGTGTCAGGTGGGCAGTTTGACTGGGGCGGTCGCCTCCCAAAAGGTAACGGAGGCGCCCAAAGGTTCGCTCAGAATGGTTGGAAATCATTCGTAGAGTGTAAAGGCACAAGCGAGCTTGACTGCGAGACAGACAGGTCGAGCAGGGACGAAAGTCGGGCTTAGTGATCCGGTGGTTCCGCATGGAAGGGCCATCGCTCAACGGATAAAAGCTACCCTGGGGATAACAGGCTTATCTCCCCCAAGAGTCCACATCGACGGGGAGGTTTGGCACCTCGATGTCGGCTCATCGCATCCTGGGGCTGTAGTCGGTCCCAAGGGTTGGGCTGTTCGCCCATTAAAGCGGTACGCGAGCTGGGTTCAGAACGTCGTGAGACAGTTCGGTCCCTATCCGTCGCGGGCGTAGGAAATTTGAGAGGACCTGTCCTTAGTACGAGAGGACCGGGATGGACATACCGCTGGTGTACCAGTTGTTCCGCCAGGAGCATCGCTGGGTAGCTATGTATGGACGAGATAAACGCTGAAAGCATCTAAGTGTGAAACTCGCCTCGAGATGAGATTTCCCATTCCCTTCGGGGAAGTAAGACCCCACAAAGATGATGTGGTAGATAGGATGGAAGTGGAAGTGCAGTGATGCATGGAGCGGACCATTACTAATCGGTCGAGGACTTAACCAAGAAGAGCGGTTAGGTTTATTGAAGGGAATAGATATTGTTTAGTTTTGAGAGCATAAGCTCTCACCCGAGAGGGTAGTGTGGTGATGATGGCTTGAAGGATACACCTGTTCCCATGCCGAACACAGCAGTTAAGCTTCAATACGCCGAAAGTAGTTGGGGGATCGCTCCCTGCGAGGATAGGACGTTGCCACGCTAAAGGGCCTCATGAGTCTGCATTTCCAGTGCAGGCTCTTTTTTGTATAATCTTTTACAAGAAGTGTTTTTCAATAATCTCTTGCGTTGAATAAAACGCGTACTTTACCAGGCTAAATGCCTTGCGATTTGAATCCACATCGGCCTAACTAGTTACCGGAGAAGAGAAATGAAGAAAGTCAGACTAATTGAAGCAATCATTTTCGTTGTGGGCTGGAATAGCATCTTTCTTGCCGGGGCAGATTTTCCACCGCCTAAAGGCTTTGCTTGGTTAGTGATAACAACGATAGTTCTCGCTATACTTCAAGATTGGTACTTGAAAAGCTTATTTTCCTGGATTAATAAACCACATGCACTTCTTGATAATGAAATTTTATTTGGTATTGCTGGACTGCTAGTGGCACTCTGTTTTGCTTTCCCGCAGCTAGCTCATTGGCCTGGTTATGAGTATTTGTGGCTTTGGATTTTAATAATTGTCCTTGTTGCAGTGACCTATGGAGCAGTCTTCTTTCTGGTTAATCGTTGGCTCGCCAAACGATATTTGAAGGGTGGAAACGAGGGAAAGCATCGTAACAGGCCGTAATTTTGCCAACCTGGCTGAGCTTTGGCAGACGTTCGCGGGACATCAAAACGCATGCCGGGAGCTTAATCGGTCACGACGCTTAATTTTATTAACTTAATAACCTAATAAATCAAGCGAAAATAAAAATCACTTACGAAAATTAATTCAATCTGGTAAAGTAACCAATTGTGTCTAAGAGAGAATTAATTGGAGGAGTGATTTTTTATTATGAATATTCAAGCGCGCCGGCATGTCCGCCATCCCAAACTGGCGATGGTCAGCATGCTCCTGGGGGCCTTCGTGGGAATGCTCAGTGAAACCTCGCTGAACATCGCCCTGCCTAAACTGATGGCGTCCCTCAACGTCAACACCGCGACCATCCAGTGGCTGGTGACCGGCTACATGCTGGTCATCGGGATCATTCTGCCGCTGTCGAGCCTGATCTCGAAGTGGTTCACCACCCGTCAGATCATCATCTTCGCCCTCAGTGACTTCATCGTCGGGGCGATCATTTCGGCGCTAGCGGGCAACTTCCCCGTCCTTTTGATTGGCCGGATGATTCAAGGGATCGGGACCGGCTTGATTCTGCCGCTGATGTTTGCCGTGGTCCTGCAGATCTTCCCGCCGCAGAAGATCGGGGCCGTCATGGGAGTCTGCGCCCTGGTGATCATGTTCGCCCCGGCGATCGGTCCCACGCTGACTGGGCTGATCCTGGCCCAGCTTTCCTGGCACTGGATCTTTTGGCTGTTCGTGCCGTTCCTGCTGATTGCCCTCTTGTTTGCAATTAGCTCCCTGGAAAATGTCGGTCGGATCACTCGGCCCCACGTCGACGTCCTTTCAATCATCGAATCCGCGGTTGGCTGCTCCGGCCTGGTCGTTGGCGCCAGCCTCTCCAGTCGCGATGGTTGGCTCTCGGTGCCCGTTCTGGCTGCCTTGATTATCGGTCTGATTGTTCTGGGCCTGTATGTTTACCGGCAATTGCACCTGGAAACACCAATCTTGAACCTGCGTGTTTTCAAGAATCGTTCCTTCGCGATCGGTTCAACCCTGGTAATGCTGGACTTTGGGATCATCCTGTCCGCCATGTACCTGCTGCCGATGTACATCCAAAACGGACTGTTGCTGCCAGTTGCCCTAACCGGGATCATCATGCTACCGGGTGGGGTGATCAACGCGCTGACTTCCGCCGTGGCTGGTCGACTGTACGACAGCATCGGCGCTAAAAAGCCGGCAATGCTGGGCTTTGCAATTGCCCTCGTCGGTGCGATCATGCTGGCCTGCACCAGTACCCATTCGTCGGTCGCCTACGTGATTGGCGCCCACGTGATCTTGATGATCGGCTGCCCGCTGGCGATGTCGCCATCCCAGACCAGCGCCCTTAACTCGCTTTCGGGCATGGAGTCGGCTGACGGCAGCACCATTCTCAACACCATGCAGCAAATTGTCGGCGCCCTGGCAACGGCCCTGGCGACCAGCTTTCTGGAGTTGGGCCGCCACTATGCCAGTGGATCCGCTGCTGTCCGTTTCACGACGGGAGCACACTGGGGCTTTTACTTTACGATTGTCCTCGTGGTTGTTGCTTTGCTGTTGACCTTCCAGATGACGGCCAAGCCCCACAGCAGCGATTTGCAAGAATAAAAAATGGAGTAGGATTGAACTCGTTTTCGGGCAATCCTACTCTTATTTTTATTTAGCAAGCCGTTGCAGTTCCTTCAACGCCAGTGGAAATTGGGTGAAGCCGTCGCTGGTGAGAAAATGCCCGCCCGTTTCCTGGACGATCAGCTTGGCGTGGATGTGGTGGGCAACCTGAATGCTGTTCTTGTACGGGGCGATCGGATCATTCTTGGCGGCGATCACCGTTGCCTTGCTGACTTTGGGCGCGATTTGTCCGTAGTCGGGTGCCGGCTGCATGAAAACATCCAGTTCCGGATAGGTTGGCAGGCCTTGGTCGAAGGCCCCGACCAAGAGGAGGCGGGCATCCTTGATCTGGTGGCGTTCAATAAAGCGGAGCGCGGTGATGCAGCCGAGACTGTGGGCCACCAGGATCAGTCCGTCGGTCGGCTTGATCTGATCGTCAACCGCCGCATTCCAAGCGTCCCGCTGTGGGTTGAACGGTTCCGGCAGCCAGAGCCGGTCGAGTTGGATTGTGGGTGCCGCTGCCTGTTCTAACCAGGGGAACCAGTCGTCGTCACGGGTTGAGGTGCCGTGGATGAGGTAAGCTTTTGTCATGATTTTCCCTTCTTTCGTTAGTTTAATTATGGCGCAAGGCTACCAGAATGCCAACCGATGCGACTATAATGGGGATAATAAAATACGAAAGAGTGGTATGATGTCAGAAGTTTCATTGCGGGTTGCCCGCCTGACCGACGCGGCGGCAATCCGACAGATTTACAGTTACTATGTTCAGAACACGGCAATTACCTGCGAGGTGACGGTGCCGACGGTTGAGGAGATCACCGGACGGATGAAGAAGACCCTGCAGCACTATCCTTACCTGGTTGCCGAGCTTGACGGTCAGGTGGTTGGCTTTGCCTACATCGGCCCGGCCAATCCGCGTGAGGCCTACCAATGGACGGTTGAGACCTCAATTTATGTGGACCGGGAGTGCCGTGGCCACCGGATCGGCACCCGCCTGTACGACGCGCTGGAGGAACTCTGCCGGCGGATGCACTTCGTCAACATGACGGCTCATATCGTCTATCCGCACGACGACCAGCCCGACCAGTACCTGACCCTCGCCAGCCCAAAGTTCCATGAGTACTACGGCTACAAGCTGGCGGGCCGCTTTGATCGCAACGTCTACAAGTTCGATAAGTGGTACGACATGATCTGGATGGAGAAGAGCATCGCGGATCACACGCAGGCACCGACAGCACCACTCGACTTCGCGGACGTGGCGGATGACTTCTTTGCAAAATAAAAGGCGGTGGGACAGAACTCGCTAGCGAGTTCGTCTTCCCACCCCCGCGAGGCTGGCTAGGCGTTCCGGGCGTTGATTTATCAACGTTCGGAATCCAGCCAGCTACCGCGCTGTAGCATTTACAGCTATATAAAAGCAAAGAGGCTGGGTTAATTCCCAGCCTCCAATTATGGACCATGCGAGATTCGAACTCGCGACCTCCTGCATGCGAAGCAGACATTCTCCCAACTGAACTAATGGCCCGTTACGGATCCTATTATAGCAGGTTAATTGAAAATGAGTTAATATTAATTCCGTAAAGGGGGATGAAAAGATGAGCAATGAGCAGATTAAGGTTGCCGACCAGGACGATCTCAACGCCCTGGCTGACCTCTATAAGGCGATTTGCGACCACCAGCCACTGGATCAGTACGGCGCTGATTGGACCTGGGGTGAGTACCCGAGCGTCGATGGCTTGCGACAGATGATTGATGATGCCCAGGTACTGGTCGCCTACCAGGACGGCCAGGCAATTGGTGCCGGGGTCCTGACGACCGGGGAGGATTATCCCCAGGTTGACTGGCCAACCCCGGCGGACAACGACGAGATTGGCGTGCTGCACCTCTTTGGCGTTCGCCCAAAGTATCGGGGAACCGGCATTGCCTCCAAGCTGTTGCAGGCGATTTTGCAGCAAGCAAAGACTGTTGGCAAGCGGGTCATTCACCTGGATGTGTTGGATGGCAACCTGCCGTCTGAAAAGCTATATGTAAAAAACGGCTTTCGAGTAGTCCAGTCGCTGACGCTTCATTATGATGACATCGGCGATCAGGATGCCAAAGTTTTGGAATACCAGTTGTAAGAGGGGATCAAGCACCGGAAACGGCGCCTGATTCTTTTATTTTGGCCGAATTAACAATTTAGCCTTGCAAATCAGAAGAAAAGCTCCTATAGTATTTAACTGTTGTGTTTCTACTAACGCAACTAAGTTTTAGCTAGACCAAAGTTGACCACTACTGACTGTCAAGGATAATTACTTGATAGCTGGTTTGGAAAACTACATGAAAAAACAATCATGTTTATTCTTGATTATTTAATACGGACTAGTTATAATAGACAACGCTGCTTGAGGATTACAGCGATTTGTTTTAAGAAATTAAAATTGATTGTTGACTTCTGATGGCGGAATTGATATTATAAATAAGCTGACTTCTTCGGCAAGGCCAATTACTTGCTTGATGATTAATCAAAAAAGTTCTTGACTTACTGATAAGTTAGATGCTATAATGGTGATGCTGATTAGCTACTTGTCAATCAGCACGGTAGACCTTTGAAAACTGAACAAAGTTTCGACGAATCAAATGTGTAGGGTCTTCAATCACTTTGGTGATTTGAAGCAAAACATTTGCGAAGTCAATTCGCTTAATAACTTTTAATTTGAGAGCTATCTCAAATTCTTATATTTTATATGAGAGTTTGATCCTGGCTCAGGATGAACGCCGGCGGTGTGCCTAATACATGCAAGTCGAGCGCACTAGCCCAACTGATCTGACGTGCTTGCACTGAAGTGACGATGGATTACCAGTGAGCGGCGGACGGGTGAGTAACACGTGGGCAACCTGCCCTGAAGCGGGGGATAACATTTGGAAACAGGTGCTAATACCGCATAACAACGAAAACCACATGGTTTTCGTTTCAAAGATGGTTTCGGCTATCACTTCAGGATGGGCCCGCGGTGCATTAGCTTGTTGGTAGGGTAACGGCCTACCAAGGCAATGATGCATAGCCGAGTTGAGAGACTGATCGGCCACAATGGAACTGAGACACGGTCCATACTCCTACGGGAGGCAGCAGTAGGGAATCTTCCACAATGGGCGTAAGCCTGATGGAGCGACACCGCGTGAGTGAAGAAGGGTTTCGGCTCGTAAAGCTCTGTTGTTGAAGAAGAACGTGCGTGAGAGTAACTGTTCACGCAGTGACGGTATTCAACCAGAAAGTCACGGCTAACTACGTGCCAGCAGCCGCGGTAATACGTAGGTGGCAAGCGTTATCCGGATTTATTGGGCGTAAAGCGAGCGCAGGCGGTTGCTTAAGTCTGATGTGAAAGCCTTCGGCTTAACCGAAGAAGTGCATCGGAAACTGAGCGACTTGAGTGCAGAAGAGGACAGTGGAACTCCATGTGTAGCGGTGGAATGCGTAGATATATGGAAGAACACCAGTGGCGAAGGCGGCTGTCTGGTCTGCAACTGACGCTGAGGCTCGAAAGCATGGGTAGCGAACAGGATTAGATACCCTGGTAGTCCATGCCGTAAACGATGAGTGCTAGGTGTTGGAGGGTTTCCGCCCTTCAGTGCCGCAGCTAACGCATTAAGCACTCCGCCTGGGGAGTACGACCGCAAGGTTGAAACTCAAAGGAATTGACGGGGGCCCGCACAAGCGGTGGAGCATGTGGTTTAATTCGAAGCTACGCGAAGAACCTTACCAGGTCTTGACATCTTGCGCTAACCTAAGAGATTAGGCGTTCCCTTCGGGGACGCAATGACAGGTGGTGCATGGTCGTCGTCAGCTCGTGTCGTGAGATGTTGGGTTAAGTCCCGCAACGAGCGCAACCCTTGTTACTAGTTGCCAGCATTCAGTTGGGCACTCTAGTGAGACTGCCGGTGACAAACCGGAGGAAGGTGGGGACGACGTCAGATCATCATGCCCCTTATGACCTGGGCTACACACGTGCTACAATGGTCGGTACAACGAGTCGCTAACCCGCGAGGGCAAGCTAATCTCTTAAAGCCGATCTCAGTTCGGACTGTAGGCTGCAACTCGCCTACACGAAGTTGGAATCGCTAGTAATCGCGGATCAGCATGCCGCGGTGAATACGTTCCCGGGCCTTGTACACACCGCCCGTCACACCATGGAAGTTTGTAACGCCCAAAGTCGGTGGCCTAACCATTTTGGAGGGAGCCGCCTAAGGCGGGATAGATGACTGGGGTGAAGTCGTAACAAGGTAGCCGTAGGAGAACCTGCGGCTGGATCACCTCCTTTCTAAGGAATAAAACGGAACCTACACATTAGTTGAAACTTTGTTTAGTTTTGAGGGGTTTACCCTCAGAGCTTGTACTTTGAAAACTAAATAATATCTATTTTCTTAATTTATTAACTTAAAACAATAAACCGAGAACACCGCGTTATTTGAGTTTTATTAACGAAATAATCGCTAACTCAATTAATCAAGGTGATCACTTCGTGATCATCAAGGTTAAGTTATGAAGGGCGCATGGTGAATGCCTTGGTACTAGGAGCCGATGAAGGACGGGACAAACACCGATATGCTTCGGGGAGTGGTAAGTACACTTTGATCCGGAGATTTCCGAATGGGGAAACCTAAGCACCTTAGTCGGTGCTTGCTTGACCAGTGAATCTATAGCTGGCAAGCGGTAGACGCAGTGAACTGAAACATCTCAGTAGCTGCAGGAAGAGAAAGAAAATTCGATTCCCTGAGTAGCGGCGAGCGAAAGGGGAAGAGCCCAAACCAGTGAGCTTGCTCACTGGGGTTGTAGGACTGAACATTTGAGTTACCAAAGTGCGACGTAGTCGAAACAGTTGGGAAGCTGTGCCAGAGATGGTGAAAGCCCAGTAGACGAAACGTCACACCCTCAGTTCAGGATCCTGAGTACGGCGGGACACGTGAAACCCCGTCGGAAGCTGCGAGGACCATCTCGCAAGGCTAAATACTACCTAGTGACCGATAGTGAACCAGTACCGTGAGGGAAAGGTGAAAAGCACCCCGGAAGGGGAGTGAAATAGTTCCTGAAACCATGTGCCTACAAGCTGTCGGAGCCCGTTAATGGGTGACGGCGTGCCTCTTGCAGAATGAACCGGCGAGTTATGATTGCATGCAAGGTTAAGGTGGAAAAACCGGAGCCGCAGCGAAAGCGAGTCTTAAATGGGCGTATGAAGTATGTAGTTATAGACCCGAAACCAGGTGACCTACCCATGTCCAGGTTGAAGGTGCGGTAAAGCGCACTGGAGGACCGAACCCGTGTCAGTTGAAAATGGCTGGGATGAGGTGTGGGTAGCGGTGAAATTCCAAACGAACTTGGAGATAGCTGGTTCTCTCCGAAATCTCTTTAGGGGGAGCCTTGAGGTAAGAATCGTGGAGGTAGAGCTACTGTTTGGACAAGGGGCCCGTCATGGGTTACCAACTTCAGATAAACTCCGAATGCCATTGATTTATCCTCAGGAGTCAGACGATGAGTGATAAGATCCACCGTCGAAAGGGGAACAGCCCAGATCACCAGTTAAGGTCCCTAAATATATGCTAAGTGGAAAAGGATGTGGAGTTGCATAGACAACTAGGATGTTGGCTCAGAAGCAGCCATCATTTAAAGAGTGCGTAATAGCTCACTAGTCGAGTGATCCTGCGCCGAAAATGTACCGGGGCTAAGCATATTACCGAAACTGTGGATGTGCACTACGTGCACGTGGTAGGAGAGCGTTCTAAGGGCGGCGAAGTCAGACCGTGAGGACTGGTGGAGCGCTTAGAAGTGAGAATGCCGGTATGAGTAGCGAAAGACAGGTGAGAATCCTGTCCACCGAATGACTAAGGTTTCCTGGGGAAGGCTCGTCCTCCCAGGGTAAGTCGGGACCTAAGCCGAGGCCGAAAGGCGTAAGCGATGGATAACAGGTTGAGATTCCTGTACCAGTTAACTGCGTTTGAGCAATGGAGGGACGCAGGAGGCTAAGCGATCCGCACGATTGGAAGAGTGCGGTCAAGCAGTAAGTCAGGAGTTGAGTCAAATGCTTAACTTCGGGTTGACAAGCTGTGATGAGGAGTGAACTTTTAGTAACGAAGTCGCTGATGTCACACTGCCGAGAAAAGCTTCTAGCAAGTAGTTAACTGCCCGTACCGCAAACCGACACAGGTAGTCGAGGAGAGAATCCTAAGGTGAGCGAGAGAACTCTCGTTAAGGAACTCGGCAAAATGACCCCGTAACTTCGGAAGAAGGGGTGCTGGCCGCAAGGCCAGCCGCAGTGAATAGGCCCAGGCGACTGTTTATCAAAAACACAGGTTTCTGCAAAATCGTAAGATGAAGTATAGGGGCTGACGCCTGCCCGGTGCTGGAAGGTTAAAAGGAAGGGTTAGCTTCGGCGAAGCTCTGAATTGAAGCCCCAGTAAACGGCGGCCGTAACTATAACGGTCCTAAGGTAGCGAAATTCCTTGTCGGGTAAGTTCCGACCCGCACGAAAGGCGTAACGATCTGGGCACTGTCTCAACGAGAGACTCGGTGAAATTGAAATCCCTGTGAAGATGCAGGGTACCCGCGACAGGACGGAAAGACCCCATGGAGCTTTACTGTAGCTTGATATTGAGTGTTTGTACTGCTTGTACAGGATAGGTAGGAGCCGTAGAAAGCGGAACGCTAGTTTCGCTGGAGGCGTTGGTGGGATACTACCCTTGCATTATGACCACTCTAACCCGCAGCACTGAACGTGCTGGGAGACAGTGTCAGGTGGGCAGTTTGACTGGGGCGGTCGCCTCCCAAAAGGTAACGGAGGCGCCCAAAGGTTCGCTCAGAATGGTTGGAAATCATTCGCAGAGTGTAAAGGCACAAGCGAGCTTGACTGCGAGACAGACAGGTCGAGCAGGGACGAAAGTCGGGCTTAGTGATCCGGTGGTTCCGCATGGAAGGGCCATCGCTCAACGGATAAAAGCTACCCTGGGGATAACAGGCTTATCTCCCCCAAGAGTCCACATCGACGGGGAGGTTTGGCACCTCGATGTCGGCTCATCGCATCCTGGGGCTGTAGTCGGTCCCAAGGGTTGGGCTGTTCGCCCATTAAAGCGGTACGCGAGCTGGGTTCAGAACGTCGTGAGACAGTTCGGTCCCTATCCGTCGCGGGCGTAGGAAATTTGAGAGGACCTGTCCTTAGTACGAGAGGACCGGGATGGACATACCGCTGGTGTACCAGTTGTTCCGCCAGGAGCATTGCTGGGTAGCTATGTATGGACGAGATAAACGCTGAAAGCATCTAAGTGTGAAACTCGCCTCGAGATGAGATTTCCCATTCCCTTCGGGGAAGTAAGACCCCACAAAGATGATGTGGTAGATAGGATGGAAGTGGAAGTGCAGTGATGCATGGAGCGGACCATTACTAATCGGTCGAGGACTTAACCAAGAAGAGCGGTTAGGTTTATTGAAGAAATGGATATTGTTTAGTTTTGAGAGCACAAGCTCTCACCCGAGAGGGTAGTGTGGTGATGATGGCTTGAAGGATACACCTGTTCCCATGCCGAACACAGCAGTTAAGCTTCAACACGCCGAAAGTAGTTGGGGGATCGCTCCCTGCGAGGATAGGACGTTGCCACGCTAACTAGTAAAGGAGCAGCAATTTCGGTTGTTGCTTCTTTTTTGTTTTAAATCTGTATTAAATCGTCCCCGACAAGCGTAAACTAAAATTACGAAGGAGGGACTTGGGATGGAAAAGGCAGTCAATTTTGATTACTCAGCGCAGCCGGACAGCTTGCTTAGTATTACCTCGGTGGGACGTTCAGACACCATGGCAGGTCACCAGTACGGTCCGGCAGTCCGTCCCTACTACCTGTTTCACTATATTTTGTCCGGTTCGGGGACCTTTCGCGTTAATGGAATTCGGTATCACCTTCACGCCGGTCAGGGATTCTTCATCGCCCCGAACTGTCAGACCGATTACGAGGCGGATGATGTCACTCCGTGGTCCTACATCTGGCTGGGCTTTACCGGTGCCTATGCCCAGGAAGTGATTAATCAGCTGGCGATATCTGCGGAAAATCCCGTCTACAGCAATTCCCACTACTATGAGCTTGCCAACTGCGTCAATCAGATTATCCAACACCGGCCCGTCACGGTTGCCAATAATCTCCTGGCTAATAGCTACTTGCTTCGCTTCCTCAGCCTGATCGCCGATTCGACCATCGTTTCGAGGCAACAGACCCAGCAGAAGAATTCCTACGTAGACCGGGCGATCGACTACCTGGCTAACCACATTGCGACGGCCTCGGCCGATCAACTGGCCCGGGCAGTGAACCTCGATCGGAGCTACCTCACCACGTTGTTTAAGCAGGTGACCGATCTGACGCCCGGCCAGTACATTCGTAACTTTCGGATCACCAAGGCCCGCCACCTGCTGGAATCGACGACCCTGCCCGTGGAAAAGATTGCCACACTCTGTGGTTACACCCATGCTAATTCGTTTGCGCGGATTTTTAAGCAGACGTACGGTTTGTCGCCGCGGGCCTACCGGAAACAAGTGGAAAAAGAATTGAAATAATAAAAGCGTTTAGTGAATCAATCGCAGGTTCACTAAACGCTTTTTGCTACGATGAATGATCGTATCAGATGAATTTCATGGAGACTTGATCTGGCTTTTCTGAATGCTCGGCAATTACCGTAGCAAGCCCGTCTACGAGGACACGTCTCACAAGGGCAACAGCCGAGTCGGCGTCAAAATGCTTTCCCTTACTGTACCAGGAGACGTAGAATGACAAACCCGACATGATAGCAAAATCAAAAACATATTCCATATCCTGATCAGTTGGTGGAATGGCGAATACTTTAAAATAATAGGGCTTTAATGCTTCTTTGATTTTGACGGCGAAATGCGGATCGCCATTTTCACTCAGAAGATACCACAAAATTTCGCCGCTCTCTTCATTGATGCGGGTAAAAGAGTGGATAAACGCTGCCGTTAGACTTTCGGTTGAGCTTAATGTGAAAATTTTAGTAAGTGAAGCAATCAGCCGATCTTCCGTTTGATCTCTAAGGTCGTAGATATCCGAGTAATATTCATAAAAAGTGCTACGGTGATAACCCGCACAGGAACAGATATCTTTGACCGAGATGCGGGTAAATTCTTTTTCCCGGCAAAGCTTAAAAAGAGCAGTGGTAAAGTTTCCCTTTGTAATCCTGCGTTTCTCTTGTTGTTTCATGATGGCCTCCTAAAATCCGACAGTCTTGCGACGACTGTACGTTGTTTCTCCATATGGCAGGCTTTATATTGTAATTGTACGACAGGTTGTCGGAAGTTTTGCAACATTAATTCAAAAATTATCATCTAAATGGAGGGTTTAATCATGTTCAATTGTAAAGCAGTTATTAACGATCAGACCTACACGCCGGAACTTCTCGAATGGATTTTTTATCAACGAACAATTTATACACTTCACGAAATGAAACGCTTGGGGGCAGAAATCAAGGACGGCAATCGGATCCTCTCTGACAGCGACATCAATTTCCTTGGAATGAAGGATGCCAAGAGAATTTCCATTGCTGTTCGGCAAGAACTTGGCATTGAAGGCGTTAAAAAATTGTATGCCGATGCGCTTAAAAACTCTGATGCATTTTGGAAAAATATTCATAGTCAGAGTGGCAAAGCAACAGCGGCTAAAGAGGCTTATACCTATCTGAAAATTGAGGGAATTACAATGCAGGACATGCAAAAAGTCGTCCGTGCTTCAGGTAGTGAAGGGGATACCATCGGCTACGTTTCACATCCAGAACATTTCTTTGTTACGGCGGATGCCGAGGGGAACAGAGGAATGGAAACAATGGGGATGTATGGGGAACCCGTGGATGAGATTGTCGTTTTTGATCAGTCCCTGGATATTCCCAAGGGAAAAGATCCTGAATATCCACTGGCAATGACAAGCTATACGAAACTGGCCTCAGATGGCACGCCAACCGGCATTCGGATCTTGAACCAGTTTAAACCGGCCGACAATGGACTCGAATTAAAACTCAGCATCTTCTTCCCAGAGAAGACCCCGGACGAAATGGTCTTTGGGCACGAGGTTCATCTCGCAATCGAGTTTTACGAAATGGCCAAGCAAGTGTATGCTACTAAGTAAATTTGCCGGTAAGAGAGGGAGTACATTGTAACGGTGCTTAGTAAAAAAGCGTTTAGTGAATCAATCGCAGGTTCACTAAACGCTTTTTGCTATGCCACGGCACGCTGGCCGCCTGCCAAGAGCGGTTCGGCGACGTGGGTGCGGAACCACTGGGTGAGCGGCCCCATGAAGAGGGCGGTGACGATCGTGCCCACCCCGAGGGTCACGTTGAAGAGAAAACCAACCAGGACGCAGAGGCTGTCGCTGATGATCCGGCAGTACTTGAACGGCAGGAGCTTGTACTGGTAAGCGGCGATCAGGGCAATCGCGTCGTAGGCCGAAACGCCCAGGTCGGCGGTGAAGTAGAGCGCCGCTGCCAGACAGGCGAAGACGATGGCGACTACCATCAGCGTTGCACGGAAGACAAGCCCCGGATGCGGTGCCAGGATGTCGAGCAGGTGGTGCATTCCGTCGGCCGCCACCCCGGTGAAGAAGAGGTTAATGACCGTTGCCACGCCGATGTAGTGGCGGCGCAGGACGAAGACCAGCACCAGCAGGAGTCCGGTAAGGATTAGGTAAAAAGTTGAATAAGTAGAGCTGAAGATATTGGCGATCCCGGTGACGAAACAGGTGAAGGGATCCACGCCAAGGTCAGCCTTTTGCAGGGCACCGACGCAAAAGCCACAGAGAACAACGCCACAAAAAGCCATGATGATTCTTCGTACTTGGTACATTTCCTACCTCCGATCTTAACCACTTGAGCAAAATATGAAAATAACAGCGGCAATCTTAACTGCTGTCATTTCCCAAACCAGAGCCTATTGTAGCGCTTTCATCATTGAAAGAGAATAACTAAATGTTGGAGGAAATGCACATTTTGTGGACCAAAACCAATCTCTTTTTAGGGATGAGGTATAATCGCCTAGAGAAGCACAATTAACGAAAAGGTTCAATGTCAAACACTTGCCGTTAACTGATTTTGTGTGATAATAGTTGTAAATATTAATGCTTTAATGGTCTAAACTATCGCAAAAGGGAGAATTGGTAATTATGGTTGGAAAGAATAATCAACAAAATAGGTTACAACATAGCGCGGACCGGGTGCCGCACTATGGATTGCGGAAACTGTCGATCGGCGTTACTTCGGTACTGCTATCAACGATGATATACCTGGGGGGGGTACAAACTGCCCAGGCGGACGCTGATACGCCGCCCCAGTCTAATGAAACTGAGGTGAGTTCGGCTGGAAATGAATTGCAGGGTAGCCAGGCAACGCTGAAGACGAGTACGAGCCAGGCTGGTCAGACTACTCAAGGTGAATCAGCGGCTTCCAGTGCTTCACAATCTAGTTCTAGTGCACAGCCCGCACCCCAAGCCCTTCCAGCTCCGACGACTCCCATTGAAGTTCCGGCAAATCAGGACGCAAATACTAATAAGCAAGAAGTCGGTCAGGGACAATCCCAAACTGTAAGTCTGAACGATGGTGATCAGGCCAGTATCACGATTAGCAACGACCAGCTCGACGAGGCTAAGAGCAGTTCGAGCTTGAAATTCATTTCGAATAACTTCCAAGATGATGACGTCTACCAGATTTATATCCCAAAGGGTGGGATTGAAGTTGGCAGTAATGACGTGGCTAAACTGGGATCCTATTTGGGAACAACGACTTTTACTGAGGATCAGAATTACTACATCATCACGGATCGCTTTACTACTACTGGCAGCGTCAAACAAACAATCACCCTCAGTTTGTCGTCTGTTCCTGGACTTACGGAGGCCGGTTCTTACGAAAAGGTCATCAATCACGGTTACGTTACTAAAAACGGCAGCAAAATTGGGAATTTTGATATTCAGGCCATTGGTCGGCCGTTCACCTTGGAGGAAGATAACGGTTCAACCATTGAAAACGTCTGGAATAAGAAGAGCGGGGTCGACCTGGTGACCAAACTTGTCCCGGGGACCGTCAACATGATGGGGTCCAAGGACAACCTGACCCACATGACCGTGGTTTATAACAACCTGCCCGATTATTACCAGCCAACCAAGGTTGACCTGAAGGAAGGCGACAGGATCATCGAGAGCATTGCTGTCACTAGCGGCATGGTCTCGGGTAAGACGCTGACGATTGACATCCCGGTGGACAGTAATTCCCAGCTGCGTTCACTGCTGAACGCCAGGGAACTGCAACTGATTCTGACGGGGGTTTACAACGTGCCCGACAGCGCCTTTGCCAACGGGGTTTACAACACCACCCTGCAGCAGCCTGCCGTCACCCTGACCGACCAAAACAACTATTCGCTGACTCAGACGGCGGCGCCGGTTAACCTAAAAATCTTTGAATCCACGGATAATACCCAGATTGGTCAGCTGGTTGGGGTTAATCAATCATACGAAGCCGACTACACGAACAAGACTGACGACGTCCCAGAGAATACAGTGGACGTTGATACTACGCACAAAAATGGAGGCTCTGGCTTTTATGCCACGGTCACCCCGATTTCCAACCGGCAGGCAACCAACGTCGTCATTTCTGTACAAATCCCTAACGGGGTCAATGCGCATTCCGTTCAGCTCTCCAGCAACAATAAAGGGCTTGCGGATTTGGATTTGAGTTACGGGGTTCAAATCACTTACACCGATGGTACGACGGCCTTGATCAAGGAGATTCCTAATAACGGGATCATTCAGGGAGCAGCCAACAAATCCATCCGGTCCTTATCAGTCCGGTTCGCGACCTACGATTATGAAGATCAGCTGAGCTTCCAATTGAAGCAGGGGTCCAATTTCACCCTGGCTTCCAGCTACGCGAACGGCAACCCAGTTGCCAGCGGCGACCTGCTGGTCTTGAAGGCCAGCGTGTCGGCCGATCAGGCACCGGTGGCCTCGTTTAACACGACTTATGACCGTCTCACCTTGTTCAAAAGCAATAAACAGGGTGTGTTAATGGCTTCGGACAGTTCTCAGAACTCTGTTGATCCGGGGGTCGTTAGCGCCGGCAGCATTGGCTATGAAATCACCGATTCCGGGTATGGCAAACCGCAGCTGGACCAGCCAATTATGTACATCGAAGTCCCGGACAACGCCATCCTGGACCCAAACAAGGCTATCCAAGTCGGCGAAGCTGGAAATGCGATGCCATGGGGCAATGGTCACACTTCATTAACTCCAAAAAGCACCACGACCTTGAATATTAATGGCCACACCTTTTTGAAGATCGACCTGTCAAACTATGCTCATTTGGAAAATGGATTTTCGGTCAAGGTCTACTACAGCAACGGGATCGACTACCTGACCTCGGTAAAGCACACGCCATTCCTGGTGGTCGCCAAGAATGGGGATCAAGTTGAATCCGTCAATGATAATTCCAATAACGCAGCGGACCACCGCCCGACCAGCAATAATTTCGAAGCCAGCGATAAGGATACCTTTGAGGCCCTGGTCAGCCAAGAACACATCGATGTTCAAAAGGCAATGTATCATGGCAGCAGCGAAACCGGCCTTGGATATAATGCGCAGTGGAAGATCAACGTGGCAGCCGGGACCGTACCGGCAACTATGACCCAAGGAAATACGAATACTACTTCCGTAAGTACTTCAACCCAGGATATCAGTGGCAATGACCCGACCCATTTTACGATCTTCGGTTCACTGATCAACGGAGATTCAGACGCTAAAATTGAGCACGCCACTCAGGTCATTAATCTGCCAAGCACAGAGGACGGCAAGAGTGGATTCACCCCAGCGTTGACCGGCCCAGTTTCTGTGACCGACCCGAATACGAACACGGACCTCTCCAATCAAGTGACGGTCACTTACTACACGGACCGCGCCGACTTAGATCAAGGCGCAAACAGCCTAGCCGGTAGGACGGGCCTGACGGCTGACCAAGTAACCGATTGGAGCAAAATCAAGGCCATCAAGATCGTCTTTAATTCGGAAATTAATAAACAGTTGACAGCCCGGGTGACCATGAAGATGATTGACAATCAGATTTATGATCATGTTGGCAAGTCTATCTATGCTTCAGAACTTGTCTATAGCTCTGGTGACGATCTACGGCAAATCGCCATTCACCCGGGTGACAAATCCTCGGCTAAGCTGACAGTTGTCGGGAAATCAACAGTCAAAACTATCGTTCACTATCAGGATGATAACGGGACTGACCATTATGTTGAATTGTCAGATAAGGCCGTGACCTATAACGATGACGGCAGCGCAACGATGAAGCGGACGGACTTCGTGACTAAGGACAGCGATTTGACCAACAGCGATCACATGCTGCTGCCGGAACACATGGTTCTGGACTATGACCACCCAACGATTAAAAATTCGAATGCCAGCTACGCCGCTGGTTATACCAACGGAACGGCCGCCTTCGACCAGACGGTGGCGTATGACTTTGACGGGGATGCAGTGGTCTTCGAAGGCAAAGTCGCGCAAAAGGTTACTGGAGAACATCAAGTTACTAGAACTGTTCACTATGTTTATGCTGATGGTTCTAAAGCGCACAACGATGCTGTGCAGACGTCAAAGAAGTTTGAAAGCACTGGCTACAAAAATCCATTCACCGGTAAAGTTGCCTGGTCCGAGACAGTGGCAACGGATACTCTGCCTGAGGTGACGAGTCCAACTATTGACGGCTATACACCAGATAAAACTTCGGTTGCCGCGGTGACCGTTGATTCGTCGACTGATGATTTGGTCGAAACGGTGACCTACTCGCCAGCTGACGAAACAGCTAAAGTTGAGTACATTGATGATTCCGATAATTGCAAGGTTCTTGAAACAAAATCGCTAGCCGGTAAATATGGGGCAGATTCTGGCTACAACACTAAGAAAACCATTGCTAAGTATGAAAACTTAGGCTATGACTTGGTTTCCGACCCGACTAAGGGGCAGAACGTGGTCTTCACCAGCAGTCAGGATCCCATCAAGGTTCACCTGAAATTTGTTGGACATGCAGTCATCGTTAAATTTATTGATGATGATACCGGCGAACAAATCGACAGTACTTATAGCTCATCGGGCCGCGTTGGTGCGGAGCTTTCAGATGATCAGCTTAAAGTCCCGGTGAATGAAGAATTAGCGGAGTTGACGCAAAATTGGTATGACTCTAATGGTAATAAGCACAAAGATGGAAAGTATGCTCGCTACCAATTGGTCAGCAACGGCTTCACCGCTTTTGACGGAAAAATTGGCAATCAGGACCTGAATTATGTAATTCACGTCAAAGAGAATGTCGTTCAGGAAAAGCTTGATATTCCAATTGCCCTCCCGCCAATTGTGCAGGTGGATCCCGCATACGCCGATCAGCTAGCACAGGCTTACACTGACGGGACATATTCTGATACGAGCAATGCCGATCACCAAACCCTGGTCGATCATGCTCACCTGATCTACGGGACATTAGTGCCGAATGCAGATGGTAAGGTTGATACCTTATCTCCGCACAATACCAATGGTGGCAGCATTCAATTCAATTTGGATGGAACTCCTTATACTTATGAAGGAGAGGATGCCGACTCCTTGATGGGTTCAATCCAGGGCCTGCAAAAAGCCAACCACTTGGACGCAACCATCACCTTTGATCTCAACATTGCCAAAAACTACAATGGTGACGAGAACCAAGGTGTTTCCAACTTAAAGATTGCTTTTGGTGATTATCACGGCTTTGATACAAAAGGCTATCATGACCTGAAAATGCTGGTTCAGGATCCCCAAAGCGGCCAATACAAGTGGATTTCATTAAATGATCCAACGGTGTTACAAGCTGAGATGAGTGCCGAAGATTATGTGAAGAGCGTTATCGACCAAAGTAATGGTTCTTCTGGCCTAACTATTGATGGCATTCAGGTTACGCCTTCATCATCTAGTATCTATGTTTACTATTCACCAAATTATGAATCAGGGTATAGCTCCATGATTCCGGCAACGACGATCGCAACCAAGCAATACGAGCAATATCAACAAGATTACACGACGGCATATATGCCACAAAATTCGTCCTACGTCATTACCTACATCACAATGACTCCTGACACGGAACAGGCCACGATCGAGTACATTGATGACACGACTGGCCAGACTTTGGCAACTGAGCAAACTAGCGGCGACTATAATTCGGTAATTAATTTCCCAACTAAACCAACTGATAAGATCAGCGCCTACGAAGGACAAGGCTACGAGCTGGTTTCCAATGACTTCACAGATGGCACTAAATACGGCTTAAAGAATAATTTCGAAGTCCATCTGAAACATGGCACGCATGTCGACTACGATTTTAAGACGGTTACGGAAACGATCCATTACAAGTATGATAATGGCACGACGGCTAAACCGGATAAGGTACAGAGCTTCACCTTTAGTCGCAGCAAGACGACTGACTTAGTAACCAAAAAATCTAAATGGAGTGCTTGGTCAGAAAATGGTCGGCACACGTTTGCCGAAGTGATTAGCCCAACGATTGATGGCTATACTCCTGATTACAGCAGTATCGAAAGTGTTACTGTTGATCCTGATAGTCAGAATATCGAAAAGACGGTTATTTATACTGCCGACAAACAAAACGCCAAGATTACCTACATTGATGATACGACTGGTCAGATCTTAAACACGGATACTGCTACTGGCAAGTCTGGCGATGAGATTAGTTTCAATATTGATCCAGCAACGCGGATCAATAATTACAAGAGTCAAGGTTATATTCTTGTTTCTAACAGCTTCACTGCCGGCGCTAAGTATGATTCTGATAATGCCAAGAACGTCTTCGTAGTTCACCTGAAGCATGGCACAAAGTCTGCAACGCAAGACGTAACGATCAAGCAGACGATTCACTATATCTACGCTGATGGTACCAAGGCCGCTGATGATAATGTTCAAAGCGTTAAGTTTACCCGAACCGGGACAACTGACCTGGTAACGGGCAAGACGACTTGGAATCCGACGTCACCACAGAAGTTCAAAGACGTCACTAGTCCGACGATCAACGGCTATACTGCTGATCAGACGAGCGTCAAAGGAGCCACTGTTAATGCTGGCGATGCTGACGTTGTTAAGACGGTCATTTACACGCCGAATGGTTCGACGCAACCGACACAGCCAACGACAGCACCGAGCGAGCCAAGCAATCCGACGCAACCAACAACGGCGCCGAGTGAGCCAAGTAATCCGACACAGCCAACAACGGCGCCAAGTGAGCCAAGCAGTCCGACGCAGCCAACGACAGCGCCGAGTGAGCCAAGCAATCCTACCCAGCCGACTACCCCGGCAACACATGATGAGTCAGGACACCCTACCAAAGAAATCATTTCGTCAGGGAATCACGATTCAGTGAGTGGAAAACGGACAACGACAGGTTCGAGTGCAAAGCAAACCCAGCAGAACAAGTTACCGCAAACGGGCAATGATCGCTCCGAAGCCGCAATTGGCGGTTTGATGCTAGTCGGCTTGACGAGTATGTTTGGCTTGGCTAAGCGGAAGAAACGTGACTAAGGGTTTAAGTGATTTTTCCGGTAACGGATGATCAGAACTATGTAAAATAAAGTCCTCCACTAGCACTACTTGAGTGTTAGTGGAGGACTTTTTGTCGTGTCGAAAATTTTCTTGGATTATTCCTGAATTCGAGGCCACCGGGCGAGGAGAACAATGTAAGCAATGTCAAATACCGAACACAAGGCACCGCAGACGATGACGTAGATGTTGATTTCTTGGAGAACCCCCATCAAAATGGTTGGCGCCAGGGTGCCCAGCCATTTGGCAACCGCAATGGTCATGCTTTGCCCCCTTTTGCCGTCACGCTTGAAGAGCATCGCGATAAAGAGAAGCGACATCACTAGATTCTGCAAGAAGGCGGAATAACGGGAGCCATAGCGCAGGCCGAACTGCCAGTAGAAGGCCAGCTGGACTAACAGGCAGGTTGCAAAAACGGTGATGCTGATCGGGACGAAGAATCGCTGACTATTGGCGGAAAATTCCTTGCGCCCGAACTTGAAATAAGTATAGACAATCAGCAGATCACAGACAAACCAGACAAGGTTCGCAATTGTTTGTGCCGAAAAGGACTGAAGGTCGACGAAGGAATAGATCCCTTCCCAGGCAATGTTTAAAGCGAGGGCGAAGAGGGGCATGCTATAGGTCTTGTCCTTAAATCCCAGGCGAATGCATTCAATGTAGACAATCGTCCATGCGATTCCGCTGACAAGGGTTAAAAAGAGGGTCATCGTCTCAGCCTCCCGTTCTATTCGTTGGCCTTATGCGGGAATACAACCTCGTGCAGCGAATGGGTTTCGTCGACTTCCTCCTGACCGTGGCGCTTAACGGTTAAAGTTTCGTTGCCGACGTAGCGATAAGCGGATTCTCCACCGGTTGGCAACTCGTTTAGGTCCTTCATGACAAAGTGATCGACTTTGATGTCCAGGTCCAACTTGATTTCCGGCGTCTTAGCATGGATCACCAGCCGCTGGGCAAAGGACAAGCCGAGCGTTGGCTCCTTGACCGTGTCCAGCAGCTCGAAGCTGACTTCGCCCTTGCGATGGTGCTCGTCACCGGGCTCCAGGTAAAGATGATCCCGATCCTCGACCAGGAGGGTAATTGCCGGTGCCACATTCGGGTTGGCTGGAATCATGATCCCGTAGTCAACTGCCAGTTCGGCCGTGTGGACCTTTCCCCAGTGCCAGTGGTCAAGCATGTCCCCGTTGTCCATATTCATCCAGTTGTGATCGTGGTAGCCGGTCCCCTTAACCATGATTGTTTCCTGGTTCTTAACCAGCTTTCCTTCCACCCGGGCCGCCGGTTGGGCCACCACCCAGGCCTTTTCGTCCCCGGTCTGCGGGTTATACATTAGGCGCCCTTCCTTGCCCGCTTGCCAGCCCGGTACCTGAGGATAGAAACGCAGATCCACTTCGTAACCGTTAGCGCGGGCCCGGACCTCATAGTGGTCACCGCAGTCCCGGCACCATTCCTGGTTGGCAAAGTTGGCAGCACACTTTTCACGACTGAAGGCGGCGTCCTCTTCGGTGTATTCGTTGATGAACGAATGGTTGTGTCCGTTCTTTTCGTAGAGGTCGAAGCGCACGGACGGCTTGCGAGGGTACAGGCGGGTGTCGTTGACCGAGTACATCAGGACCAGCCGATCGCCGTTGTCGAGGTCGGCGTCGAAGTACCACCATTCGGCCTCCTTGTTGCGTTCCTTGATTGGATAATTAATGTGAAGCTTGTCGTATTCTGCTTGGTAGTTTTTCATGTTCTGATCTTCCCTTCAATAATGTTTTTGTTGATAATTGAAGTATACGGATCCGCACGAAATTTTATAAGATACAATCAAACGCGTTTTGTTACATGGAGGAAAAAGATGGCAGAATACTCACTCAAGGCGTCGGCGCTCATCACCGATGCCCTATTTGAACTCCTCAAGAAGAACTCCTTTGAAAAGATCAGCATCACGGAACTTACCCAAAAGGCCGGGGTCGCGCGCCTGTCCTACTACCGGAATTTTAAAAGCAAAGAAGATATCGTTGAGAAATTCTTTGACCACGAATTCAAGAACTTCATGGCTGAACTCGCCAAGCAGGACCAATCCCAGGTCAGCTTGCAAAGCATCATGATCCTGAGCTTTTCCTATTGGCAAAAAAAGCACCAGCAAATCAGGATGCTGGTGCGTGATGGTCAAATTGATTTGATTTATCTGTCGTTTCAAAAGAACATGCAGCTTATTTTGCAACGGTACCAGGAACAGTTTTCCCTGACCCAGCGCCAGGCGGAGTTCGTGGAGGGTGGCATCATGATTGTCCTCCTGGAATGGATCCAGGATGGCTGCCAGGAGACGCCCGAAGAGATCGCCGCTGACGTCGGCCGGCGCTTCCTGTTCAACATTTAGCCGTGACTGGAAGAGCGGTGGAACAGTCCCAGCAGCTTTTGCATCGGAATCGCCTGAAGAAAAGTGGTGAAGAGGATCAAAAGCGAACCAACCACGGCTGCCAGGGTCAGTCGGGTGCCAAGCAGGGTCACGGCCAGCAGGGTGGCGATCAGGGGCTCAAAGGCACTGAGAATTCCGGTGACCGATGGTGAGATGTAGCGGATGCTCTGTAAAAACATCGTGTAGGAGAACATCGTCCCACCGACGATGATGTAGGCCACCAGCCACCAGTCGCCCGCGGTCAGGTGCGGCAGGGGCATCGTCACCAGCCACGGCAGGAGGACGATCCCGCTGATCAGCATCGCCAGCCCGCAGACGGCTAGGGCATCGTAGCGTTGCAACAGTGGTCGGGGCAAGAGAGTGTAGAGCGCCGCGGCTCCCGCGCACCAGAGCCCCCAAAAGAGGGCGATCGGTGTCAGCGTTAGCGTGTTGAGATGGCCGCCCGTCACCAGGTAGAAGGTCCCGATCAGGGCGATGACGATCGAGATGCAGTCGATGCGCCGCGGCCACTGTCGTTGGGAGATGGACAGCCAGAGGATGATCAGCACCGGCTGCAGGTACTGGATCACCGTGGCGGTCGGCGCGTTGCTGTACTTGACCGCCAGAAAGTAGGTCAGCTGCGAGTTCATCATGCCGAAGAGGGCGAAGGCAAGCAGGTAGGCCAGGTTGCGCCGCTGGTGGGTGAGGGCCCGGACCTGGTGCGGGACCTTAATCGCACTGATGAGCGTCAGCAGAATTCCGGCGGCGATCAGGCGGACGGCCACCAGCCAGGTCGTCGAAATATTGGTGGTCGAAAAAAGGTACTGGGCGGCGGCCCCGGAGCCACCCCAGAGTGAGGCCCCGCCCGCGGCGAGCAGGATTCCCTTGGTTTGCTTGTTCAATCTAATTCCCCCCGTTTACGTAGTTAGTCCAATGTAACACGGATTGACCGTCCTGCAAACCGCTGGGCAGATTTTCCTAGCAAAGTAAAGGGAAAGCATTTAAAATGATTAAGGATGTTTTGGCGACTCGGATTTTAAATTAAAGAAGGCAAGAACTATGCAAACAGTTAAAATTGGCGGTACCAATTGGGTGGCTTCGAACGTGGCCCTGGGGATCATGCGGATGGGCACCCTGCCCGTTCCGCAGGCGGTCGAAGCTCTGCAAATGGCCCACGAGGTCGGAATCAACTTCATCGATTCGGCGGATATTTACGGCAACGATCCCGTGCTCGGTCGGGGATCTTCCGAGATTCATTTCGGCCAGGCCTTCAAGAAGAGTGGCTTGAGTCGGGATGATTTCTACATCCAGTCCAAGGGCGGCCTCTTTGCCAACAGCGACAACAAGATCACCCGCTACGACTCGTCCAAGACGCATCTCATTCAGGCCGTCGACGGGATCCTCCAGCGGATGGGAATCGACTACCTGGATTCCTTCTTGATCCACCGGCCCGACCCGCTGATGGACCCGGCGGAAGTCGCGGCGGCTTTTGATGAGCTCCAGGCGGCGGGGAAGGTTCGCCACTTCGGCGTCTCCAACTTCAACCCCCAGCAGATCGCGCTACTGCAGTCGGCCACCGATCAGCGGCTGTTGGTCGACCAGGTCCAGTTCAGTATTGCCCACACGGGGATGATCGACTTTGGCCTCCACACCAACATGACCGACGCCCGCTCGATCAACCACGACGGCGGCCTGCTCGAGTACGCCCGGCGCAAGCACATGACGATCCAGACCTGGTCACCGTTCCAGTATGGGACCTTTGCCGGCACCTTCATCAACAATGACAAGTTTGCCGACCTCAACGACCTACTGGCCAAGCTGGCGGATAAGTACCATGCCAGCAAGAACGCCATCGCGGTGGCCTGGATTCTACGGCACCCGGCCCAGATGCAGGTCCTACTCGGCACGATGAACACGGCCCACATTGCCGACAGCGCGGCCGGTTCCGACATCCGGTTGACCAAGCAGGAATGGTACGACATCTACTTCGCGGCCGGCAACGACCTGCCATGATCAGGCATGACTACGTGGCCTTCTATCAGCGACTGACCGCGCCGTTCGTCCGCCATCCCGGCTGGATCCGCCTGCTGCGGTTTTTCAACCACCTAATCGAGGTTGTGATGTACGGCTGCTACATTGCCCTGCTTGCCGGTCTGATCTGGCTGGGGAGCCGGGTGAGCTGGGATGCAGCTTTCCATCGGGTGTTGCCCTTTGTTCTCGTGCCGGGGATCAGCTTCATCCTGCTCTCGCTGGTACGGGACTGGCTGAACAGCCCCCGGCCCTACGAGGAATGGGCGATCGATCCCCTGATTCCCCGAACCAAGAAGGGGGACTCGATGCCGAGCCGCCACGTCTTTTCGGCGGTCACGATTGCCATGTGCGTGCTGCGGCTCAGCTGGCTCTGGGGGGCACTGTTCCTTGTCCTGGCGGCCGCATTGGCCCTGATCCGGGTGATCGGCGGGGTTCACTACCCGCGCGACGTCATCGTGGGTGCTCTCTGTGGCCTGGTAGCCGGTAGCTTATTGTTTATTTAAAAATCCCGGCCCGTTTGTGCACGCAAGCGGGCCTTCATTATTGGGGAGGAAAAAATGGATCCGTTAGAAAATGCAATCTTAAACGGGCTCTACGACCAGCGCTACCGCGGCCACGAGCTGCTTTCGCCGGGGCTGTTGACCAACCGGGACCAGGACAAGATCTGGTTGACTTTGCGGCGCGAACTGCTCACCTGCCGGAGTTTTACCTGGGCGGTGGCCTTCATCACGGCCGACATGCTGGTGCCATTTAAGGTCGTGATGGCCGACCTGGCCGCCAAGGGAGTGCGGGGAACGCTGCTTACCGGTGACTACCTTGGCTTCAACTCGCCCCGGGTCTTCGAAGAGCTGCTGAAGATCCCCAACCTGACCGTCAAAATCGCAACGGGACGGGGCTTTCACGCCAAGGGCTACCTCTTCGATCACGGCGATTACCAGACGGTGGTGATCGGCAGCGCCAACTTCACCCGTGCGGCACTGTTGGCCAACACCGAGTGGGCGCTGAGGATCAGCACCCGCGACCAGGCAGCCCTGGCCGAGCAGCTGAAGGAACAATTGGCGGCACTGGAGCGGGACAGCCGGGAGCTCGATCAGGAATGGCTGGCCGACTACGCGCAGCGCTGGCGGCCGCCGGTTCGGGCCGCCGCTCAACCCGCGTCAGCCGCCACGGCCAAGATCGAGCCAAATCCAATGCAGGCCGCGGCCCTCAAGGAGCTAAACGCCCTCGTAAAATCTGGCGCCCATCACGGATTGGTTGTTTCGGCTACCGGGACGGGGAAAACCTACCTCGGCGCGCTGGCGGTCCGTGACTTCCGGCCGCACCGCTTCCTCTATCTGGTCCACCGTGAACAGATCGCCCGTAAGTCACTGGCCAGCTTTCGACGGGTAATCGGCGGCCCGGCGACGGACTTCGGGATGCTGACGGGGGACCGCCATGATACCGGGGCCAAGTACCTCTTCGCCACCGTTCAGACGATGAGCCAGCCGGCGGTGCTGGAGCGCTTTGCCCCGGACGAGTTCGACTACATCCTGATCGATGAGGTTCACCGGGTGGCCGCGCCGTCCTACCAGCGGATCATGGAACACTTCCGGCCACAATTCTGGCTGGGGATGACGGCCACACCCGACCGCCCCGACCAGCAGAGCGTCTACGCCAATTTCGACTACCACCTGGCCTATGAGATCCGCCTGCAGGATGCCCTGGAGGCGGGGATGCTGGCGCCGTTCCACTACGTCGGTGTCCAGGACTACACGGTCGGTGACACGACGATCGATGAGACCACCCAGCTGCGGCGGCTGGTGGCCCCGGAACGGGTGCACTATGTCTTACGGCAGCTGGACTACTATGGCTACTGCGGCCGGCAGCCACGGGGGTTAGTCTTCTGTTCTCGCCAGGACGAGGCCCACGAACTGGCGGCCCAGTTCAGCGCCCAGGGTCATCCGGCTGTCGCCTTGACCAACCAGAATTCAGTCGCGCGGCGCCACCAAGCGGTCCAGGACCTGGAAGCCGGAAAAGTGGAGTACATCGTCACCGTCGACCTCTTCAACGAGGGGGTCGATATCCCGTCCTTAAACCAGGTCGTGATGCTGCGCAATACCCAGTCGGCGATCGTCTTCCTCCAGCAGCTCGGCCGGGGCCTGCGCAAGTACCCGGGCAAGGACTACCTGACCGTCCTGGACTTCATCGGCAACTACAAAAACAACTATTTGATTCCACTGGCACTTAATCACGACACCAGCCGCAGTCTTGACCGGGCCCGGGCCGAGACCCGCCTGCCCGGAATTGTCGGCCTCTCGACAATTAACTTCACCCGGGTGGCCACCGCACAGATCCTGCATTCTCTGGGGCAAACCAAGCTCGATTCGATGACCAGCCTGCGCCAATCCTACCAGGAGCTGAAGAACAAGCTGGGCCGGGTACCCTACCTGCGCGACTTTCAGCGCTTCGGCTCAACCTCGCCACTGGTCTTCGCGGCTAATTCGCGGCTAGCCCACTACGGCAACTTCCTGACCCGGATGGGGGAGCGAGTGACCTTGAGCAAGGGGGAGAGTGCGGTCCTTTCCTTTGTGACCAAGGAGTTGCTGAACGGCAAGCGACCCCACGAACTGTTGCTGCTGCGGGAACTGGTGGACCACGCCACGTGTTCGCGGGAGCGTTGCCGGGAACTGTTGAAAAGGGCGGGGGCCAGCGCCGATCCGGCCACGCTGCGGTCCGTGCTGGCAATCCTCTCGCTGGATTTCTTCGACGTGAAGGCCGGCAAGCAGACGAAAAAGGCCCGTTACGGTGGGCAGCCGCTGGTCATTCAGACGGATAACGGTTATCGGTTAAGTCCGCAGTTGACGGCGGCCCTGCAGGACAATTCCCAATTCGCTAAGCTCTTTACGGATGCCGTTGCCACCGGCCTGGTGATCAGTCACGGCTACGACCCGGCGCGCCAATTCACCTTGTACCGGCAATACAGCCGACTGGACGTCTGCCGCTTGCTGAATTGGCCGCTGGACGTCAGTGCGCCGATGTACGGCTACCGGGTGGCCGGGGACGTCTGCCCGATCTTCATCACCTATCACAAGGACGACGGGGAAAAACGCAACGCCGTCTATGATAACCAGCTGCGCAACGGCCAGTCACTGCGCTGGTACACCCGGAGCCCGCGCCACTTGAGCTCACCAGAGGTGCAGGAGCTGCTGGCCGGCGTCGACGAGGGCCAGCCCAAGGTGCAGCTCCACCTCTTCGTCAAGCGTTCGGACGCGGCCGGCAAGCAGTTCTACTACCTGGGCCCGGCTAAGATTCAGCCCGGCACGGTTAAAGAAGAGCAGCTGGGGCCGAAGAAAAAAGCCGCGGTGGGGATGGACCTGCTATTGGACCGGCCCCTGGCGCCGCGGATGTATGAATTGTTATTTGATTAATCAAATCACCTGATGAGAGATCGTCAGGTGATTTTTACTTGCATTTTGATATGGTTGCCTATATACTTAGTTACATAAGTAATTAACCAAATAAGTAACCAAGCGAAGAGAAGGTGATCCTTTGCAATTCAAGTTTGACGAATCGGCACCGCTCTACCAACAGCTGGCCGCACAGCTGGAAGAGATGATCTTCACCGGGGCCTTTGAGGAGGACAGCCAGGTGCCGTCAACGACCCAGCTTTCTCAGCAGCTGCACATCAATCCAGCCACCGTTTTGAAAGGGATGAACATGCTGGTGGATGCGGGTTTGCTGGAAAAACGACGGGGCATCGGGATGTTTGTCCGCCCGGGGGCCCGCCAGAAAATCATGGAGCAGCGCAAGGACAATTTCTACAACGACTACGTCAAAAAACTCCTGGTCGAGGCCGCCAAGCTCGGCATCACCACGGAGCACCTGATTGAACTGATCGAACGGGGGGAACACGATGGAACAATTAAGCATTAAGCACGTCACGAAGCGTTTCGGACATCGGGAGGTCCTGGACGACGTTTCGTTTACTCTGGCGCCGGCCAAGATCTACGGCCTGCTGGGGAGCAACGGGGCCGGGAAGTCGACCCTGCTCAACATTATCACCAACCGGATTTTTCCGACCAGCGGCACGGTTGAGCTGGGCAAGGAGAACATCAACAACAATGATGACGCTCTGGGCAAGATCTTCCTGATGAGCGAGGCCAACCTTTACCCGAAGCGGACCAGCGTGCGGCGGATGTTCGACCTGGCCAACGGCGCCTATGGGCATTTCAACTACCAGACGGCGGAACGCCAGTTAAAGCTGTTCGGTCTCGATGAATCGGCCCACCTCAACAACCTGTCGACCGGGGAACAGACGATTGCCAAGATGATCCTGGCCCTCAACGTGGCGGTTGACTACGTCTTGCTGGATGAACCGGTGCTCGGCCTGGATGCCAGCCACCGGGAGCTTTTCTACCAGGAACTCCTGAAGAGCTACCAGGCCCAGCCGCGGACCTTCGTGCTCTCGACTCACTTGATCGAGGAGGTTCAGCAGCTGGTGGAACACGTCATCGTCATTGACCAGCACAAGGTTATCGCGGATTCGGACGTCCAGGAGATGCTGGACCGGGCACACAGCGTCAGCGGCCCGGCCAAGCTGGTTGACCAGTACACCGCCGGCCTGCGGGTCCTGAAGGTCGAAGACATGGGGAAACTGCGGACCGCTTACGTCTACGATGACCTCGACGACGACCGGATCCTGCCCGACCAGGTTCAGCTTGGCCACTACGACCTGCAGCACTTATTTATCTACTTAACGAACGGAGGGGAAAACAACCATGATTAGCACGAAGAAGGAAATGGTCACGACCAACGTCCTGCACCAGCTGGGTATTACGGCCCTGACCGCCGCGGCCTGGGTGGTCGGCGTTGAGCTGGTTTTTGATTTACTGGCATTGATTTTTAACCATAATCTGCAATCATTCTTGGTCAGCCTGCAGGGAATTCCGACCACCCTGGCGAATATTCTGCCGATCGTTCTGGCCATCTACTTTCTGGTGACGCCCTACATCGACTTTAAGTGGGCGATTCAAAATGGTGTTTCACGGCGAACAATGTGGCAGGGACGCCTCTTAGCTTTAATGCTTTCAACCATTTTGATTGACCTGATCGACGAGCTCTTGGCCCTTACCTACCGGCCAATGGGCAGCTGGAGCGCGCTGCTGATTCACCTGCTGGGCCTGCTGACAACGGTGCTGACCTTCCAGGCAATCGGCAATGGCTTTGGCCTCCTCAATCGGAAGTGGAAGGTAATTGTCGGAATCGGCATACCGATAGTGATAATTATTCTGTTGATGATGCTGATGTCAGCCGTCGATGGCGTAACTCTCGACTACAGCAACGGCCACTTTATCGGTTCACTGGGCTGGCTCTTCAACCTTCTCGATTCGTCGGCAACCCCGTGGATTCTCTGGATGATTTACCTGGCCGTCGTCCTCTTCTTGACCAAGTTCTTTAACGACCGCATGCAGCTGCGGCGGGATTAAAATTAAAAAATGGTTCAGAGCGAAAAAATCGTTCTGAACTTTTTTGTTGCCCTAAAAGCAGCGCATTTTATTTCGTCTTTAATTACGGGCCTAATTGGAAATGGTCAAAAGATTATTGATCTATAGATAAGTGGTGAACAATAATATAAAAAGACACTGATTTGGAAAATGTTCATTTAGAAAGCTCCGCTAATTAGGTTAATCTTACTATGGCAGTTTTTGCTCTTATTATCCGCAATTTTTTTGCTTTTACCGTGATTTATTCATGAACAGTAGTTATAATGTTAACTGACATAAGCAAGCAATTTATCGATTGCTAAATAAACAGGAGGGGCTTTCTCTATGTTATCTAAGAATAACCATTTGATGAAGCAACGATTGATTAGTAATGCAGCTACGCACCAGCGGTTTGGTTTGCGCAAGTTATCCATCGGGGTGGCCTCGGTCTTGCTGTCCACCACCTTCTTTTTAGGTACTGCTCATGCTGACGCCATGGGAGCTACAGTTACCCAAGCTGGCAACACGGCAATGCCGAGCGAGAATGTCACCAGTTCTAGTGCTTCTAATTTACAAAACAGTAATACTATTACTCTCGGCTCCGGAAGTCCTGCTGACTCAACATCAGCTTCGACTAGTAATGATTCTGGTGCTAGTTCGTCAAATAACGAAAGCACGTTATCTTCAGAAGTAAATTCTGCGGCTTCTGAGAGCAGTAGTCAGAATACTCCTGCAGCTACTGTCGCTAACTCTAAGCGTGTCGCTGCTGCCCCGGCAAGCGAGACTCCAGCTGAGCAAGCTTCGGCAACTATCGTTTACCGGGAAGGCAGCAAAGAAGTCGGAACTGAAAGTACTATCTCAGGAACTGTTGGCCAAACAGTAGATTTGACCCTCAACGTTCCGTCTGGTTACTCACTAGTGCCTGGTGTCACTGTGCCGTCCACTTATACCTTCACCAATGCCAGTGAACAATACATCTACATTCCGGTAGTCGCACCTGATCACCGAGTCGTTCACGCTGATGAAACTAAATCACTCAATTTCACCTTCAACTACGAAAAGGTCAAGGTTAACTACGGCGCTAATGGTCTACCGACTGGCGTAAGTGATGACGGCCGGCTGGGAACCAACAACGATTCCCTCAAATTCACCTACACCTATACCGGTGATGTTCTGGATGCGAGCGACAACACTATTATCCAACAAGGACTATGGGAATTTACGAGTGTTGATAACCAGCTGGCTAATGACCCCCGCGGCAATGATGGTTCTAATGGGGGAACATTCCTGCAAGGCTCGACCATGTACCTTTTCCCAACGGGTAAAGAAGGTGTTCCTAGTTACTCAAATCACTATAATGGCTGGCTGATTGGGCCTAATATTTCTGATGAGGAGCTGAGCCATTACTATTTGATTATTTCGAATGATTCTGCTTCACCTTATTCTTTGGTTTTTGATAATCCCCAGTTAGCTCAATATATTAATATAATCGGTTACCTTGGTTTCCAGCTTCAATTGCTTGGCAGCGATTATGATAATGTCGAAAAATTACCTGACACCATCGGTTTGACTTTAAAATATCTGGAAAATCCCAGCGTGGTCGCTATTGGCACCGATGGCCAGCGAATCACCACTCTATCACCGCTGCAACTAGCTGGCTACAATGGCAGCACCGGGGATATCCATTCTCCTCAGGTCATGATATATGATCATGGTTATAGCGACATTTATGGTTTCGCGGACACCTCTCAATGGGCCGGTTATCACCGCTACACGGGCAGTGATGCGTCACATATCATTGAGCAGTTTGGGGACAACAATGGCTTCAAGGATAGTGGCTACACCGCTAGTGGCGCCAGCTTTGATTCCGATAGCTCAACGATCGCCAAATATGACGAAGGCATCTCTTATGGTAACGGCTTTACCTTAGCTGATGGCACGCAACTCTTGGGCCCCGTTTACGTCGTGATGGTAACTGATCCTCAGTCAGTCACCTACCGTTTCGTTGATACTGATAACAACAATGCCCAAGTTGGTTCAGATCATACTTACGAAGGCAAAACAGATCAACCGATTACACTCAGCCCTAGTCTTAGTATTCCTGAGGGCTATGAGCTCGCTGATGGCCAAACGTTGCCGACTTCATACACCTTTAAGGCCACCAACCAGCCGATCGTCATTCGGCTGAAGCACCAGCGTAAGGATACCAGCGACACGGATCCACAGACTACGAAGACGGTCACCCGGACAATCATCATTAATAACCCGGTTGACGGAACCAGCAGTCAAGTGCAAACCGTCACCCTTCACCGGACGGCAAGCTACGATGTCGTGACTGGCCAAACCAGCTATGGCGTTTGGTCAGTCGGTGAATGGGCTGCCGTTGCCGTACCAGTTGTTGCTGGTTACACGGCCAGCCAAGCTGAAGTTCCAGCCGTGACGGTTACCGGTTCAACAGCGGATGCAACCGTGGTGATCAATTACACCGGGGATGAGCAGACTAATGTCTATCGGTTCGTCGATACGGACAATAATAATCAACAGGTTGGCTCTGACGTCACGATTAGCGGTAAAACTGGCCAAACAGTTGCCCTCAACATTAGTATTCCTGAAGGCTACGAGCTCGCTGATGGCCAAACGCTGCCGACTTCATACACCTTTAAGGCCACTAATCAGCCAATTGTCATTCGTCTGAAGCACCAGCGCCAGGATACAAGTGACACGGACTCTCAAGCTACGAAGACGGTCACCCGGACAATCATTATTAATAACCCGGTTGCCGGAACCAGTCGGCAAGCCCAAACCGTTACCCTTCACCGGACGGCAAGCTATGATGCCGTTACTGGGCAAACCACTTACGGAGACTGGTCCACTGGCGAATGGGCTGCCGTTGCTGTACCAGTCGTTGCCGGTTACACGGCCAGTCAAGCCGAAGTACCGCAAGCAACAGTTACGGGTTCAACAACGGATACAACCGTGGTGGTTAATTACACTGCAAATGACCAGACCAACGTTTACCGTTTCGTCGATACGGATAACAATGATCAGCAAGTTGGTTCTGACGTTATGATTAGCGGTAGAACTGGTCAAACGATTGCCCTTAACATTAGTGTTCCTGAAGGTTATGAGCTCGCCGATGGCCAAACCCTGCCAACTTCGTACACCTTTGAAGCCACTAACCAGCCGATCGTTATTCGCCTGAAGCACCAGCGTCGGGATACCAGCGCTACGGATCCACAGGCTACGAAGACGGTTACCCGGACAATCATCATTAATAACCCGGTTGACGGGACCAGCAGTCAAGTGCAAACCGTCACCCTTCACCGGACGGCAAGCTACGATGTCGTGACTGGCCAAACCAGCTATGGCGTTTGGTCAGTCGGTGAATGGGCTGCCGTTGCCGTCCCAGTCGTTGCCGGTTACACGGCTAGTCAAACCGAAGTACCGCAAGTAACGGTTAATGGCTCCACAACGGATACGACCGTGGTGGTTAACTACACCGGCGATGACCAGACGAATGTCTACCGCTTCGTTGATGCGGACACCAACCAACAGATTGGTTCTGACTTCACGATCAGTGGTAAGACTGGCCAAACGATTGCCCTCAACATCAGTATTCCGGACGGCTATGAGCTCGCCGATGGCCAGACCCTGCCGACCTCATATACCTTTAAGGCCAACAACGAACCGATCATCATTCGCCTTAAGAGCCAACAACAGAATGCTAGTGGCGCGGATTCGCAAGCAAAGCGGCCGGACACTGGTTCAAACCAATCCAGCAACAGTCAAACGGGGACAAACGCTAGTCCTGTTGTTAACAATGTCCAATCACAATCCGCTGCTGGTTCAAAGCAGTCCCAGCAAACGTCGGCTAGTCAATTACCGCAAACTGGTAATGACCATTCCGAAGCCGCAGCTGCCGGCTTGATGTTAGTTGGACTGACAAGTATGTTTGGCTTGGCCAAGCGGAAGAAGCGTAACTAAGGGCAAAAAGCTATAGTTTGATTGCTCCTTTCGTTAGATGATCAGTACTCAACATTTTAAAGCCCCAAAAAAGAAGAACCATTCAGGATTTCATTTGAAACTCTGAATGGTTCTTCTTTTTGTTACCTTCTACTCACTTTTAATCATGTAACTGCCGTGCCTTCAGCGCCCAGAGGATCGAGACGGTGTCGATCACTTCCTGGAGCATGGCGCCAACGAAGGCCGGGATGATCCCGGTCGTCGCAATCAGCATCAAGAGAGTACAGATGGCAATCCCGATCAAGACGGCCTGACGGGCAATCTTCAGGGTGTCCTCGGAAATTGCCACCGCCTTGGCAACCTTGTAGAGATCGTCCTTTAGGATCACGACCGCGGCTGATTCGCTGGCCGCCGAAGAACCGTGGGCCCCCATGGCAATCCCGACGTCGGCGGTAACCAGGGATGGCGCGTCGTTGACCCCATCGCCGACCATGAAGTCGGGGTGAAGATCCTGCGGCACGCTCTTCAAGGCGGCAATCTTGTCCTTTGGCAGGAGATCGGCCCGGACGTCGGTAATCCCGACCTGCTTGGCGACCCGCTCGGCGATTGCCCGCTGGTCCCCGGTCAGCATCATCAGGTTGGTGACGCCGAGCTCCTTGAGCTTGGTCATCGTCTTGGCGGCTTCTGGCCGGATGTGGTCGGTGAAGGTGACCGCCCCGTAGTAGTGGCCGTCAAGGCTGACGTAGATGGCGGTCGTCTTCAGCAGAGGCTGCCCGCTGTCGGGCGCGGCGAACTTGAGCTTGCCGACCTTGACCACCTGAGTATCGATCTTGGCGGCAACCCCCATCCCAGTAGTTTCGGTCAGGTCACTGACGTCCAGGAGCTTGGTTCCCGCGTCCTTGGCGTAGGCAATCATGGACCGGGCCAGGATGTGGGACGAGTCCTGTTCGGCGCTGGCCGCGATCTGCAGGAGCTTGTCCTTGTCAGCACCGGCAGCCGGGAGAACCTCATCGACGGTCAGTTGCCCGTTGGTGATCGTCCCGGTCTTATCGAAGGCGCCCGTCTTGGCAGCGGCCAGCTTCTCAAGCACGCTCCCGGTCTTCACGACGATCCCGTTCCGCGAGGCCCGGCTCATCCCCGAAACCATGGCAACGGGCGCCGCCAGGATCAACGGACACGGCGAGGCAACCACGAGCACCTCGGCGAAGCGCCGCGGGTCGCCGGAGAGCCACCAGGCGGTCACCGAAATCACGATGGCGAGGATGGTGAAGGGCACCGCGTACCGGTCGGCTAGCCGAACAAAGTGGGCCGGGGTGCTCTCGGCCTCCTTGACCAGTTTCACCAGCTGCTGGTACTGGCTGTCCTTGGCCAGCTTGGTGACGGTGATCGTGACCGCGTTGTCACCGTTGACCGACCCGGACATCACCGTGTCGCCGATTTCCTTGTCGACCGGCTTGGATTCCCCGGTCAGGGAGGCTTCGTTGAAGGATCCGCTCCCCTTGATGATTTGTCCATCGACCGGGACCAGCTCCCCGGGTTTGACCAGGACCTTTTGCCCGACCTTGACCAGATCGACCTCAACGTCATTGGTGCCGGTCGCGGTCAGCAGGTGGGCGGTTTGCGGCGAGTTGTCGAGTAGGGACTTGAGCTCCGAGTTGGCCTTGCGGGCGGCGTAGTCCTCGAGGGCATCCCCGCCGATCAGCATGACCAGGATCACCATGGCGGCCCAGTACTCGCTGATCGAAAGGGTGGCGACCACCGCCATGATGGCGAGCAGGTCGACCCCGTACTTGCCGGAACGCAGGGTTTTGATCATCCCGATGAACATGTTGATGGCCATGATCGCCCCCACGATCGTGACCAGTCCCTGGGCCCAGAGTGGCTGGTGAAGAGCGTACTGCAGGATTAGGGCCACCGTGGCGATTGCCAGGATGATGGCCAGCTTTTGCTTATTCGATAAACGTTTCATAATTTAACACCCCTCCCAAAGTATTACTATCTTAATTATAGAATAAGTGCCGGATTAACGCAGCTTTTTAAGACAAATTGGTGGAAGAGTGTAAATAGATGATTGACGACTAGCGCCGGTTATTGAAGTAAAAGGCCAGGGCGATCAGAAGAAGCAGGACGATAATGGCCAGCCGTGGATTGGCCTTGAACAATTCGTGGAAGGCGTGAACCTGACCGATGCCGAGGGGTAAAGCGAACATAAGAAAGCCTCCTTTAAGTCTTTGGGGTCAATTATGACGGTTGGTGGCGCGGGGATCAAGCAAGAACAACTCTTTAAGAATTGGCAATGTTTCGGGTCGACTGCTTGGCTTGTGAAATCGGTTCCGGGATAATGAAATTAGAAGAGCCGTCTCGGCCCCAACTGACAGTATTCGCACCACGAAATGGAGGAAACGCTATGACCAAGATTTTCGCGTACAGTATTCGTAAAGATGAAGAACCCTACTTAAAGGAATGGGCAAAAAACCATCCCGAGGTTGAGGTCGACTACACGGCTGACCTGCTGACGCCGGACACCGCCGCCAAGGCCGCCGGTGCTGACGGGGTGGTTGTCTACCAGCAGCTCGACTACACGCCAGAGACCCTCAACGCCCTGGCCGACGAGGGGATTACCAAGATGTCCTTGCGGAACGTCGGTGTCGACAACATTGATATGGCAACCGCCAAGGCACGCGGCTTTGAAATCACCAACGTGCCGGTTTACTCACCAAACGCGATTGCCGAGCATGCGGCCATTCAGACGGCCCGGATCCTGCGTCAGACGAAGGTCCTCGACGCCAAGATTGCCGCGGGTGACCTGCGTTGGGCACCAACGATCGGGCGCGAGGTGCGTGACCAGACGATCGGGGTGGTCGGGACCGGCCACATTGGTCAGGTCTACATGCAGATCATGGAGGGCTTCGGCGCCAAGGTTATTGCCTACGACGTCTTCCATGACCCGAAGCTGGAAGCAGCCGGCTACTACGTCGATTCACTGGATGACATTTATCGCCAGGCCGACGTGATTTCGCTACACGTGCCGGCCCTGGAGAGCACGATCAAGATGATCAACGATGAGACGATCGCCAAGATGAAGGATGACGCGGTCCTGGTCAATGTTTCACGTGGAGCATTGGTTGATACCGACGCGGTCATCCGGGCACTTGATTCCAGCAAGCTCTTTGGCTTCGTGATGGACACCTATGAAAACGAGGTCGGGATCTTCAACGAAGACTGGCGGGGCAAGGAATTCCCGGACGCCCGGCTCAAGGATTTAATCGACCGGCCAAACGTCCTGGTAACGCCGCACACGGCCTTCTACACGACACACGCGGTTCGCAACATGGTCGTTCTGGCCTTCGATAACAACCTGGCACTGGTCAAGGGTGAGCAACCTGCTTCACCGGTTGAGGTTAAATAAGTATAATTAAGATTGGAAGTGGAAAATAACCACTAAAGTGGGGCGTATGGCTAACCTAGGGCGGGAGTCGGCGCTGAAGGCGTCGGCTTTCGTCCGTAGTTAGACACTAGCCCCACGGTTATTTTCCACGTTATCTTTTTCAATAACTTGGGGCGCAGTTTCGGCTGGGCCCCTTTTGCAATTAAAGGGGGAATCGAGAATGGAAAAGCAAGAAGAACTGCGCAGGCGCCTGACGCCGGAGCAATACGCCGTCACCCAGGAGGCGGCGACCGAGCGGCCCTTTACCGGTAAGTACGACCAGTTCGACCGGCCGGGAATTTACGTCGACGTGGTCAGCGGGGAGCCGTTGTTTTCCTCGCTGGATAAGTACGATGCCGGCTGCGGCTGGCCGTCCTTTACCAAGCCGATCGCCAAGCTGACGGAAAAACGGGACCAGTCCCTGGGAATGGAACGCACCGAGGTTCGCAGTCAGCAAGCCAACTCCCATTTGGGCCATGTCTTCACCGATGGTCCAACCGACCGGGGCGGGCTGCGCTACTGCATCAATTCAGCGGCCCTGCGCTTTGTCCCACTGGCCGACCTGGAGAAGGAAGGTTACGGGCAGTACCGTGCATTATTTGAATAAAGAAAAAGCAAAGGCCCCAGCTCGTTTGAGTTGGGGCCTTTGCTTATAAATGAATAATTGCTTGGATTAGTTATTCTTGGGGTTTACCACCTATAAACATCCCGGCAGCAGAAGCCAAAATAATTCCAATGAAACTTACAACAGCGATCATGTTACTAAGAGCTGACATCATGGTAAACACCCTTCCTTTTCTAAATAAGCTCTGATATCTTTCAACACCCATATTATAGCAAGTTTCTGCCATTACGCTGATAATAATTGGGTAATTTTTTGCTAAGCAAAACCGGCGACAATGCTTATTAAACGCTTAGGAATAGTTAATAATCTGGTAGTGTGTTCCCATTAGGGTGGTAGGGTCCAAATTGTCCAAAAAGTGGATAGTGAACGAAAAATGATTCGCCAAAATGAATCTTCACCTTTTCTTAAACAAATGTGAATGAACCCGCCGGATTATCAACTTATTGCCAAAAGAAAACGCTGAGGAAAATTCTCAGCGTTTGGAAGGGAGTTAATAATCTTCTAATCGAAGAAATCATGGACGATTTGTTTGTAGGTTTTAATGGTAGAAAGAAAACTGGAGATGGTGGTGTACTCGTCCTTTTGGTGGGCACGCTCCCACTTATCGCAGCCGAGCACCACCACCGGAAGGTCCGGCCGGTGCAAGGTGAAGACGCTGGCGTCCGTGGCCCCGTTGATGATGTCGAGCTTGATCTCCTTATCAAAGTTCGTCTGGGCGGCACTTAGGATGCCCTGCACGAACTTGCTCTTGGGATCGGTCGCCACCGGCCGAAAGCTCATTAGGATTGTTAATTCGAGGTGGTAAGGAGTGGTCTGGTTGATGTGGGCGATTGTCTGCTTGAGCCGCGCGATGACCTTGTCGTTGTCAAAGACCGCCGTGGGCCGGATGTTGCCCTGCAGGATGGCCCGGTCCGGAATCGTGTTGACCTGGTCACCGCCCTTGATGACGGTGACGCTGTGCTGGAGCTTTCCCAAGTAAGGGTCGTCCTGCACGTCGTCGAAGAGCTGGTTTTCGGCCTGGATGAAGGCAACCAAACCGCTGATGGCGTTGATCCCGTCGGCGGGGCGGGAACTGTGGACGGACTTGCCGAGGCTGGTGACCTGGTAGTTCATGCTGCCGGAGTGGGCAAAGATGACGTTGCCGCTGGTTGGTTCACCAACGACGAGGGCGTCAATGTCCTTTGCCGCGCCCGCGTGTTCGAGGCGGTTGGCCCCTGGCGTCCCGTATTCCTCACCGGCCGTGGCAATGAAGCGCAGCGTGCCGGCTGGCAGCTGACCTTCCTCCTTTAACTCGATCAAGGTGAGGGCCTGGGCGGCCAGGCCGCTCTTCATGTCGGCGGCTCCACGTCCGTAAAGACGGTCGCCGTCGATTTCGGCACCAAACGGGTCGTGCTGCCAGCTTTCGGGATCGCTGACGGCGACCGTGTCCTGGTGCCCGGTCAGGGCGAGTACTCGTGGATCGCTGCCTTGACCGATCTGGGCGGTCAGGTTGGCCCGGTGATCGCCGAACTCGTCGACGGTCGCTTCAATGCCGTGGGCCGCAAGCAGCTTTTGCAGGTAGCGGGCGACCGCCACCTCGTTGCCATTGACGGAATGGATCTTGATCAGGTCCTGCAGAATCTTTACCTTTTCACTATCTTCCATAAGAACGACTACTCCTTCCAATCAAACAATTAGCGCAAATTAACGATCCTGGTGGTTGAACTTCTTGGCGAGCAGGTCACCGACGATCTGGATGATCAGGACGAACAAGAGGACCAGCAGGGTGGCCACCAGGGTGACGTCGTTGTTGAAACGATCGTAACCGTAAGAGATGGCAGTGTTCCCCAGGCCACCGGCACCGATCGCCCCGGCCATGGCGGTCAGGCCGACCAGGCTGATCAGGGTAACGGTTGAAACCCGAATGATTTCGGACCGCCCTTCACGCAGGTAGACGTCGTGGATGATGTCCCAGTTGGTTGCCCCGATGGCCTGGGCGGCTTCGATCTTACCGTGATCAACGCTTTCCAGGGCCACCTGAATCTGCCGGGCGTAGAAGCCAAAGGCCCCGACCGTCAGTGGCACCAGGGCCGCGGTCGTCCCGATCTGGGTACCGACCAGCAGCTGGGTGAACGGTGCGATGAAGGCCAGCAGGATGATAAATGGGATGGCCCGGAAGATGGAAACAAGCTTGTCGCAGATGTTGAACCAGACCTTGTTTTCCAGGATGCCACCGGGTTCGGTAACGACGAGGGCGACTCCGAAGAAGAGTCCGAGTAGGCCGGCAAAGATGGCGGGCCAGAAAGTCATGTACAGTGTTTGGAGAATCGACGTGCCCCAGCCGTTATCGCCGGACCAGCCGAGTTCCACTACGTTAGGAAAAATACTACTCATTCCAAATCCTCCTATCATCAATCTTGGTTACGGTAACGTTACTATCGTGCAGGAACTTAACGGCGTCCTTGCGCTGCTGATCGTCCCCCTTGACGACGACGAACAGGGTCCCAACCGGTTGGCCGGAGAGAACTTCGACGTTCCCGTAGAGAATACTTGCTTCGACGTTGAGCCGCTTGTAGAGCTCAACGATGATTGACTGGGTGACGTTATTGCCGTTGTAGACCAGCTGGAAGAGCTCTTCGTTGTCGGCCAGGTGGTCGAGGTTGAAGGCCTTCAGGGTATCGACGGCGGCCAGGGAGCCACCGACGAACTGCCGGGTCAATTCCTGCTTTGGCCGCAGGAAGACGTCCTGGAGGGCACCCTTTTCAATGATCTTGCCGTGTTCCATGACGGCGATCTTGTTGGCAACCCGCTTGACAGCGTCCATTTCGTGGGTGATGAGGACGACGGTCAGGCCACGCTCCTGGTTAAGCCGCTTCAAGAGGTCCAGGATCTGGTTGGTGTTTTGTGGGTCGAGGGCCGAGGTCGCTTCGTCGGAGATCAGGATCTTCGGGTCGTTGGCCAGCGCCCGGGCGATTGAGACCCGCTGCTGTTCACCACCGGAGAGCTGGACCGGGTAGAATTCGGCCTTATCCTTTAAGCCGACCAGGTCGAGCAGTTCGAGCGCCTTCTTTTCCTGGGCGTCGTCGTCCAGGTCACTGTGCTTTAGGGCGAAGAGGACGTTTTCGATCACCGAGGTTTCGTTTAGGAGGTTGAAGTGCTGGAAAATCATTCCGATGTTCCGGCGCTTAGTCTGGAGCTCCTTGCCGGAAACCCGTTGCTGGTGGTCACTGAAGAAGGTGTCGCCATCGACGGTCACCGTCCCAGCGGTCGGCTTTTGGAGGAGGTTGATCGTCCGGACCAGGGTTGATTTCCCGGCACCGGAGTAACCGACGATCCCGTAAATGTCGCCGGGCTGGATCTGCAGGTTGACGTCCTGGACGGCACGGACAACCTTTTTGCCCTGCTTAAAGGTCACATCAATATCTTGTAAGTTAATGATTGGTTCTGCCATGCAAATCCCTCCGCTTATTACTTATTGAAGTTCAGGTTCCAGGCTGGAATTTCGGCACTGCCGTAGTGCTTCTTCAGGAATTGCTTCGTCTTTTCAGTCTGGTAAGCCTTGACAACGTCCTTGTACAGTTCGTTGTTCTTGTCGCTCTTCTTGACGGCGATGACGTTGACCCATTGCTTAGCGTCCTTGTTGATTGGTTCAACGAAGATGGCGGACTTGTAATTAATGCCAGCGGCTTGGGCGTAGTTGGTGTTAACAACGGCGGCGTCAACGTTGCTTAAGGAACGTGCGGTTTGGTCAGCAGCCAGTTCCTTGATCTTGATGTTCTTCGGGTTGCTTGCGATTGAGTTAGCAGTGGCGAGCTTGGTGCCCTTCTTCAGGGTGAACAGGCCGGCGTTCTTCAGAACAGTGAGGGCCCGGGATTCGTTGGTAGCGTCGTTTGGAACGGCGATTGTGGCACCGTTTGGCAGATCCTTGATGCTCTTGTACTTCTTGGAGTAAACCCGGATTGGCGTGATGAAGGTGTCACCTAAGGAAACGATGTTGGTCTTGTGAGCCTGGTTCCAGTTCTTTAAGAACAGCTTGTGTTGGAAGGCGTTCAGGTCAACGTCACCGTTTTGCAGGGCCTTGTTTGGCTGGTTGTAGTCGGTGAATTCCTTGGTCTTGATCGTCACGTTGTACTTATTCTTGGCGGTCTTGGCAACGGACTTCCAGAGGTTCTCGTCGTTCTTGTCCCCGGACATAATCCCGACGGTCACCGTCCGCTTGGCCTGTTGATGGGGCCGAACAAAACTAAAGTAACCAAAGACGATCACTAAGACAGCGACGATGGTCCAAATAATTGCATTTCTCTTCTTTCGATTCTTCCGCATAGTAAAAACTCCCTTTCTTGTTGTTATGCATTTGTTAGTTTCAATTAATCGTCACGATCGAATGCTTAGAATAAAAAAAGCACTCGTCCCTAATTCAAAGGACGAGTGCTCGCGTTACCACCTTTATTCGCCGTACCGTCACCGGTACAGCCTCAGCAGGTTACTCTAATTAAATCATTAGAATTACCTAGCACGAATAACGTGTGCTAACCCGTTACCGACTAACTATCGCCGGTACCATTCCAAGCCCATCTTCGGCAGTTAGACCTGCTTCCTTCCACCACCCGGAAGCTCTCTTAAAGGCTTGGCTGCTTACTCTGCTTTTCGATATGTTTGTTTCGATTAATTGATTATGGGTTCATTATAATGGAAATCTAATCTTTGTCAACAACTTTTAAGAGAAAATTCTAAGAAAATTAATTTGCCCGCTAAATCGACCTGTCGGAAGAGCAGTTGAAATTGGCCAAATTAGCGCTATGATAGGAAATGTTAAAATGATGAGTGCTTCATGCAAAGGAATGTGATATTAATGGTAGAACCGTTATTCTTAAAGCCCGTTTTTCATGAAAAAATCTGGGGTGGCCGTCGCCTGGCAACCGACTTTGGCTACGACCTTCCCGCGGGAACGATCGGCGAATGTTGGGCCATCTCTGGCCACCCGCACGGTCCTAACGAGATTGAAAATGGTGAATTCAAGGGGCAATTGCTGCCGGACGTCTACGCCCAGCACCCCGCAGTCTTCGGCAATCCCAAGTCCAAGGTTTTTCCCTTATTGACCAAGATTCTGGACGCGGAGGCGAGCCTGTCCGTGCAGGTGCACCCGGACAACGCCTACGCCGAGGAGCACGAGCATGAACTGGGCAAGACCGAATGCTGGTACATCATCCACGCCGACGAGGGCGCCTACCTAACCTATGGCCACACCGCCAAGACCAGGGAAGAGCTCAAGGAGATGATTGACAAGCGCGAGTGGGGCAAGCTCTTCGCTAAGAAGCCGGTCAAAACCGGTGACTTTGTCTACGTCCCGAGTGGCACCATCCACGCGCTGAACAAGGGGATCATGGCACTGGAGACCCAGCAGAGCTCGGACACGACCTACCGGATCTACGATTACGACCGGGTGGACAAGAAGACCGGCAAGAAGCGGGCCCTTCACCTCAAGCAGTCGATCGGCGTGACGACGGTGCCGTTTAAGGAACCGGCCCTCCACAGCACCACGGAAAAGGTCGGTGATTCCACGGTTACCACGCTGATCACCCAGCCCGACTCGCCATTCTTCAGCGTCTACAAGTGGGAGGTCAACGGCAAGCTGACGCGGCGCCACGAACACGGTCCGTACACCCTGATGTCAATCATTGACGGCGAGGGGACCCTAACCGCTGCCGGCAAGACCTACGACCTGAAGAAGGGGACCCACCTCCTGATGCCAGCCACGATTGATGAATGGACGCTGGACGGTAAGATGTTGATTATCGCCTCGGAATCGGTTGAATAAGGCTATTCTTATGCAGGGCCCGGCGCTAATTTAGTGGTGTCGGGTCCCTGTTTAATTTGGTAAAATGGGGGAAACTTTTGGGAGGTGGACGCAGTGACGAGTTCCTTAACCATTGCACTGGCGTTTTTTCTGGTTTGTGCCGGCAGCTTTGCGGCGGTTCTGTACCACGATAAGCGAACCCTCTGGACGGGTGCCTTAGCCGTCCTGACGGTGATCAGTCTGGGAGTGCTCCTGTTAGTCGGTGCAATGATCATCTTCAACGTGACGGGTGCCGACCACAAAGTGTTGCTCGGCATCCTGGTGGCGATCGCCCTGCTGATCCTGATTGCGACCCTGTTGTTTATGGTGACGGTGGTCGTGATGTTTCTCGCCGAGGGGGTCAGGATTCTGACCAAGGAAGGCTGGCAGGTGCGCAATATGCTGTCACTGGCCACCGGGATCCTACTGGTGGGCTACCTGGTGGTCTGGCCGTTTATCGGCCGGCTGGCCCGGCAGAGCTTCACGACCTACCTGTACGAGTACGTCAGCCTGGTGGCCCTCTACCTGCTGTTTTTGGTTTCGATGTACGCCCTGACCGCGATCCTCAACCTTTATAATCCCGGGAAGCACCAGCTGGACTACCTGGTGGTGCTGGGCGCCGGGCTGATCGGTGAACGGGTCTCGCCCGTGCTGGCGGCCCGGATCGATCGGGCAATCGGCCTGCTAGCGCAACACCCGCACGCCAGGCTGGTGATGTCGGGTGGCCAGGGACCGGACGAGGTCATCCCCGAGGCCGTCGCGATGAAAAACTACGCGGTGGCCCACGGCGTCCCGGCGGAGCGGATCATCCTGGAGGATCAGTCAAGGACGACCTACGAGAACATCAAGTTTTCCTACCGGTTGATAAAACCCGGCGCCCAGGTCGCGTTGGTGACGAACTCCTTCCACGTTTACCGGGCCCTGCTGATTGCCAAACGGCAGGGCTTCAAGTGCATTGGCTACGGGGCCAAGACCAGGTGGTACTTCACCCTCAACGCCTTCGTTCGGGAATTTGCGGCCTACCTGAAGATCACCTACCGGATGCAGTTGACGGTGGCGGTGGGGATTGCCGCCCTGGTGATTTTCGATGCCCTGGCCCAGCGTTTCTGAAGTTTGATCATTTTATAAAAAGTTGCGAATTTGCTCCCTAATTTAAGACCTAAATTTCAAGAATAAGTTAGCCACTGGACTCAAATAAATAATACTGACCAATTGATTATTGGTTGATGGAGCTGTGATATCTCTTGGTAGAAGGCCTTACGATAGATATCCATTGACGAATGTCCATTAAACATAGCTCGTGGATAGTGATTCATCCAATCATTAGTCGCTATGATCTGAGCACTACTATAGTTATTTATAGCTTCACCTTTGGTAATCTCCTTGCGGAGAAACCGGTTATTGATCTCATTGGATCCACGTTCCCAAGGGGAATACGGATCAGCATAGAAAACATGATCGTGAACTTGTGTTAACTCACTAAATTCTGAACCGTTGTCAGAGGTTATTGTCTTAAAAATGCGATAGTAAGCATCTGTGCCCATTTTCTGGCGCAAATTTATAAAGAACTGATTTACTGCATGCGCAGTTTTACCAGCAATTTTACTCGTGATATTAACTCGTGAAAGGCGATCAGTCATTACTAGTACAACACTGTCATTACCGTTTTTCTGTCCCTGAACTGTATCCAGTTCCCAATGGCCAATTTCGGACCGTTGGTCCGCAGTTTGAGGTCGTTGAGCAATATTAGGCCCTAAGCACCTTTTAGCTTGCGGATGAGTTTGATGATGCTTACGTTTAGGTTTTTCAAAGAGGTCTAAATTGGACGTACGAAGCACACCCTCATTAATCCATTGATATAAAGTTACAACCGACTTTGGGATCAGGGTGCCATCATTCATTAAATCTCGAGCCTTATAAATAACCGCTTGTGGGGAGTAATGGTGGTCGTCAAACTCACCAAGCATTAGCTGATCAGCTAATCGTAAAAATTGCTTTGAAGAATAATATAAGCGACGACGACCAGAATGGCGGTGATGTTCAAGATATGTGGCCTGACCAGCTTCATAACTATAGATGTAGTAAGAATATTCGTAAATCTTACCATTAGATTTTTGACGACGAAGTTGGCGGACCGTACCACGGTTGAGCTCGTTATTAATTGTTTGATGATTAACTCCTAATTGGCGACCAATTGCGCGATTGGAAAGTCCTTGCGACTTTAAAGTCGCAATCATCACACGTTCTTCTTTAGTAAGATGAGCATTCTTTTTATGAGTAGTCAATAAAATAGTAGACATGGTATCATTTAAGTGCGTCATTTGACGGACATCCTTTCATATAGGTTTGGTTCACTTAATATGATACCTGATGTCACGCCGAATGGCGTTTTTTATTTACCACCAACTGGGTGGCTAACTTCATTCTATAATCTACCTCCCTAATTTAAGAAAATCTTTGTAAAATAGAAACATGCAAAACTATCAAAGTCGATCAGAAAGACACCTAAAACATTCAAATAATTTTAATCGCTACTGGCTGCTGGCGATCGTCGTCCTGGTGCTGATTGCCCTGGTGGCCTTTTTCCGCCGGCCCTACCGGCAGTCAAAATCGCTGTCCTACACGGTTAACCAAACGGCGACCGTCAAGGAAGACGCCAATCTCTATAAATCACTCTCGGCGCGCGTACGGACAAGCCGCGCGAATAACGCCTCTGGAACCGTGAAAAAGTACTATCTACTGACCCGGGATAAGAAGCAGGTGACCTATGCCAAAGTAAAGCTCGGTGGCAAGACCTACTACGTCAATGCCAAAAACCTGAACCTGACGATGACTAATCCGGTCAACCGCTACGTGGCCCAGCTGGGTTACCCGCACGCCAAGATTACCAAGCGGATTTATCACAAGTTCAACCATAAATCCTACGCGACCGCTAGCGGGAAGCCCCGCGGCGTGGTCGTCCACGATACGGGAACCGACTATTCGACACTCAACGGGGAAGCCTCTTACATGGAGGAAAATTATAAGACGGAGGAGGTCTTCGTCCACACCTTCGTCGACAGCAACGAGATTCGTAACATTGCCAGCCTTAAGTACATGGCGGAGGGGGCCGGGCCCAAGGCCAATCCCTACTTTGTCCAGTTTGAAATGATCCGGGAGACCTCCGCCCGCGGCTTTGCCAAGCAGCTGGCCAATGCCGCCTACTACACGGCCTACATTCTGAAGAAGTATGATCTGCCGGTAACGAAGGGGACGAAGAGCGGCTCGGGGACGGTTTGGACCCACAACATGGTTTCCAACTACCTCGGGGGAACCGATCACGTCGACCCGAACGCATACTGGCGTCGGGATGCTAGACGCTACTTTGGCACCACCTACACGATTGATGACTTCATCAAGCTCGTTCAGGCCTACTACAACCAAATCTAATAAAATGCGTAACAAAAAGAGCAATCTGTCAATTAATTTGCGGATTGCTCTTTTTTGCTTCTTGATGTTTAATGCCAGGGCCGTATAGTCGAAATAGACGCTATCAAGGGGGAATGCAAATGCTTGGAACAGTTTTAGTCGGCATCAGCGGAGTCGCGTGGACGGTGGTCTACATTGAGTTGATTCGCCGGGGCTTTCGTGAGCGGGCGTGCGGGATGCCGCTCTTCGCTCTGGCGTTAAACCTGGCCTGGGAATGGCTCTACGGCCTGGACGGGTTCTTCGGCAGCCGTTCCTTTATCCCGGCCCAGTCAATCGCCAACATCGCCTGGGCGCTCTGCGACGTCGCGGTTCTGGCCACCTGGCTGAAGTTTGGCCGGCAGTATTTGCCGAAGTGGGGCCAGCACTTTTTTGTCCCCTATACCTGTTTGGCGCTGGGCTTTGGTTTTGCCCTGCAACTGGCCTTTTATTTCAACTGCGGCACCATGGAGCGGGCGTCGATCTACTCGGCCTTTGCCCAAAACGCGGCGATGTCGGCGATGTTTATCGACCAGCTGCTGCGCCGTCCCGATATCAAGGCGCAGTCGCAGAGCATTGCCATTGCCAAGTGGTTGGGGACGCTCGCCCCGACGATTTATGGGCAGCTCAACGGTAATTCCCTGGGAAACTATATTTTAATCACGGGGATTGTCTGCTGCGTCTTTGACCTGCTTTACATTGCCCTATTGAGGCAGCGACAAAGAACCTTGGGGAGGTGGGCAGATGAAGAAAAAGCTTGAGAGTCGGCGCTTGATCGGCTATTTGATCGGGATGAACCTGCTCTGCGTCGGCATCAACCTCAATACCCGGTCCGGGCTGGGGGTAGCCGCCTTTAGTACCCTGCCGTACTCGCTGTGCCGGATCTTTCCCCATTTAACATTTGGTCAGACCAACATCATCGTCTACCTACTGATCGTGATTCTCCAGTTCATCATTGAGCGCCGCTTTAGCTGGGCACTGGTGGCGGAGATCCCGTTCTCGTTTGTCTTCGGAATGTTCGTCGACCTCTACAACGCAATTCTGCCCACGGTCGGCCACGAGATCATTCTGCGGTCACTGATTTTGCTGCTGGGCAACACTTGCAGCGCGGTTGGCGTCTTTCTGATGGTTGAGGGGGATTTGGTGGTGGCCCCGGTCGACGGGATCGTGGTCAGCATCTCCAAGGTCTCGAAAAGGGCCTATTCCCTCTGCAAAAACTGTTTTGACCTTTCGATGGTCTGCATCACCGTCGGCGTCTGCCTGGTCTGCCGGAGCCCCTTTTACGGCATCGGCGTGGGAACGATCTTTTCCGCACTATACGTGGGGCGGATGATCCGGCTGTGCGAACGGGTTGCGACGAAAGATTAACGGGTGCCGGTCAAAAACTGGTCGCAGAGCTGGTAGAGGCGCTTTTGAATCTCGGCCTTGCTCATTTGGGGATGGTGCAGCCACCAACGGATGCACTGGTTGAGCGCACCGGTCAGGAACTGGACGGCCAGCTCGTCGCGCATCCCCGGTGGCAAAATCGCTCGGACCTGCTTGTCGCCCGACTTACCTGGGTGCTCACTCAGGGTCAAGATTACCCCGGTGGCCGCGGGACTGCTGTCGAGCGCCAATAAGAGCGCGCGGTGGTTTTCGACGAAGGCCAGACCGCTATCGACCAGAGCGTGGTAATAGGCGACGGGTGAAGCGCCTTGCGGGACGGTTTCATTGATGATTTCGGCGCGGATGGTGGTAATCATGAAGGCCAGGAAATCATACTTGTCGGCGAAGTGCTTATAGAAGGTGGCCCGCCTGGTTTGGGCGCGCGTGCAGAGCTCGGCCACCGTGATCTTCTCGAAGGGCTTCTCGGTCAGCAGCTGCTGGCAGGCGGCGATTAGTGCCCGGTAAATTTTTCGTGTTCGCAGGTCCATTTGTCTTCCTCCAAATTAATTATTGGTTTTACCATAGTTAAAAACGTAACAACTGTCAATGAATAGTTAAAACGGCACCCGACCGCTAGTAGTCGGGTGCCGTTTCAGTTATTCTTTATAAACATTTTTCAGCCACTTGAGCGATTGCTGAACGCTGTCCTGGCCGAAGCTGTACTGTTTCAGCTGGCCTAGTTTCTTGTAGATTGGCGACTTGAAGGCCATCCAGTAGTTGAAAACAATCCAAACGATGGCCAGCACGTAGTCGACCCAGTTGAAGTAGTACTGGTGGTTGCCGATGAAGTAGCAGATCGAGATTGGCGTCAGGCCGAAGAAGGCGGTCAGAAGGCCCGGGTTGTACCAAAACTTCATCTTGATTGGGAAGAAGAAGGTGTGCATTGCAAATTCGAGGAAGGCGAAGAGCATTACGGCCAGCGTCAGCCAGCGGTATTGCGGCAGCAACAGGGCCAGCAGGTAGACGGCCACGGCGAAGTACTCGTTGCCCCAGGCCGTGGTGGCAAGGTTGAGGTCCCAGCTCTTGGGATCGGTGTTGGTGATGTGAAGCTCCAGGTATTCGCCCATAAAGGGAAAACCGCCGGGGTAGCCCATTTCTTCGTAGAAGTGCAGGTGGATCATGGCCATTGCCCCGAGGACCATCTTGGCGCGGAAGTCCAAGGGAGCGATTAAAGCAATCACAAAGATGAGGCCGGCGATCAGGACGCTGATCTTGTACCAATTTTTCAGGTAGTAGTTCATGAATTTCTCCTCCTTAAATGTCATGGTTGTGACTTTTATGATGCTATCGTATACTGGGAGGAAAGCAGGCGCAATCAATTAGAGACGAGGTGGCACGAATGAACGAAAACGTGACAGTTAAGCACGTCCGACAGCGGCAGATCGAACAGACCCAGGCGGACTTTACCGAGGCCCTGTACCGGCTATTGAAGAAGGAAAAGCTCGCCAAGATCAACATTGCCCAGCTGTGCACGACGGCGGGCTATGCGCGGCGAACCTTCTACCGCCACTACTCGTCCGTTGCGGATCTCCTCTTGCAGGAGGTGGATCGACAAACCCTGGCGTTGATGGCCCAGCTCAAAAACGCCAATGACTTTGAGGCGGTAGTCCAGTGTTTCTTTACCTACTGGGCCCAGCACACGGCGCTGCTGACGATTCTGCGCCAAAACGACAGCTTCCACCTGCTGATCAATTCGTGGACCCACCACCTGGAGGACAGCGAGCTTTCCCAAAGCGACGTTAAGGACAATCTTTACGCCCAGTTCTTCGGGGTGGGTGGGATGTTTCAGATGCTGTATCTCTGGAGCTGGCGCGATTTTCAAGAAACGCCAGCGCAGATGCAGTTGATTGCCGACCAGATTACCGACCACCTGAAGAAGAACAGCTTTCACTAGGAATTGATATAATTGAGGAAAACGATAGGAGGACGCGCAATGAAAATCGCTGAACAAGACAAGCTCAACCCGACCGAAAGTGAGACGCTCCTTGGTATTTGGGAGCGCTCGGTCAAGGCCACCCACGACTTTTTGAGCCCGGCTGAGGTGGCGGCAATCAAGGAATACGTTCCCCAGGCCTTTGCCGGGGTGGAACACCTCATCATCGCCAAGGACGATGCCGGCCAGGCGGTGGGCTTTATGGGCATCAACGACAGGAAGGTCGAGATGCTCTTCATCGACGCCAACCAGCGGGGCCGGGGCGTCGGACGCCGGCTGCTGGAATTTGGGATCCAGCACTACGGGATCGACGAGCTGGCGGTCAATGAACAGAACCCGCAGGCCCGCGGCTTTTACGAGCACATGGGTTTTACCGTCGTTAAGCGGTCCCCGTTGGACGACCAGGGGAACCCGTACCCGATTTTGGAAATGAAGAGGAAAAACAACTAAACTCATAAAAGCACCAGCAAATCGGTGAGAAGATTTGCTGGTGCTTTTGCATTTTTGATTGAAATTTTGCAATCGTCCTTCTATTATTTACAGTGTGTAAATAATGATGAGGGGACAAAAAGATGAGTACTTATTTCAAACAGCACAACCAATTGCTGCTCAACGTTGGCGGCTTTGCGATTAATTTAATGCCATTCTTGCTGTACCTAATGCTGGTTTCTCGGCACGGGGACGTGGTGTCTGACGCCTTACCATTCGCGCTCTTCTATGCTTTTCGTCGGACGGCCCTCTTTGCCGTCCGGGGCGCGCACGACTCTGACAACCTGCTGGGGTGGATTGGCCTTATTGCAGCGCTTAGTGGCTTTGCGATTGGAATGTTTGGTGAACTCAGTCCCATTTGGTGGGACCTTTCCGCGGCGGGTGCCGGGATCGGGGCGGCCTTTTTCCCGTCAGTCCAAAAACAGTTTCGCCTGACCCATCGCCAGTCACCAGCGGACCAGCAAAAGGGTAATGCCTGGGTCATGTTGCTTTCCTTGATCGGGCTGATTGCACTGCTGGCCCTGACGGAACGCCGCTGGCCGGCCCTGTCCTTTGCGGCTTTGCTCCTCTTTGCCCTGGTCGGGTTGATTGGCTTTTACTACGACCCGTTGCGCCATCCGGGGAAGACACGTTTAACCATCAGTGTCCCCAACCTGGTGTTGGCGGTCCTACTGTTTTGTTCCGTTTTCCTAGTGCGGATCGGGCGCAGCCTTGGTACCGGCCAGCCAGCAATGTGGGGGATCGGCCTGCTGGCGCTGATCGTCGTCGCAATTATCGCGGCTGCACTTTCTAACCGGCCCCACCCGACGGCGACGCCCTGGCCGCTAAAGCTGCGGCTGATGCTGTTTGGCCTCTGCGCCGATTTTTGCGCGATCTTCAGTGCGGTCTACATCGGCGTCACTTACGGGATCAAGACCTATGCCTGGATGGCGGTCGCCTACCTGCTGGCCTTTATCATCGGTGGGCGGCTGGTGCGAGTGCTCTGTGCTCGTCTACCCTTTTCCACGCTGACGACCGAGCTGTTGGGGATCGTCGCGGGGCTTTTACTGACCTTCAATTTCTATACCTACTTTGTCGGCATCTTCCTGATCCGGGCCTTTGCTTCCGTCCAAAATCAGGAGGCAATTCGAGAGTACGACCAGCAGAGCGCGGCCAACAATTCGTACATGGTTTCCTACCGGCTGATGTCCATCGCCGGGTTGACCACCCAGCTGATTCTCTGGCTAAGCCTGCTGGTGGCGACTCATTTAACCGGCTTTTCCGCAATCCTTGCCGACTTTACCTTTCATCAGCCAACCACCCGTTTTGCCCGGCCACTGCTGATTACCCAGGTGGTCCTGGCGGTTTGGATGCTGCTCTTTATTTTCTGGATTTACCGTGCCAACCAACCGAAGGAGGAAAACGATGACTAAACTCAACCGCCAGCTGATCATTCAGACCGGCAAAGAACTAATCAGGACTGACCAGCAGCCGACCTTTTCCACGATTGGCCGCTGCCTTGGAGTCCACTCCCAGGCGCTTTACCCATACTTTCAAAACCAGGCTGCCCTTAAGGCCGCGATTGTTAATGATCTCCTGGGACAGCTGATCTCCTTCTGCAAAAAGCAAGCAGAGGATACGGGGCTTCGTGTCCAGCTGTTGGCGGTACGCAGCCAGGCACTGGCTCATCCCCGCCTGACCCGGTTTGTCCTCAACCAGCTGCAAAACGCACCGGTGATGGTTGCCCAGGACAGGCTGAAAGAGCTGCGGGAATTGCTGCACGACCTGCTTGCGACAACCTACCGACATTCCCAGGTTCGCTTGCTGGCCAGTCGGACCCTGCGCAGTCTGTTGATCGGTGATATTTACAACAACATTAACGGCTGGTTTACGGACCGGCAGTTAACTGCCGATACGAGCTTTACAGCCGAGCTAGCCGGGACCTTGCAGTGGCTGGAACAATTGGACGGTGAAGAGTAGGGGGTAAATGTCACAGTTGCCCCGGCGGTGTGCACGCTGTCCCTAAAAAGATTGCCCTCCTAAATGCCTCATCTTATTATAAATAGCACAAATGAGACATTTAGGAGGGCGAAAAATGAAAGTGATCATTAAAAACTGGTACCGAATTGGTGGCGTGCTTTTGCTGTTAATGGCGGGGTGGCTAGTATTTGCACAGCCCCAGATGAGCCGGGTGCAGTGGTTGCTGATCTTTAATTTCATGGCTCTGCTGGCACACCAGGTAGAGGAATATCAGCTGCCTGGCGGGGCACCAACGATTATCAACCGGGTGGTCTACAACGAAACGACCCTGGCCGATCGCTACCCGGGCAACGAATTATCGATCTGCCTGGTCAACACCAGCGCCTGGGTGCTCTATATTTTGTCGGTTTGCTTTAGCCGGGTCTACTGGTTCGGGCTGGGTATAATCTTCTTTAGCCTCTTTCAAATCCTCGGCCACGGCTTGGAGATGAATATTAAGCTGCGGACCTGGTATAACCCGGGGCTGGCAACAACCGTTTTCCTCTTCCTGCCGATTGGGATTGCCTATATTGAAACCGTCACAGGCCAGCACCTGATCAGCGGTTGGGACTGGCTCTTCGCAGTGCTGACGCTGCTGGGCTGCATCGTTGTAACCATTATTCTGCCTGTGCAGTCACTCAAAGATAAAAATACCAAATACGTCATCAGCCCCTGGCAGGTTCAGCGCTGCCAGCAGATTATTCGCTTCGCTAGGGTTGGCGGTGCTAAGCAATGATGGGTGTCCAGAATGATTTGAGAAAAGACACTGCTTGGCTGCTGATAAGAAAAAACTGCGATTGGGCAATCTCAATCGCAGTTTTTGTAAACGTTATAGTGGAATGAAGAAACCACCATTAATGTCAATGGTAATCCCAGTAATAAAGCCGGCACCTTCAGAGGCGAGGAAGGCGAAGGCCGGTGCGTCGTCTGCTGGCACCGCGACCCGACCAAGAGGAGTTGCGTCGATGTATTCTTTTGGTGCTGGGTTCTCAAGCATCGGTGTCTTGGTCCAGCCTGGCGCAATCAGGTTCGCGGTAATGCCATAACGACCGTACTGGGAAGCTACCGTCCGGGTCAGCGCGGAGACGCCACCCTTCGATGCTGGGTAGGAAGCACCGGCGAAGTAGGTAGTGTGCCGTGCGGTTTGTGACATGACACTGATGATCCGTCCCCACTTGTTCTTCATCATGTAAGGCAGTGCCGCCCGGGTAACAAGAAAAGTACCGGTCAGGTTAACGTCGATGACTTTTTTCCATTCGTCCAATGGTGTCTGGTCCGTTAGATAAGCCATCCCGTTGGGGCCATTGTTTGGTGCAATGGCCGCGATGTTGCCGAGGATATCCAACCGGCCAATTTTCTTGACGACTTCAAAGCCCTTCTTGACGGATTCTTCATCGGAAATGTCTACGCCAACCCCGATGAATTCGGCCCCTTCGGCTTCAACCAGTTGCTTGACGTGGTCCTGGTTAACACCGGGATATTCGAAACCGATGATCGTTTTGCATGTTTTAGCCATTTCCTGACAAATTGCCGTGGCAATGCCACCGCTGCTTCCTGTGATTAAACAAACCCGTTCCTTAGCCATAATGACAGATCCCTTCTTAAGTTAAATTGATCACATAAGCGCTTACAAGTGCATCATATGCTAGGAACGAATTGATGACAAGAAAATTTATGAGACAATTATTCTCATTTTGTTTCGCTTTTTGGCTGGATTGCTGGTTAAGCAAAAAAATGAAAACCTGCGAAGACTAAACCCTAAGGCCAATTTAGCTTTTGCATCAGGTGCTATTTCTTTTTGATTTTTTGGTTAATTGCATGGATTTCTTTGCGCGCCCGATAAGAACTGTATAGCCAGATTGTGACGTAAATTGCGACAAAAATCAGGGTGAAGACGGCAAAGTTTACGCCGTTAAGTGGAAACCAACCAGCGAGAATCGCTAAGACACTCAGACCAAGGTAATAGGTTACAAAATTGATGACCGTTCGCTTACGCAGCGACCACTGCTCAATCGAAAAGATGAAACTGCCAAAGCCAAAGAGTTCGCCGATAGTTGCCCAGAGAAGGGCCGAAATGGAGACGGCGTTGAGAGCGTGCTCAAAATGATCGACAAAGTTGGGGGCAGAAGGGTAATATGAGGAAGTCCCGTACGCGTAGTTAAAAGCCAGTGAAATTATCAGGCCAAATAAGACCCCGGTTGCGGCGAAATTGAAAATATATTTGAGATACTTGCTCATATTCCGAGCCTCCTTTTGAGTGTTTGAATATTCCGACGTGAAATTTGGACTCGTCGCTGATTGGTTAAGACGACGTCAATTAGCCCATTATCAAGCAGCTCTAGATGATCGATGTGGCGGTAGTTGAAAATTGCGCTTCGGGAAGCGGTGATAAAATCGTTTGGCAACTCCTCTTTCAGCCGGGAGAGCCGGTCATGATAGAACAATTGCTGGTCGGCGGTGTAGACGGTGATTCCCCGGTTCGCTGCTTCCAAGCAGAAAACGTCCTGGTAGTTTACCGGGATGATTTGGGCATCAGAGTGGCACCAGAGGACTTGGCTGTCGGCGCCAATCTGCTGGATTAGTCGGTTGACTTCCGGTGTCATTTTATGCAGCCAGAGATCGATATGCTCGGCTTCGAGATTTGGGTCAATGTGGAAGTTAATCTTCATAATTTGCCTCCCTTCTGTACTCGCTGTTTTGAGTATAGCAAAGCTTTTAAGCATTAATCGGGTTGGTAGCTAACTGGTTGTCCTGGAGATCTAAACGGTCGAATAATTAACTTTTGGTTCTAGAACGCTTGTTCCCACCGGATGACATCTGATATGATAAAGAGCGACTAATCAATTAGGAGCGAAAAAAATGAAAACCTATGAAGATCAAACTTTCACCGATCTCACAGAAAGCGAGCTGGAGCTTACGGACACCGACTTTATCGACTGCCAGTTCAGTAACTGTCAAATCGAGGGTGCCCAGTTGCAGAACGTGCGCTTCATGGAATGCAGCTTCGACCACTGTACAATCGTCAATCCGGTTCTGACTTTCTCGGTGGCGCGCAACCTGCGGATCACTGACTGCAGCCTGATTGGGATCAGCTGGGCCGACCTGGTGATCAATAAGTATTCGCTGGTGATCGATCGGCTCACCAACAGTCTCCTGAAGTACAACAATTTCATCGGTCTGGACCTCCCACACTTCAGCTTTGCCGGCAACGAGATCCTCAACTCCAATTTTGAGGAATGCGACCTGAACGGGGCGTCCTTTGCCGGCTGCGAACTGGTGGACACTCAGTTTTTGAACAATAACCTCAAGCGCGCCGACTTCAGCAATGCCCACGGTTACTTCATCGATCTCCATACCAATCAGCTGCAGAAGGCCAGCTTTACCTATCCAGACGCGATGAGCCTGCTGGACTCGCTGGACATTAAACTTAATTAGACAACGACAGCCCCATTTTGGATTCTGGTCCAGAATGGGGCTGCTATTAGTTTAGCGGTGAAGCCACGAAGCATTGGCAATCTTGCCCAGGGCCGTGCTCAACTCTTGGGGAGTAGCCTTGATTTTGCCCCGCACCCAGTCGGTAAAGATCCCAAAGATTCCCGAAACGCTGTAAAGGTACTGAATGTTTTCGGTCAGGTCGTCCTTGCTGCTGCACTTGGTTGCCTCGCGCTTAAAGGCCTCCTGGAGATGACTGACAGCCGGTACACCGTTTTCGTCATTGGCAAAGAAAGTGAACAGCTCCTTGTTCGCCGTGACGTAGTTAGCCAGGCCCTCAAACAAGGGGATAAAATTACCGTTCTGCACTCCTTTAGCACTTTCTCGCCGGTAGATTGTCAGCAGGTCGGCAGTAATTTTTTCGATTAATGCGTCGTACAGGTCGTAGATATCCTGGTAATGGGTGTAGAAGGTTCCGCGGCCAATATCCGCCAGGTCGGTAATTTCGGCAATCGTGATTTTGGATAGCTTCTTTTGGGTTAGCAAGGTGGTAAAGGCCCGCTTGATCTCACGTTCAGTGCGGCGAATTCGTCGATCAGTCATCTTTTCGCTCCTTTTCATGACAATTGCGATCGCAGTGTTTAAAAACGGACATTCCGGTGGCAATTGAACATTGCTCTATTTTCCTTTCCCAATGTAATATACAAATGTTCAATAATCAACATTTTTTCAATAAACGGGAAAGGAGTCACAGATGAACTGGTTAAGAAAGAAGCATGGTGCTGCACTGATTGTATGGTTGGTACTGACGATTGTGGCCGTCGTTTGCCTGCCAAACACTTCACGTCTGGTACGGGAAAAGGGACAGATCAACCTTCCGGCCAGTAGCGAGAGCACGCGGGCCAATCGCCTTGCCCAAAAAATTGGTGACAAGAAGGGGACTGATTCGGTTGCCATCGTTTATCATAAGTCATCAAAAATCACCAAGGCCGATCAAAGACAGATCAACAAAAAGGTCAGCAAGCTGGAAAAGCACAAGGCCCGCTACCACGTGACAACTGTTACCAGTGCCAAGGATGGAGAGGCGGTTGCCAAACAGGTGATTTCCAAAAACGGGCGAACCGAGCTGGTTAACGTCGCCCTCAAAAAGGGAGCCGGCTTTGACCAGCGAGCCCAGCAGGTCAAAAACCAGCTCGCGGTCAGCGGCATCAAGACCTACGTGACTAGTGACCAGCTGCTCGACGACGAGTTTTCTAACGTTGCCGAAGAGGGAATCAAGAAAACGGAAGTGGTCGCGGTCGTCTTTATCCTGATTGTTTTGATCCTGGTCTTTCGCTCCGTGATTGTTCCACTGGTATCGCTACTGAGCGTGGGAATCGCCATGTTTATCTCGCTTAGCCTGGTCATGAACATGGCCAAATACTTTAACTTTCCCATCTCCGACTTTACCCAGGTCTTTTTAGTGATCATTCTCTTTGGAATTGGGACGGACTACAACATCCTGCTGTACGACAAGTTCAAGGAAGCGCTGGGCGACCACGATCGCTACCAGGCAATTGACATCGTCAAAAAGACGGCCGCCCACACGGTTCTGTACAGTGGCTTGTCGGTCTTCATCGGCTTTGCGGCCCTAGCGTTAGCGAAGTTTTCTTTCTATCGCTCGGCGGTGAGCTGCTCAGTGGGGATTATTGTCCTGCTGCTCGTCTTGTTAACGTTGAATTATTTCTTCATGGCAACTTTGGGACGCAGGCTTTTCTGGCCCTCTAAGAAATTCAATGGCGAACAAAAAAGTATGGTGTGGTCCTTCCTGGCTCGACAGGGAGTGCAGCGGCCACTCCTTTATTTAGGTGTGTTCGTGGCAATTGCCGGAATCGCCATTGCCAAGGCACCGCAACTGCTGAACTATAATTCTGCCGATGAGATTCCCAACAGCAATCCGATCAAGCGGGGGTACTTGATTGCCCAGCGGGACTTCTCCAAGGGGAAGATTTCGCCGGTGACGATCAACATTCAGTCTGCACATGCGCTGGATAACCAAACCGATCTGGCGGCAATCGACAGCCTGACCAACGCCTTAAAGAAGGAGACTGGGGTCAAGCAGGTCATGTCGGTGACCCAACCGACGGGGCGGCCAATCAAGCAGCTTTATGTTGGCAACCAGCTGGCAACCCTGCTTAAGGGGATGCAGCAAGCACAGACCGGCCTGGGAACCATCAAGGCGGGGCTGCAGTCGGCCGACAGTCAGCTGTCATCGGCCAACCTGCAGCAGGGCCTAGCGCAGGTCCAGCGTCTGGCGGATGGCAGCCAGCAATTGGCCAGTGCCAGCAATCAGCTGACAAGCGGTCTCAGCCAATACGTTCAGGGCACCAGTCAGTACGTGAACGGTGCGAGTCAGCTGACTGGCGGTCTTGGCCAGCTCAATGCGAAAGTGACGCCATTTGCCAATGGAATCAGTAACGTGACCGCGGCCAGTCAGGAGTTAAATCAGCAGGTTACGGCCGCTAATCGCCAGATTCAGCAGTTGGCTGCTATTTCTGGGAGCAATCCTTCCGCTCAACAAATTGCCCAGTTGAACCAAGGCACCAGCCAGCTAGCGGGTGCTTTGACGACGATTAACCGGCAGCTGCCGAACCTGACCAACGGGATTAGTCAGCTCGCTAATGGGGGGCAGAGCTTAGCTAACGGTGGTTCGCAATTAATCAGCGGTGGCAGCCAATTAATGGCCGGCAGCCAAAGTTTGAACAGTGGAATTAGCCAGGTTAACGCGGGCGTACAGCAACTGAACCAGCAGTTGCAGGAGCTGTCCGGGCAGGTCAGCCAGCTGCAAAGCGGTTTAGACCAGGCCGTTACCGGGATTGCCAAGGTTCAGGCGGGGATCTCGACGGCCAGCTCATACCTGACCGATCTACGAAAGTCGCCGACCGGGAAGCAGTTCAACATCCCGAAGAGCCAACTCCAGGCCAGTGCCCTGCACGATTCTTACCAAACCTACATGTCCAACGATCGAAAAGTTACGCAAATTTCGGTGGTTCTCAAGGAGGATCCGAGTGGCCACACTTCCGCCAAGGACGTTGCCCGGTTGACCCGTGATATTAAGGCCCAAACGAAAGCGACGGCACTCGATGGGGCCACGGTTGCCGTTGGTGGTCAGAGTTCTCAGATTGTGGATCTCGAACAACTGGCCCAGAACGATTTTAAGCGGACGGCACTGATTATGATTGCTGGAATCAGTATCGCTCTACTCTTCGTCACCCGGTCGGTAATGGAAACCGGCGTAATCGTCGGGACCTTGATTGGTACCTACTATGCCGCAATTGACTTAACGGCCCAGATTACCGGCCACTTTTTCAGCAACAGCCAATTAACCTGGAATGCGCCATTCTTTGCCTTTATCATGCTGTTTGCGCTCGGGGTCGATTACAGCATCTTCTTAATGATGCGATATCGCAATCGGGAACTGGTTGAGCCGCAAAAGCAGGTTGACCACATTCTCTCATCCGCAACGACGATTGGGGCGGTGGTCATTTCGGCGATTATTATTTTGAGTGGGACCTTTGCCGCCTTGCTGCCATCCGGCGTTCTCACTCTGATTCAGGTGGCCGTCATTGTCATCATTGGGCTGATGATTCTAATGGTTGCCCTGCCGGTAGTTATTTCGGCATACATCAAATTGGCGTACAGCAACTCTGCCGATCAACAATCTTAAAAAATTTGACAGCCTGATCTCAGGAAAATTTCCCGGATCAGGCTGTTTGCTTTTGCTTACCGGCACGGCCAGAAATGAAAACTCCCCCGCGCGTAGATTGATTTCGTATCTACGCGCAGGGGAGCATGTCAGTAAGAAGGCGATCCCAAATTTAACTTTTATTGTGCAGTGTAGCCACCATCAACAAGGAACTCTGAGCCGGTGCTGAATGAGGACTTGTCCGAAGCAAGGAAGACGGCGAGGTTGGCAATTTCCTCTGGACGAGCTAAGCGGCCCATTGGGTGCTGGGCCTCAATGGCGGAACTCCGCATGTCTGGATAAATGTCGATCATTGGCGTATGTGCGTACCCGGGGTGAATCGAGTTGATCCGGATCGGGTAGTGGTTGTTGCAGCAGTGCAGGGCCGCCGCCTTGGTAATTACCCGAACGGCCCCCTTAGAGGCAGCGTAGGAGAAGACCTTTGGTACCCCGATGATGCCGGCAATGGAGCTCATGTTGACAATTGAGCCCCCGGTCTTCTTCATGTTGATGATTCCGTACTTTTCACCGAGAACGACACCGTCGAGGTTGACCGAAAGGGTCTTGTGAAGGTCGTCCAGCGTCACGGTTTCAGCATTGTCAAAGACCAAGATCCCGGCGTTGTTAACCATTGCATTCACCGGACCAAAAGTCTCCTTGGCCTTGTCAAACACTTTCTGCCATTCTTCTTCCTTTGAAACGTCCTGCTTGACAAAAATGGCATTGTCGCCAAGGGCCGTGGCCTGCTTTTGACCTTCTTCTTCGTTGAGGTCCGTCATTACAACCTTGGCACCCTCCTTAACGAAGGCCTTGGCGTCTGCTAACCCGAATCCACTGGCGGCACCAGTAATAATAGCAACCTTTCCATCTAATTGACCCATAATGATCTTCCTTTCTGTTTGTTGAATTAATCACATAAGCGCTTACAAGTGCATGATATGGCAGAAAGGTGGTGGAAACAAGCTAACTTATGATACACGCATCGCTATTTTGTCTCGCTTTCTGGGGTGAAATTTGCGAACTGCAGGAAGGCCAAAGCCATTTCGTGCGGCGACTCCTTGGCGCCGCTCTCCAGCCAGTGGATCATCATGTTGTCGAGCGCCCCGGCATAGTAGTAGAGCCGGTAGCGCAGAATGGAGTTGACGGGCATTGTGCCGTAGGAAAGGGCCATGCTTTCGGTGATGATTTCTAAAACCGTGGTTGAGGTGCCGGCGTGATGAAAGGAGAGAATCAAGTTTCGATTTTGGTAGTAAAAGGAGAAGGTGTATTCCAACATTGCCGGTTCCACGAAGCTCCCGTTATTTTGCGGGACATTCTTCCAATATTCTTCCCGGAGCTGGTTGACACCGTAGTCGATGAGGTCGGCAATTCCCTTGAAGTTCCGGTAGAAGCTGGCCCGGGCGACCCCGGACTCCGTAACGAGGTCGGTGACGGTCACCTGGTCGAGACTTTTGTTGGTAGTAATGGTCCGCAATGCCTGCAGGAGGCGTTCCTTAACCTGTTTTTTGCGCTTATCCATGATCAAAATGCTCCTTTATTGATGTTTTCCTTTACGTTTCCAAATAAAGGATACAAGTTGTCTCACAAAATACAAGCAAAAAGTGGCGCGATTTCCTGATTTGGGTTTGAAAATCCGGCCCAGTATGTTATATTAAAATCCAATTAAAATACAAGGAGGATTTTATCATGACACGAAAAGTTGCCGTAATTGGAATGGGGCACGTTGGTTCAACAGTGGCCCACTATATTGTTGCCAACGGTTTTGCGGACGACCTGGTCCTGATCGATACTAACGAGGCCAAGGCCCAGGCGGACGCCCTGGACTTCCGGGACGCGATGGCCAACCTGCCCTTTCACACTAACATCGTGGTCAACGACTATGCGGAATTAAAGGATGCCGACGTGATCGTGTCCGCCCTGGGGAACATCAAGCTGCAGGACAACCCCAACGCGGATCGTTTCGCCGAACTGCCATTCACCCGGAAGGCCGTTGCTGGCGTGGCCCAGCAGATCAAGGACAGCGGCTTTAACGGCAAACTGGTCGTCATCACCAACCCGGTTGACGTGATTACCTCCCTGTATCAAGAAATTACCGGCTTACCAAAGGGCCACGTGATTGGGACCGGGACCCTGCTCGATTCCGCCCGGATGAAGCGCGCCGTGGCCGAGCGTCTCCACGTGGATCCACGCTCCGTGGCGGGTTACAACCTCGGCGAACACGGGAACTCTCAGTTCACCGCCTGGTCGACGGTCAAGGTTCTCGACCAGCCGATCACCAAGCTAGCAGCCGACAAGGGGCTGAACTTAGACGAGCTGGATAAGGAGGCCAAGATGGGTGGCTGGACCGTCTTCAAGGGCAAGAAGTACACCAGTTACGGAGTCGCCACCGCCGCGGTTCGCCTGGTCAACGTCATCCTGTCCAACTCCCTGACCGAGCTGCCGGTCTCTAACTACCGCGCGGAATACGGAGTTTACCTGTCATACCCAGCCGTGGTCGGGCGTGACGGGATCGTGGCCCAGGCCCAGCTGGACCTGACCGAAGAAGAGCTGCAGAAACTGCAGACCTCCGCCGATTTCATCAAGCAAAAATACACGGAAAGTTTGGCCGCCACTAAGGATTAGGCCAAAGTGAGATAAGCAAAGGCCCCGGAGATTCGCTTCTCCGGGGCCTTTGCTATTTTAAATATCTTTAGTCGGAATCTTTTAGCCGGTGCTTCCAGTCTAGGCTGGCCCGGTACAGGCCGTAGCCAATCAGGCAGGTGACAATGTCGCTGGCCGCCTGGGCCCAGACGATTCCGTGGTAGCCAAAGCTGTGCTTGAGCAGCTCCAGGGCGATCCAGTAGATGATTCCCTGGCGTGAGATCGACATGATGAAGGCGCCTAGGGCGTTGCCGATCGATTGGAAAACGGTGGTGTAGACCAGGATGAGGCCCACCAGCGGGGTCGTGACCAGGGTCGCTAACAGCATGTAGCTGCCGGCGTTGACGATCGCCGGCTGGTTCATGAAGAGGGCGGTCAGCGGCCGGGCAAAGATCAGCAGGACGCTGCCGACCACCAGTGCGTAGCAGACCTGGACTAAAAAGTCGAAGCGCAGGATCTCTCGCAGCCGCTTCCACTGCCGCGCCCCGTAGTTGTAGCCGACGAGCGGTTGGGAGCCAAAGGCAAAGCCGACGATCACCATGGTGACAATCCCGTAGATCTTCTGGGTGATCCCCATCGCGGCTACCATGTCGGTCCCGTAGATTGCCAGCGACGAGTTGAGCAGGGCCATGCCAAAGGTCTGGGCAAAGTTGGTGATGGAGCCGGGGATCCCGATGGCGATGACGTCCCGGGGTGTCCGGCCGTCGATGCGGGCCCGGTGAATGTCCATGTTAATAACGCGGGCCCGTTTGGCAACAAAGTAGACGAGCAGGAGATCGGTGAGAACATAGCCGATGACATTGGCCAGGCCGACTCCCGCCGCACCCCATTTGAAAACGAAGAGGAAGATCGGATCCAGGATGATCGCCAAAATGGTGCCGGCCATCGACGCAATCATCGCCTGGCTGGCCAGCCCCTCGGTTCGGATCAGGTTCTGGGGGATGATTGAAAAGACAATGAAGACGGCTCCCAGGCTGAGGACACGGTAAAAGGCAGCGGCCGCGTCGTAGGTTGCCGGCTTGGCCCCCAGCAGATTAAGAATCGGGTGCTCAAATGTCAGCAGGATCACCGTCAGTAAAAGTCCTGCAATGATTCCGCCATACATGCAGAAGCTGCTGACCCGCTTGGCCAGGTCCGGTTTCTTTTCACCGAGCAGGCGGGAAACGACGGAACTGCCACCGAGGCCGAAGATGTCCGAAACCGCCAGCATGAACATGAAGAGCGGGGCCCCGAGCGTCACTCCGGCCACCAGCCGCGGGTCGCCGGTCTTGGCCACGAACATCGTGTCGGCAAGGTTGTAGATCATCGTTGTAATCATGCCCAGGACCACCGGCAGGGCGAGCTTGAAGTAGACCCGTTTCACCGGTGCCGTGGAAAATAGTTCATCCATCGAAAAAACTCCTCTAAAAAAGCGGTCAGAGCATGGTGGAGGAATCATTCCTCGCGACTGCTGACCGCTATCGTAATTAATCTTATTGTGAATATTCTAAGGGATCCGGAATCAAAATGCAATTGCCTACATTACATTGTCTTGGCCGTACTTGCACATTGCCAGCAGGGGGCAGTGGTCGCACTTGGGATTGCGGGCCGTGCACTGGTAACGGCCCCAGAAAATCATGCTGTGGTGGGCGTCCAGCCATTTGTCTTCTGGGATGGCGGCCATCAGGCGTTTCTCAATCTGCAACAGGGTGGCCTTAGGGGCGACCATTGCCAGACGGCGGGAGACCCGGCTGACGTGGGTGTCGACCGGGAAGGCGGGGATGTTGAAGCATTCGGCCAGGACCACGTCGGCGACCTTGCGCCCGACGCCGGGCAGGGTCATCAGTTCCTTGCGTGTCTTCGGAACCTGGCCGTTAAAATCGGTGAGGATCGCTCGGGAGCAGTTGACGAGGTACTTGGCCTTGTTGCGGTAGAGACCGAGCTGCTTGATGTAGGGCTCCACCGCCTCGGGTTCAACCGCGGCCAGGTCTTTGGGCTCCGGGAAGCGCTGGAAGAGTGCCGGGGTGGTGAGGTTGACGGACTTGTCGGTGGCCTGGGCGCTGAGGATGGTGGCGAGCAGAAAATGGAAGGTGGTGTCGGCCTTTAAGGTGGTGCCGGCATCCGGAAAGGCCCGGCGCATGGTTTGGATGGCCTGGCGGATTTCTTGATCGGTAAGCATGAGTGAGCACTTCTTTCTGTAATCGGTCTGTTAGCTTGATTTTCGCGACTTGCGGGATGGAAGTCAAGCTGCACAAATTGTAAAATTAAAGAATTTTAATTTTAATCTCAGATCCACCGACAAATGACAAATGCCGCAAGCTAAGAAATGAAAACGCTTATTGTTGATGTTTGAACAAACTAGGGCCGCCAAATTAATTAAATTAACGTTTGACCTTGGCAGGACTGCTTGGTAGAATAAATTAAAGTTTTTCTTATGATTCTAATAAATATCTAATAAAGGAGGAAGAGTTATGAGTTTTTGGAAAACGATCACGCGTAAAGAAGATCCGCGTGTTTATGCAAACAAAGACGGCCACTTGGTCCGATCACTGCGGGTGCGTGACTTTCTAGCACTGGGTGTCGGAACCATTGTGTCGACCTCAATTTTCACTCTTCCCGGTGAAGTTGCGGCAATGCATACCGGACCAGCGGTTTCAATTTCGTTCCTGGTCGCGGCCATTGTTGCCGGTCTGGTGGCCTTTGCCTACGCCGAGATGGCGGCGGCAATGCCCTTTGCTGGTTCGGCTTATTCCTGGATTAACGTTGTCTTTGGTGAATTCTTCGGTTGGGTGGCCGGCTGGGCCCTCTTGGCCGAGTACTTTATCGCCCTGGCCTTCGTTGGCTCCGGGCTCTCGGCCAACTTTCGGGCATTGATCGCCCCGCTCGGCTGGAAGCTGCCGGCTTCACTTTCCAACGCCTTTGGGACCGACGGCGGGGTAGTTGACCTGATCTCCGTGGTCGTCATTGCCGCGGTCGCCCTCCTGATTTCCTTCGGGGTGTCCCGGGCGGCCCGGGTGGAAAACATCCTGGTGGTCTTGAAGGTCTTCGCCGTCCTGCTCTTCATCGTGGTCGGCCTTTTCGCCCTGCACGCCGCTAACTACGTGCCGTTTATTCCAAAATACCGTCAAACAGCTAACGGGGCCTTTGGTGGCTGGCAGGGGATCTACGCCGGTGTCTCAATGATTTTCTTATCATACATCGGTTTTGACTCCATCGCTGCCAACTCAGCCGAAGCGATCAACCCGCAAAAGACGATGCCACGGGGAATCCTGGGTTCTCTGGCCATCGCCGTGGTTCTCTTCGTCGCCGTTAGCCTCGTCCTCGTCGGCATGCTGCCATACCAAAAGTACGCCAACAGCGCCGAACCAGTCGGCCTGGCACTGCGGGCAGCCGGTCACGGTGGCGTGGCAACCGTCGTTCAGAGCATCGCCGTCGTGGGGATGTTTACCGCTTTGATCGGGATGAGCATGGCCGGTTCCCGGCTGATCTACTCCTTCGGTCGTGACGGGATGCTGCCGAAGTGGCTCGGTGGCCTGGACAAGAACCAGCGGCCAAACCGCGCACTGTGGACCCTGACGCTTGGGGGGATCCTCATCGGGGCCTTCTTCCCATTCTCCTTCCTGTCCCAGCTGATTTCTGCCGGGACCCTGATCGCCTTCATGTTTGTTTCCCTCGGTATTTACGCCCTGCGGAAGCGTGAAGGTAAGGACATTCCGGACCCGGCCTTTAAGGTGCCGTTCTACCCGGTTCTGCCTGCCTTAGGCTTCTTGGCTTCCTTATTCGTCTTCCTCGGATTGGATTACGAGGCCAAGCTCTACGCCGGGATCTGGTTCTTAGTCGGTCTGGTAATTTACTTTGCATACGGTATGAAGCACTCCTACTTAAGTAAAAAGGAAGCGAATGAGGATGGACAAACCAAGTAATCGCGAAATCTTAAGAAAAGAGCAGGCGGCCTTTTCCAGTGCCGCACGGATTAAATACTACGACATCGTGATCGACCACGGGCACGGGGCGATCATCACCGATGTTGAGGGCAACGACTACATTGATCTCTTGGCCAGCGCCAGTTCGACCAACACCGGTCACGCCCACCCACGGATTGTCAAGGCGATTGCCGACCAGGCGGCCAAGATTATCCAGTACACGCCGGCCTACTTTGCCAACTCTCAGGCAGCCCGGCTGGCACCACGTTTAGCAGAATTGGCACCAATGTCTGGCCCGGTTGAAATCGCCTGGGGAAACTCGGGCTCCGACGCCAACGACGCCATCATCAAATTTGCCCGGGCCTACACTGGGCGGCCGTACATGGTCTCCTTCACTGGGGCCTACCACGGCTCCACCTATGGTTCCATGACCCTTTCGTCCGTCACCTTAAACATGAGTCGCAAGATGTCACCGCTCTTGCCGGACGTGGTCAAGGTGCCGTTCCCGTCGCCGTGGGACCGGTTACCGGACGAAACCGAGGACCAGTTCGTCGACCGGATGTTTAAGGCCTTCAAGCAGCCGTTTGAAACCTATCTGCCGGCCGAGGAAACGGCGGCGATCATCATCGAGCCGATCCAGGGCGACGGCGGGATCGTCAAGACGCCACCGGCATACATGCAGAAAATCTATGATTTCGCCAAGGAGCACGGCATCCTCTTCGCCATCGACGAGGTTAACCAGGGAATGGGGCGGACCGGAAAATGGTGGTCCATCCAGAACTTCTCGGGGATCGAACCAGACTTGATGTCCGTCGGCAAGTCCCTGGCTTCCGGGATGCCGCTCAGCGCAATTATCGGCCGCAAGGAAATCATGGAGTCCCTCGGATCCGCCGCCAACGTCTACACGACGGCCGGGAACCCGGTCACGACAGCGGCCGCCAACGCCACTTTGGACGTTATCCAAGACGAGCACCTGCTGGAACGTTCAACCCGGTTGGGCAAGAAGGCCGCGGACTTCTTCAACCAGGAGAAGGCCAAGTTTGACTTCATCGGGGGCGTGCGGATGTACGGCCTTGACGGCGGAATTGACATCGTTGATCCAGCTACCGGCAAGGGTGACGTAGAGGCCACCACCAAGCTGATGTACCGAATCTTTGAGCTCGGTGCCATTATCATTAGCCTGCGGGGCAACATCCTGCGCTTCCAGCCACCATTGGTCATCACCGAAGAGCAGTTGGACCAGGCCTTTGCCATGATCGACCAGGCCTTCAGCGAGCTGGCAGCGGGGAAGCTGTCGCTGCCGCAGAACGCCGACGAGTTAGGTTGGTAAGAGAGAAATTAAGCAAATAGCACCCGATAAACCTGCAGATTTATCGGGTGCTATTTTTGCAATTTGCCTTGGATGGCGCCTTTCGGTTATACTTTAAACGCCGTCTTAGCTCAGATAGGTAGAGCACATCCATGGTAAGGGTGACACGGCAGTTCAACTCTGCCAGACGGCTTTTAACTATTTCCACTGTTGATTGGCGTAGGCCATTTGCCAAAATTGCAGCTCATAGTACGAACTGCGGACAAATGCCTGCGCCATCGCTGTTTTCTCTGCCGGGTCAGCCTGGGCGGCCAGCTGGTCCATCAGCTCAATCATCGGGACCGTACTCTTGTCATGGGCCGCCTCCTCATAGGTTTGGAAAAAGTCATCGTAGACTTCAACCGGGCTGGTGGCGTGCTGCCAATGGGTCGCCAGCTCGACGTACAGCCAGGGGCAGGGGAGAAACGAGGCCAGGCCCACGGCGGGCGAGGTTGCCAGGCTATGGCGCATGTGGTTGAGGTAGTTATAGTTTGCCGGGGCCAGCGGGGTCTGCGCCCACTCGTCCTGACTGATGCCGAGCTTTTGGAAGGTGTGGTTGCGGGCCTCGAGCTCGTCGACGGTCAGATTCTGCACGTAGTCCTTGACGACCTGGCGTTGGGGGCCAGGCAAGAGCTGGGCGAGCTTCAGGTGCAGCTGATCGAAGACCTTGAGATAGTGGTAGTCCTGGATTACGTAGAACTTAAACTTGTCTTCTGGCAGCTCACCGGTGACCATTTCCCTGATGAAGGGATGGTCGAAGCTTTTTTGCCACAGCTCCTTAGTGTCGTGGTGGACCTGTTCTGAAAATTTAACCATATAAAAGGGCTCCTTTCGTTTTCGTGATAAAACAAAGGGAGCCTTTAGATCTATTTCAGACACGTTTCCTCGCGCAGGAATTATCCTGTTCAGGTTCAAGGGTATAATCTCAGCCAAAAAGGCACCCCTAGTGAATTATCAGTTAATTTCATTATAGTCCTAAACTAAGCCCCTTCAAAGACCATTTCCTCACGCAGGGCCGCATGGATTGGCCGTCCGCCCAGCACGTTGCAGGTCAGGTAGGCGATGAAGGTGAGCAGGACCATCGGCAGGATTTGTTCGACCGAGCCCACCATCTCCGTTAAAAGCGTCAGGGCGGTGAAGGGGGTCCCCTCAACCGCGCCGAAGTAGGCGGCCATCGTGATGACGATCAGGTTCAAAAAGCAGGTGGCCGGAATCAGGTGATGGTTGATCATGACGATGCCGATGATTCCACCGATCAAGGCACCGAGAACCAGCAGGGGCATGAAGATCCCGCCCGGTACGGTGGACCCGTAGCTAATCATTGAGAAAACAAAGCGCAGTGCGAGGAAGACAAGAAAGATAATGAGCAGGCTGCTCAGGGGAACGCTGGCGGGCAGCTTGGTGAGGTAGAGGATGAAGCCGTGACTGCCGCCGAGTACCCGGGCATTCCACAGGCCGATCGGGATGACCAGCAGGAGCGGGATCGCCTTGTGGTATTTCTGGGGCAGGGGCAGCTTGCTAAACCACCAGTGCAGGTTGAGCAGGGTGTACTGGTAGCCAAACGCCAGCACCCCGATGACGACTCCGACCAGGATCAGCCAGCTGTAAGCAGACGCTGGCAAGTCGGCTTGCAGCGGCAGGTAGAGGCAAGGGTGGACGCCGAAGAAAGCCACCGTCACTAGGTCGGCGCTGATGGCCGCGGCGAGGGCGGCCATGCACTTACGCGGCTGAAACTTAAAGGTGATTTCCTCCACCAGGAAGATCACGCCGGCCAGGGGTGCAGAGAAGGCCGCCGATAAGCCGGCCGCGATGCCGCTCTCCATCAAAAAGCGCTTCTGTTGAGCACTCAGCCGGAAGCGCTCACCGAGAATTTGGCCGACACAGGCGCCCATCTGAATGCAGGGACCCTCGCGACCGAGGAAGAGCCCGGGACAGATTGCCAGGAGGCCACCAACGAAGCGTCGCCACAGAACGTCCTGGGCATTCATCCGGTGCTGTCCGTGGAGGATCTCCTGAATCTGGGGAACCCCGGAACCGACCAGATCAATTGGCTCCGCCTGCATGACGTTGTTGAGCAGCCAAACGATCCCCAGCGTAAGGATGACGTATGGGATCAGGTAGAGGGGATGCTGGGCCATCTGAGGATAGATGACCATCAGGGCCTTCATTGCGTGGTCGATGATCCACCGAAAGACACTGACGATCAGGCCAGTGATTGCCCCGACCACGATGCCACTGACAACCTCACTGAAGAATGAGGTGACGGGTGCGGTTCTCAAAACGTCGCGGGATCGTTTGATGCTGTGCTGGTTAGTAGCCAAAACCAGGCCTCCTTAAAACAAAGTTACGCCTTGATCATAGCATTTTAGCCCGGGCCCTAGCTATGGTAAAATTAGGACAATCTTAGTTTTTTGTGTACGCGAACCAAATATTGGAGGAATTTCATGGAGTTTATTGCGGAGCTCGCCGGACTGTTGCTGGCAACCCAAATCGTGGCCAACTTTTGCCGCCGGGTCGAAATCCCCGAGGTGATCGGTCAGATCCTGGTGGGAATTATCGTGGGCCCGGCGCTGCTGAATTGGGTCCACTTAGACAGCATGATGAACGAGTTTCAGGAGATTGGGGTCGTCATCCTAATGTTCATCGCCGGACTCGAGAGTGACCTGTCGCTTTTGAAAAAATACCTGCGGCCGGCCGTGATCGTTGCCGTGATCGGGGTCATCGTGCCGGTGCTGGTGATGGGTGGCACCAGCTACCTCTTTGGCTTCACCAAGCTGGAGGCCCTCTTCATTGGGGTGATCTTCTCGGCCACCTCGGTCAGCATCTCCGTGGCGGTCCTGCGGGAGTTCAAACGCCTGGATAGTCGCGAGGGGGCGACCATCCTCGGGGCCGCCGTGGCCGATGACATCATCGGCGTCATCATGCTGAGCATCATGATCAGCATGATCAACGGCAGCAAGGGTGGCCACACCAGCATGCCGTTGGGGATGGCCCTCCTTTTGCAGGTGCTCTTCTTCGGGGGCACCTACCTGGTTGTCCGCTGGCTGGCACCGTACCTGATGCACCTGAGTGAGCACCTGCTGACGGTGGCGGCACCGTCCGTGATGGCAATGATTATCTGTCTAGGAATGGCCGCCCTGGCAGATTACGTGGGACTGAGCGGGGCCGTGGGTTCCTTCTTTGCCGGGATCGCGGTCGCTAACACCCACCGTAAAGAGACGGTTGACCGGAGCTTCATCCCGATCGGCTACGCGCTTTTCATTCCGCTCTTCTTCGTCAGTGTCGGCTTAAACATGCGCTTTGATCACATCCAGCGTTCACTGGTCTTCGTGATCGTGATGACGCTGCTGGCCTGCCTGACGAAGCTGCTGGGCTGCGGGGCCGGAGCCAAGCTTTCCAGCTTCAGCATGCCAAGTTCCTACGTCGTCGGCAGCGGGATGGTGGCCCGGGGGGAGATGGCCCTGATCACCGCCCAGATTGGTTACGAGGCCCATCTGATGTCGGAGATGTATTACTCCGACGTGATCACGGTCATCATCTTGGCAACGGTGATCGCGCCGTTTATGCTTAAGCACGCCCTGAAGGTGGCCCATGAAGAATAAGAAAAAGGCAGCGAGTCGATTGTGGTCGCTGCCTTTTTACGTTCTTATGAATGTTTGGCGGCCTGGTAGAGGTCCTTGGCCGCATGCGGTGACATCCCCTGTAGCTGCGTTAGGAAGGTGATGACCTGTTCTTGGGTTTGGCCATTTTTGATCAGGTTTTTGACCATGATCAGCTGCTGGCTTTGCTGTCCTTGCTCAATTCCCTGTTCAATTCCTTGTTTGATTCCCTGCTCACGGCCCTCCTTAACTGCAACTGCCCGGTCGTGTTCCAGGTCCATTTCGTAGAGTGATTTAAGCATGTAGTCCGCCCTCCATTTCCGATTTTGTTTTACAAACTGAATTCGTTGCCTTAATTGTATGATAAGTGCGTCGCTTTCATCAACTGATCGGCCCGCCATTAGGTCGAAGAGGTTTTGGAGCCCCGGGCCGACCGTGTGCTGCAGACTATTAATGTCGAAATAAGTGGTTGATTCGCCGTCACGATAGGGATAGGTCGGAAAATTGACCAGTGAACGCGGTGAGTCGTATCGCTGTGCCCCAATCCCAAATGGGTCAAAGCAACAGAAGAAAACGACGTTGGCGTTGTCCGCCTGATTATAATCCTCGCCCTTGAGGTAACAGTCATTGGCGAGTGTCGATTGGTAGTAGCGGTTGCGATAGGGGAGATTGTGGCGGTCGAGCTGCTGCATCTCCAGGTCATAGCGGCTGCCGTGGTCGTCGATTGCGTAAATGTCAAAGCGGACACTCTTGGCATCGTAAGTGGCTCCCATTTCCTGTTGCGGGTTCAGCAACTGGATATTGTTGATTCGTCGGGCGGGAAAGACGCGTTTGATGATCTGCAGACTGATCTGTGGGTCCAGCAGGGCCTTGCTGAAAACAAAATCGTCGGTCAGACTTGCCGCTTCCCAGCGCTTGGCGATTAATTGCTTGTCGGTTGTTAAAGACATCAGGACACCTTCCTAACTTTGAGATGGGAGCAAAACTCCCTCACTTATAAATAGACGTAAAAAATGAGTAATTATCAGAAACAACATTTCGACGCCTTTAGATTGTGAAAAACCAGTCTGCCATTTCAGACGAGACTTGGTGAAACATGTTTCATCAAATGAAACGTGTTTACAGCTCTTAAACCTCGTGGCAACGGCGTTGAAAACGGTTCCTTATTTTGGCGGGGTACGGTATTATAAAACCGTCAAGAGAATAACAAATCAAAATTAAGGAGTTGTTTCACATGCCAAAGCGTGATTTTATTGATACTTATACATACAGTAAGGAAGAGCTGCAATTCATGGTTGACCTTGGCCTGAAGATCAAGGCAGCAATCAAGGATGGCTACTACCCGCCGCTGCTCAAGAACAAGTCGCTGGGGATGATCTTTGAACAGACCTCCACGCGGACTCGGAACTCAGCTGAGGCCGCAATGACTGAACTGGGTGGCCACGCTTTGTACCTGGCACCAGGTCAAATCCAACTCGGTGAGGGTGGCCATGAAACCTTGGATGACACCGGTCACGTTCTGGGCCGTCTGCTCGACATCATCGGCGCCCGGGTAAACCGTCACTCCGAGATTACCGACCTTGGTAAGTATTCCAAGGTGCCGGTTGTCAACTTCATGAGTGACCAAAGCCACCCAACCCAAGCCCTGGGTGACCTGACCACCATTGAGGAACACATGCCAGCGGGCAAGCAGGTTGAAGACTTGAAGATCGTCTTTGTTGGTGATGCTACCCAGGTTTGTGTATCCACCCTCTACTTCGCCGTTCAGATGGGGATGGACTTCGCCCAGTTTGGCCCAAAGGATCACCAAATTCCAGCCGACGACCTGAAGCGGGCACAGAAAATTGCCAAGGAGACGGGAGCAACCATCACCCTTTCCGAAGACGAAAGCGTTCTGGAGGATGCCGACTTCGTTTACACCGATGTTTGGTACGGCCTGTACGACAAGGAACTGCAGAAGGACGAATACATGAAGATCTTCTACCCAAAGTACCAGGTCAACGACGAGCTGCTTGCCAAGACCAACAACCCGGACGTGAAGGTAATGCACTGCCTGCCAGCTAGCCGGGGTGAGGAAATCACCGATTCCGTTCTTGATGGTGAGCACTCCATCGTTTGGGACGAAGCAGAAAACCGGAAGACGGCCATGCGGGCAATCTTTACCTACCTGCTGAATCCTAACATGAAGATCGCTACTAAGGCCTTAGCCGATAAGTACCAAGGTGAATTGGACCACATGTTGGCACACGAACCATACCGTACTAACGAAGAATTAAACAAGTAATAGTCTGCACGAGTTAAATTGAAATGGATGGGTGATACAAATGGATGCAAAACCAAAGAAACAATTCCGTTTGTTTGACGCCGTCTTGATGTCCGTAGTTGTTATTATGACGGTCGAGTCAGTCGCACCCGCAGCCGCCATTGGTCCATCACAGTTCTTCTGGTGGATCTTTCTCCTGATCTTCTTCTTTCTGCCGTATGGATTGGTTTCCTCAGAATTGGGGACCGCCTATACCGGTGAAGGGGGCATCTATGACTGGGTTAAACAAGCATTCGGCGACCGCTGGGGTGGCCGCTTAGCCTACCTCTACTGGATTAACTATCCACTCTGGATGGCGAGTCTAGCCGTACTGTTTACGCAAATTGCCGACCAAGCTTTCCAAATCCACATGGGAATCTGGGTGACGATGATTATCCAGCTTATCTTTGTCTGGGCCGTCACCTTGATCGGTAATAAGCCGGTATCCGAAAGTAAATGGCTGACCAACGTTTCTGCCATTTTCAAGATCATTATTATTCTCTCCCTGGCTGGCCTGGGAATTTACGTTGCAGTTACCAAAGGGGTCGCAAATGATTACAGCGGTACTAACTTGTTGCCAAAGGCTAATCTGAGTAGCCTGAGCAACCTGTCAGTGATCATCTTTAACTTCCTGGGCTTTGAAGTTGTTGCTACCATGGCTGACAACATGGATGATCCAAAGCACCAGATCCCGAAGGCCACCATTTATGGTGGGATCCTAATTGCAATCTTCTACCTGTTAGCAGCGTTTGCGGTCGGCGTTGCAATTCCAACGTCGAAGCTCTCTGCCTCCAGCGGCCTGCTTGACAGTTTCCTCCTTCTGATGGGCAAGATGAACTGGTTTATCGTCATGGTCGGGATCATGTTTATGTTCATCCTGGTCTCGGAGATGATCTCCTGGGCGTTAGGGATCAACTACGTGGCCGACTATGCCGCAAAGAACCATGACCTTCCCGCAGTTTTTGCCAAGGAAGACAAGAACGGGATGCCGATCGGTGCCGGAATCGTTAATGGCATCATTGCTTCCATTCTCTGCATTGCCGCCCCATTCATTCCAAACCAGGACATTTTCTGGGCCTTCTTCTCCCTGAACGTCGTGACCCTGATTCTTTCCTACGCCTTGATGTTCCCAGCATTCTGGAAACTGCGTAAGATTGACCCAGATCACGAGCGGCCGTTCAAGGTCCCTGGTGGAAAGGTGATGATCAACCTCTTCACCTGGATTCCAGAAATCCTGATTATTCTGAGTGTTCTCTTAACCATTTTGCCAACCGGTAAGGCTGACTTTAACAGTAAGATGCCGGTCCTAATCGGGACAATCGTTGCCCTGATTTTAGGTGAGATTATCGTTCGTGTTGCACAAAAGGGAAAAATTAAGTAACAGAAAGGATCTTAATCATGAAAACTTTAAAAAGCAGTCCTAAAAAAGATGGTTTCCGCATGCCAGGAGAATTTGAACCACACAAAGGTGTATACATTCTGTGGCCACAACGTCCTGACAACTGGCGTAACGGAGGAAAGCCGGCTCAAAAGACCTTCGTTGAGGTCGCCAAGGCCATCTCACAATTTGAACATGTGACGGTTGGGGTTAATGATGACCAGTACGAAAACGCTCTGACAATGCTGCCTGATAATGTGGAAGTGGTCGAAATTTCAAACGACGACTCCTGGGTTCGTGACTGTGGTGCCACCTTCGTCAAGAACGACAAGGGCGACATGCGGGCCGTTGATTGGCACTTCAATGCCTGGGGTGGCTTGGTTGATGGCCTTTACTTCCCGTGGGACAAGGACGACCGGGTAGCCTCCAAGATGGCGGAACTGGAAGGCGTCGATCGCTACCGCCTGAATGACTTTACCCTAGAAGGGGGCTCCATCCACGTCGACGGCGAAGGTACCCTGGTAACCACCGAAGAATGTCTGCTTTCCGAGGGTCGGAACCCACAATTGTCCAAGGAACAGATTGGTGAAGTCTTAAAAGAATACTTGAACCTTGATAAGATCATCTGGCTGCACAAGGGGATTTACAACGATGAAACCAACGGGCACGTTGACAACATCTGTAACTTCGTTGAACCGGGTCACGTTGTCCTGGCTTGGACCGATGACCAGTCCGACCCACAATACGAGATTTCTCGTGAAAACCTTGAGATTCTCGAAAACTCAACCGATGCCAAGGGTCGGAAGATTAAGGTTACCAAGCTCTACGTTCCAAAGCCGGTGCTGATCACGAAGGAAGAGTCCGAAGGCGTGGACGCGGTTGATGGTACCCTGCCACGTCAAGAAGGCGACCGGCTTGCCGCTTCATACGTAAACTACTACACCGCAAACGGCGGGATTGTCTTCCCAACGTTTGGTGACCCAAACGATGAAAAGGCAAAGGAAACCCTGCAGGCCTGCTACCCAGACCGAAAGATTGTTGGTGTGCCAGCGCGTGAAATCTTGTTAGGTGGTGGGAACATCCACTGCATCACCCAGCAGGTTCCGAAGGCATAAATTAACTTCATAAGGACTTTGCATTACAAAAGCCAGCGACGAAGAGAAATTCAATTCTCCTCGTCGCTGGCTTTTTCAATGCTGCGAATTCTTTTTGAGGTTAAAGTCGTGGCCACCGTACGACTCAATGTATTGGTACAGGATCAGTTCCATAATGGCGATAACCGAGATTCGAGACCCGATATCGGTTTCATTGATCGTGATTTTGTCAGTGAAAATATAGAAATTCACGTCGCTGAGATTTTGGATGGTGTTGTTGTCCGCTTCGGTAATGGAAACGATCATGGGCGAGATTCCCTGGCGGATCAGGCCATTAATCAGTTTAACGAATTCGGCATTTTCGCCGTTGAAACTCATGATGAAGACGAGCGAGTTATCCGTGATCTGCTGCTCGGCCAGTCGCCGATAGTCCTTGTCGGGCGGGAAGGAGACGTTGAAACCGGACATCGAAAAAAGATACTTGATATATTCGGTGAGGTGCTTGGTGGTGTCCTTGGCAAAGAGAAAGATGTGGGGATGCTCGGCCAATTTGTCGGCGATCCGTTTCAGCTGATCAGCCTTTAATACCCGGATGCTTTCCTCGATGTTTTTGGTGTATTCGTTTCGATAATCTGTTTGTGGGACTGTAAAGGGATTTTCTTGTTCTTCCTGATGGTTCATCAGTGTAAACTTGATCACGGTGGTGAACTCACTAAAGCCAGAAAAGCCTAGCTTGCGGACAAAACGCAGGAAGGTTGCGGTGGAAACGTAGCACAGCGACGCAACTTCCCGGATGCTTTTCCCATTTATTTCATCCATGTTCTTGACGACAAAGTCAAACAGCTTGTGTTCGTTGTCAGATAGATCTTTGAGACGCGGGCCAACGATGTCAAAAAAATTCATAGAATCACCTCGTTAGAATTTTGGCAAGGTATTTACGATTGTATGCAGTCCACCACCGCCGATCAGAATCTCACGAACAGGGAAGCCGATAATTTGCCGCTGGGGGAAGAGTTTTTCTAGTTGCTTTTGCACCACTTGATCTTGGGGATCATTAAATAAGGGGAAGATGATTGCGCCATTGATTGTAATGTAGTTGACGTAGGTTGCCGTTAACCGCTGTCCCACCGCCCGGGGCATGAGGCCGTTAACAAGGTCAATCCCCTCGGATTCGGCTTTGGTTAGGCACTGGGTAGCTGGCACGACTAATTTATGAATGGTAAATGAGCGTCCCTTGGCATCCGTTGCCGTGCTGAGAATCTGGAACGCTTCGTGGCATGCGGCGTATAGCGGATCGGTTTGGTCGTTGGTCCAGGTTAGGACGATTTCTCCGGGACGGACGAAGTTGATCATGTTATCGATATCGCCGCCAGTTTCGTCGAGGAAGTAGCCGTGTTTGAGCCAGATGATCTTTTTGGCGCCCAGGTATTGCCTGAGGACCGTTTCCATAAATTTCTTCGACATATTGGCGTTGCGATCCTCGGCCAGCAACACATCCTCAGTAGTCACGATGGTTCCTTCGCCGTCCGTCATGATCGAGCATCCTTCAAGAACGATGTCACTGGAATAGTAATCGAGCTTTTCCAGTTCGGCCGTCTTGATTGCCAGCTGATCATCCTTGTCCCAAGGGAAAAACAGGCCGTCCAGGAGCCCACCCCAGGCGTTGAAGCTAAAACTGACGGCTCGGACCCGTTGGTTGTTGTCCACATAGTAGGGAAGGGTGTCCTTTGCCCATGCGTCATCGCTGCTCATTTCGACAACCTGGGCGATCCCATCGAGTTTATCCTTAGCATTGATGTACTGGTCTTCATTGACCAGCATCGTGACCGGTTCGAAATTGCTAATCAACTTGGCCAGCTCGGCGAAGGCCTTTTGGGCAGGCTTTCCCCCGTTGCGCCAATTATCTGGTCGCTCCGGCCAAATCATAAAGGCCTTTTTCTGGGTGTTAAATTCGGCCGTCATCTTAAAGTGATCGCGTAGTGGTGTTGAATCTTTGATTTGCATCGTTCCAATTGCTCCTTGCTAACTTTGCTGGTGCCTCTATTATATCAGTAATTGGCTCTGCCCAGTATTCGACACGCTCCGCCATTAGAAGGATTTCTCCAGGTTGTCATCAGCGACGCCGCAACCATAAAATGCTACAATACTATAATGCAATTATGAGAAAAGAGGGTAAGCATGGGAGAACGAGCGGAAAAAGAACAGGAACAAGCACGGGTCGACCAGGTCACCACGGAGATCAAACGTCAGATTGAGGAGACTAAGCAGGCGGTGGCCGCGGCCCACAAGGAAACCCGGGCGGTGGAACGCAACTACAGTGAAAACGCCTCGATTAACCGCTACGAAGTCGATGACATTGCCGAATCGCGGGCAATGATCGAACAGCAGCGGCAACTGGTTTCTCGGGCGGCCGAGAGTGAAACGATTCTCAAACACCAGCTGAAGACACTCCAGAATCTCCAGGGTTCGCCCTACTTCGGCCGGATCGATATCGTCGACCCCGGCGAGCAGGGGCCGGAATCGCTCTATATCGGGACCGCCTCGCTGATGAACGCTGACCGGACGGACTTCCTGGTCTACGACTGGCGGGCCCCGATCGCTGGGGTTTACTACAACGGGACCCTTGGCAATGTCAGTTACGAGACGCCGGCGGGGATCCAGCATACCAAGCTGGTCAAGAAGCGCCAATTTACGATCAAGGACGGCCAAATCACCAACATGTTCGACACCAACGAGACGGTCGGTGACGAGCTGCTCCAGGCGGCTCTTGGTGAGCAGAACGACCAGTACATGCACAACATCGTCGCCACGATCCAAAAGGAACAAAACGACATCATTCGGGACACCCGGAGCGATCTCCTGCTGGTGCAAGGGGTGGCCGGATCGGGGAAGACCTCGGCAATTTTGCAGCGAATTGCCTATTTGCTTTACCACAGCCGGGCCGAGCTAAATGCCGACCAGATCGTCCTCTTCAGTCCCAACAACCTTTTCAGCCACTACATCTCAGAGGTCCTGCCAAGCCTGGGGGAGCGGAACATGCGCCAGGTAACCCTGGCCGGCTTTATCCGGCGGCGCTTCGAGGGCTTAAAGGTCGAGAGCCTCTTTGATCGCTACGAGAGTCGGCAGAATCAGCCGGCCCTGAAGCACCCTCTGGCCGATTTTATGGAGGGGACCGCGGTGATGAGCCAGGTTCGCGACTATGTTGACCACCTGAGTGACGCGGACCTGCAATTTGCGGACCTTCGTTTTAACGGCCAAGTCTTCTTTAGCGCGGCCCACATCAAGCGGCTCTACCAGGCAACCCCGGCGGCCATGGCCCCGGCCGATCGCCTTGTCCACTTGAAGAATAAGCTGATTCGGGAACTCCAGCACCGGGTTCGCGAGGAGGCCAAGAAGGATTGGGTTGCTAAGGAACTGAGCGACCTCGACGTCCAGCAGCTCCACAGCCTGTATGGCAAGAAGACGGTCGACGACTTCAAGGACGAGGACGCCCAGTTTGCCTACCTTGCCCGCCGCTACACCAAGCGGCGACTGCGGATCATCGCCGATGCTATTTACAACAATTACTTCATCGACTTTTACAACCAGTACGACCGCTTTCTTAGTCAGGTGCACCTGCCCAAGGCGCTCAGTCAGCGCGACTGGCGGACGATGATCCTGACCTACCGCGACGAGATCGAATTTCATCGCCTAGAGCTAATGCACGCGGCCCCGCTGATGTACCTGCGGGATTTGATTACCGGCGGCGGCCAGAATCAGGCCTTCCAGTACGTCTTCATCGATGAAATGCAGGACTACTCGCTGGCGATGATGATCTACCTGCGCCACGCCTTCCCACGGGCCAAGTTTACGGTCCTGGGTGACAGTGAGCAGGCACTCTTTAAGCCACTGCAGCTGCCGGAGGAGATGCTGGAAGAGCTCAGCACGGTCCTGGCGGCCAAGCGCCCCAACCTGATTGCCCTGCGGCGAAGCTACCGATCGACCAAGGAGATTACCGACTTTGCCAAGTCCCTCTTGCCGGATAGCGACCGGGTGATTTCCTTTACCCGTCATGGTGACCGCCCGAAGCTGGTGATTGCCGCGGACGATGCCGGCATGCAGGAGGCGCTGCTGAACGCGGTCGCCAAGCTGCGCAAGGTCAATGAGACGGTGGCGGTGCTGACCAAGAACAAGCAGCAGGCTCAGGAGATCTACCAAAACCTCCACCGGGCGAAGGTGAGTGACCTGCACCTGCTGGACGAGGGGGACAGCGCCCTGCCGACCGGGGTGTTGGTCCTGCCGATCTACCTGGCCAAGGGACTGGAGTTTGATGCCGTGGTGGCCGGCGACATCTCGGCCGCCAACCTGGCCCACACCGATGCCGTTGGGATGATCTACACAATGGCCACGCGGGCGATGCACCACCTGGTTCTGCTCAGCCAGGGACCGGTCAGCCCGGTCGTTACCGAGCGAGCACGCCAAGAGCTGGTAATTGAACGTAAAATTGTTAAACAAAGTCGTTGAAAGTGCTTTCATTCGCAAGGGGGATATGATAATCTAGAACTAGTGATTTGTAAAGGAGACATTCGTTATGGTTAGAGACGAATACACATTAGTTTTAGTAAAGCCAGATGGGGTCAAGACCCGTCACATTGGTGAAATCATCACCCGGATTGAACGCAAGGGCTACAAGATCGAAGCCCTGAAGATGATTCAGCCAACCGAGGAACTACTGCGTCAACACTACGCCGACAAGGTTGACAAGCCGTTCTTCCCGGACCTGCTGGAGTACATGACTGAAGGCCCGATCGTGGGAATCGTGGTCTCCGGGACTAACGTTATCAAGGCCATCCACAACATGGCCGGTGCTACCAACCCGGTTGAAGCCGAATGGGGAACGATTCGTGGTGACTATGGTCGTGAATGGCCAGATGGCAACCTGCGGAACATCGTCCACACTTCCGACGAACCGGCCAGTGCCACCAAGGAAATTCACATCTGGTTCCCAGAATTCAAGTTCGACCAACCAGACGCCTAATAATTCAACCTTAGGAAAAACAGCAAATAGAGGCTGAGAGAAAACTATTTTCTCTCAGCCTCATTTGTTTTTGAACATTGGAAAGATAACGTGGAAAACAACCGTGGGGCTAGTGTCTAACTACGGACGAAAGCCGACGCCTTCAGCGCCGACTCCCGTCCTAGGTTAGCCATACCTAATAGGCTAGCTTTGCGTCGCGCCCCACTCTTGCGGTTGTTTCCCACTCACTTTTTGTTTTGGCGAAAGGCCGAGGGACTGAAGCCACTGTAACGTTTGAAGGCCTTGGAAAAGGTGAATTCGTCGCGGTAGCCGACCTGCCGAGCAATCTCCTGGACCGTTTTGTCGGTGGCCTTGAGGAGCTGGATCGCCCCTTCCATTCGCAGGTGGGTGAGGTAGCCCTGCGCGGAAACGTTCATGTTTTTCTTGAAGAGGGTGTAGAGGTAGCTCCGTGACAGCCCGAGGTGGTGACAGAGACCTTCAACGTTGCACTTGCTGTCATGATAGTTTTCTTGTAGGTAGTAAACTGCCAGTTTTAGCCGGTCGGCAGCCCTGCCGCTTGACTTGGCAACCTTGGCTGGGTATTCCGTCACCAGGTGGTAAAACATTTGGTAGGTCAGGGACTCGACCAGGATGTCGTTGGCCAGCGAGCTCTGATTTTTAAGGGCGGCAAAGAGCTGGGTGAGGCTGGCATAGAATTGACTGCCCTGGACTTGCCGCAGGTAGCGCCTGTCCAGCAGCTGCGATCCTTCAAGCATTGTCTTGATCTTGGTGCCGGACAGGCCGATCCAGAAATACTTCCAGGGATTCGTCCCGTCGGCCTGATAAAAGCAGGGAACGCCCTTGGGGAGCAGGAAAATGTCGCCCTTCTTCAGGGTAACGGCCGACCGGTTGGCGGAGGAAAAGGTTCCCTGGCCGTCCAAAATATAGTGGATCACGTAGTTGTCGCGGACGTTATTGCCACGAAAGAAGTAGTTCGGCGGGCAGTTCTCCTGGCCGATGAAAAGAATCTTGCTTTCAAAGCTGGTGCCCGTTAGGCTTCGATATTCACCATCCATAAAAATGTCGACCTCCAGTCCCTTGATGGTTATTTGTTTACTCTTAATGTTGTTGCTTTGCTGATTATACCATTGCTTTGTCCGTGAGATGTCAATTTGTTCAACTAGCGATCTGGCATGTTCCGAGCGCAAACTGCCATGGAAGAAACGGGCTTCGTTCAATATAATGAAGTTAAGAAACTTGTAAGCGGATACAGGTAGACTAGTAGTCATGCCTCATCAGTAATATAATTAAAATGTAAATGCTTACAAAATGACAAAGGGGTTATTCAAAATGGGTATTCATGTCAATGAAGAACAGCAGCTTTTTCATCTCCAGACGGCCAAGACCAGCTACATTTTCAAGATCTTGGAAAACGGTCAGGCCGGGCAACTCTACTACGGCCCAAAGATTCCGGTCAAAAAGGACTACCAGAACCTGGCCAGCCGTGAGGAACACGACTGTACCAACACCCTGACCGTGGACCAGGGCGATTTCCAACTGGAACTGATTAAGCAGGAATACGCCGGCCTGGGCAAGGGCGACTACCGCTACCCGGCTTACCAGATTACCTACCCAAACGGTTCCCGGATCAGTGAGTTTGCCTACGCGGGTTACAAGCTGGCAAAGGGGAAGAAGCGTCTCGGTGACCTGCCGTCCACCTTCGATGACCAGGGCGACGATGCCCAGACACTGACGGTACGGTTCAAGGACGAGCTTGCTAACGTCCGGCTCGACCTGCACTACACCGTCTTTGAAAAGGAAGACGTGATCGTCCGCAGCGCCACCTTCACCAACCACGGTGAACCAATCACCTTGAACCGGGCCCTGAGCGCCCAACTGGACCTGCCGGACAGTGACTACGACATGCTGCAGTTCTCGGGGACCTGGGCCCGGGAGCGGCACCTGATTCGCACCCACCTACGTTCCGGCGTCCAAAGCATCAGTAGCCTGCGGGACGCCTCCAGCCACCAGCAGAACCCGTTCTTCATTCTGGCCCGTCCCCACACCGATAATAACCAGGGAGCGGCATTCGGCTTCAACTTCGTCTATTCCGGCAACTTCCTGGATTCAGTCGAGGTCGACCAGTTCGACACCACCCGGGTCCTGGTGGGGATCAACCCGGACGAGTTTGGCTGGCACTTAGACGATGGCGATAGCTTCCAGACGCCGGAAGCCGTAATGACCTACACGGACCAGGGGCTCAACCAGCTTAGTCAGCAGCTCGGCAGCTTTTACGCCGACCACCTGATCAACCCGCACTTTGCCCACGAGGAGCGGCCAATCCTGATTAACAACTGGGAGGCCACCTTCATGGACTTCAACGAGGCCAAACTGATGCCAATCGTCAAGAAGGCGCACGAACTCGGCATCGAAATGTTTGTCCTGGATGATGGCTGGTTCGGCCACCGGGACAACGACCGGTCCAGCCTCGGCGACTGGTTCGTCGATCAAAAGAAGTTCACCAACGGGATCAGTGGCTTTGCCAAGAAGGTCCACGAACAGGGACTGAAGTTTGGCCTCTGGTTTGAGCCGGAAATGATCTCCATCGACAGCAAGCTCTACGAAAAGCACCCCGACTGGATGATCGCCACGCCGGGTCGGCAGAGCACGCCGGCACGGAACCAGTACGTTCTCGACATGACCCGGCCGGAAGTAGTGGACTACCTGGTGGACCACATCAGTGCAATCATCAAGCAGACCAAGCTCGACTACATCAAGTGGGACATGAACCGGAACATTACGGAGATGTACGGTAGCAAGCTGAGTGCGGACCGCCAGCTGGAATTTGCCCACCGTTACATTCTGGGCGTCTACCAGCTTTACAGTCGCCTGACCACTGCCTTCCCGAAGGTGCTCTTTGAATCCTGTGCCTCCGGTGGTGGTCGGTTCGACCTGGGGATGATGTACTATGCACCGCAGGCCTGGTGCAGTGACGACACCGATGCCGTGGAGCGGATCAAGATCCAGGAGGGGACCTCCTACGGCTACACGCCATCGATGTGGGGTGCCCACGTTTCCGCCGTGCCGAATGACCAGGTGGGCCGGTTGACCTCGATCGAGACCCGGGCGGCCGTGGCCTACTTCGGCGACTTCGGCTACGAGCTCGACATCACCAAGCTGCCGGCCGATCAGTTGGCAACGATTAAGAAGCAGGTGGCCTTCTACAAGCAGTACCGGCACCTCTTCCAGCAGGGGACCTTCTACCGGCTGGAGAATCCGGACACCGCTAGCCAGAATGTTTATGGCTGGCAGGTTGTCAGTGCCGACAAGAAGGAAGCCGTTGCGGCCCGTTTCCAGATCTTAAACGGTGCCAACCCGGCCTACATCCGCTTCTACTTCCAAGGCCTCGATCCGGACAAGACCTACACCGTCAACGGCGGCAAGGAGAAGTTCTCGGGAGCCGAATTAATGCACGTCGGCTACTTTGTTCCGCGGATCATGGACCGGACCAAGCCGGAGAAGGATCCATCCGACTTCAGTGCCCGCCTCTTCGTGGTCAAGGAAGCTTAAACTAATTTCATCGCACATATTAAAAGCCCTGCTCGAGAAAAATCGAGCAGGGCTTTCTCTTTAACGATAGCGGCGGACGATATCATCCCGGATGATCCGGCTGCCGTATTTGCGGCGCAAATTGTTGAGCTTTTGGCGGGGAAAGGCGTGGCAGAGCACCGGCACGTCCCAGTGCTGCTGCAGGCCCATCAAAACCTGAACGTAGTCGTCATAATCAAAATGAGCAAAGGGGAGGTGGCAGATGATCGCGGTGGTGATCCCGGTGCCAACCCGCTTCTGGGCCTCGGCAGTGATCACGTAGTTCTGGCTGAGGTCGACGATTGACGTCCAGAGGTTCAGCCGCCCTGTTGAGTGCTCTTGGAAGTCGGCGACGACCTCATTGCCATTCTTAATCGCTGCCTGAATTTCCGGTTTGGTTGCCATTTTGCTCCTCCCTTCCTGCTTCCCGAATGTTGAGCAACGGAATGTGGTGCCCATCTTTGAAAAAGGCCTCCTGCTTATTCCAATTAACGTGGTCTAGCTGGCCCTGGTACTGGTCGTAGTAGCCGCTTTGTCCGTTGAAGTAGGTCAGGCTGATCCGCTCGCCGGTCGAGCATGAGTGGAAAAAGTCGAAGACCGACTGAACCTGCTCTTCGGTCGGGTAAACCTTGTTGGCATAACGGGCGGCTGTCTTGGCCAACAGCTCGTGGTAGCCGGTCAGGGCCGCAAAGGGCGCGAATTGGCCGGCCCGGTCCCGCCCGGTCATCGGCAGGTGAGCGCGTGAGACGTGGCGGGGGGCGTCCACGATGTCATTGTAGCGGGAAGTATCATTAAACTGGGCTTGTTCGGCCTGCCATTGCTTCTTGTCCATTATGCCTTGTGGCCCCCAATCTCTTTGTTGCGTTTCTTGGCGACGGCCCCGTCCTTGAGATCGGCCGCGCGAATGATTGAATTCTTTCCGAAGTCCTGGTGCATCTTGAGGATTAGCTTTTGCAGCCGGTAGTCTTGGTCGCGGATTGCCTGCTTTTCTCGGGCCTCCTTGACAACCTGGTGCGGGTCGCTGAAGAGGTCGAGCTGCTCGGCGTAGGTCTGTTCCTGGGCCTTCTGGCGGGTGAGCAGGTGGTTGGCGGTCACCGTCACCCGGCGGCTCAGGAGTTGACGATTAAAGTGCTGGTCGTAGGCCTCCAGGAAGTGCTTGGTCAGTTCGGTCGTCGAAGCGGTCGGCACCGCAAAGGAAAAGGCCCGGTGCTCCGGGTGGGGGACGTCCCGGCCGTAGAAGTCCTTGGTGATTGCGCCGTGGTAGTTGTTGCCAGTGTGCAGAGACTCAACGTCATAGTCGACGGCCAGGGAAAAGTCGGTGGCGACCAGATCCCGCTTAACCATTTGCAGGCAGAGCATGTTGACCATTTCCGAAACCACGATGCGGCCCTCGTTAAACCGGTAGGGGCGGGGGAGGACGATGCTGGAATAGATCCCGTGGTTGTTGGACCGGTAATTCTTGATGTCGTCGATCGTGGCGGATTCGTAGCCCCAGGCATGGTCGATCAGGAGCTCGGCGTTCTTGCCAAATTCTTGGTAGAGGGTCTCCTCGTTTTGGGGATCGGACAACTTACCGAGGGAGCAGCGGGCGATGTCGCCCATCGTGTGCAAGCCAAGTTTTGCCAATCTTTTGGCATAGCCCCGGCCGACCCGCCAGAAGTCGGTGAGCGGTTCGTGGGCCCACAGGTAATGCCGGTACTTTTGTTCGTCCATTTCGGCGATCCGGACACCGTCTTCATCGGCCGGGATCCGTTTGGCCACGATGTCCATCGCCACCTTGGCCAGGTAGAGGTTGTCGCCGATGCCGGCGGTGGCCGTGATGTGGGTCTCAGCCTGGATCACCTGGATGATCTCCTTGGCGAGGTCATGGGCGGTGACGTGATGGGTCTGGAGGTAGTCGGTGACGTCCATCATCACCTCGTCGATTGAATAGGGGTGAATCTTGGCTGGCGGGAGGTAACGGAGGTAGATCTCGTAAACCTCAGCGCTGCGCTGCAGGTAAAAGGCCATCCGTGGGGCCACCACTTTGTATTCGATCTTGAAGGTCGGATTGGCCAGGAGATCGTCCCGGTAGATCGATCCCCAGGGGGCCAGTCGGTGATCGGGAGCTTGCTTGGCCCGCTCCCGATTGAGCTCGGCCACCCGCTGCTCGACCTCGAATAATCGCGGCCGGCCGGGCAACCCGAAGCGCTTGAGGGCCGGCGAGACAGCGAGGCAGATCGTCTTGCTGGTGCGGGTGGCGTCGGCAACCACCAGGTTCACGTTGAGCGGGTCGAAACCGAGGTCGGCACACTCGGCCGAAGCGTAGAAGGATTTGAGGTCAATTGCCAGGTAGGTTGCCATTGGGCGCGGACTCCTTTCGAAAAAAACTATTACTATTATAACTGATCGGGTGTGTCCAGAACAAGCGTTTGCTTTTGGCCGGTGCGGGTCTTGCCAATACGGTTAAAAGGGCTTAAAATATAGGCATCAAAAAGTAGCGTGAGTAACAGCGAGGGACGGCTGGTGGAAAGGTCCCCAAAGCGCGAACTGGTAACAACTAAAGATGGCCCGATTGGGCATGAGTGGCAAGCAATTGCAATTTAGGTGGCACCGCGCGCAAAGCGTCCTATTAGTTTCGACTAATGGGGCGCTTTATCTATAAAGGAGGAAATTAAAATGACTGAAAAGAAACACGTAATTTTAACTGGTGATCGACCAACTGGCAAGCTGCACATCGGACACTACGTTGGTTCCCTGAAGAACCGGGTGGCCCTGCAGAATACCGGCAAGTACGATACCTACATCATGATCGCCGACCAGCAGGCACTGACCGACAACGCCCGCGATCCCGAGAAGATCCGCCACAGCCTCCACCAAGTGGCCCTCGACTACCTAGCTGTCGGCATCGATCCGAAGAAGTCCACGATTCTGGTTCAGTCCCAGATTCCGGCCTTAAATGAACTGACGATGCACTACCTTAACCTGGTTACGGTTGCCCGGCTGAAGCGGAACCCGACCGTCAAGACCGAGATCAAGCAGAAGAAATTCGGCGAGAGCGTACCGGCCGGCTTCTTCATCTACCCGGTTAGCCAGGCGGCCGACATCACGGCCTTCAAGGCGGACACCGTGCCGGTTGGTGATGACCAGGAACCAATGCTGGAGCAGACCCGGGAAATCGTCCGGACCTTCAACCGGATTTACCAGCAGGACATCCTGGTTGAACCAGAGGGGGTCTTCCCGCCAAAGGGTGAGGGGCGGATCCCAGGCCTGGACGGCAACGCCAAGATGAGTAAGTCCCTGGGCAACTGCATCTACCTGTCCGACGACGCCGACACGATCCAAAAGAAGGTCATGTCGATGTACACCGACCCGACCCACATTAAGGTCAGCGATCCCGGTCACGTTGAGGGCAACACTGTCTTCACCTACCTGGACATCTTTGACCCGGACAAGGACTACGTGGCCCAACTGAAGGAACAGTACCAAGCGGGTGGCCTCGGTGACGTCAAGATCAAGCGTCACTTAAACGACGTCCTCCAAGAAATCCTGCGGCCAATCCGGGAACGGCGCGAACACTACGCGGCTAACCTGGACTATGTTGACCAGGTCCTAACTGAAGGCTCCGCCAAGGCCAATGAGGTTGCCAACCAGACCTTGAAGGAAGTTCGTGACGCCATCGGCATCAATTACTTTGGCTAAAAAATAAGCTTATTCAAGCTACCAAATGGGAGACCGGACCGGCAAACATGCTGGCGGGTCTCCTTTGGCGTTTAAAAATCATTTTGCTAAAACAGTTATTAGTGTTTCACGGGGCGGAACATGGTAACATTAAAGAGAATGTTTTTAATGATAATAAATTAATCAAGCGGAGGTGAGAAATAGTGGAAAACCTCGCGATTGTTGACCTGGGCTCGAATTCGGCCCGGATGGCCATTACGGAGATTGCCCCGGATGGCCGTTTTCGGGAAATCAAACGGGTAAAGGAAAACACCCGTCTGTCCGAGGGCATGGGCCGGGAAAAAATGCTCCAGGAAGGGGCGATGGACCGGACAATTGCCGCCCTCAAGCGCTTCAAGAAGATCTATGAGGGGATGCCCAACACCCAGGTCCGCGCCATCACGACGGCGGCGGTCCGTCAGGCGCATAACCGGCAGGAGTTCTTGGACCGGGTCCAAAAGGAAGTTGGCATTAATCTTCAAGTCCTGTCGGGCAAGAAGGAAGCCTACTACGACTACCTAGGTGTGATCCGCACCATGAAGTTGAACCACTGTTTAATTTTGGATGTTGGTGGCGCGAGCTGTGAGCTGGTCCTGGTTCAGCAGCGGCGCGCCCGGGACCTGATTTCCATTCCGGTCGGGGCAGTGACCCTGTCGGAGCAGTTTCACCTGAATGGCTACGTTCGCTCGGCCGACCTCTTTCGGGCCCAGGTAGCGATGAACGAACGGTTGACGAAGATTCCCTGGCTGCGCTATGCAACCCGGGTGCCGATCGTCCTGCTTGGCGGTGCCAACCGGACCCTGGCCCGGATGACCTGGGCCTATCATCACCGGCACCGGCGTCAGCACTCCATCCACGGCTACCAGATTTCGTCCCGGGTCGTCTTTGCGACCTACCGGGAGCTCTTGAACCGCAACCTCGCCCAGCGTAAGCGGATGGTGGGCCTGGAAGCCGACCGGGCCGACATCATCGTCGGTGGGATGCTGCCGCTGGTGAGCCTTTTGCAACGCAACAGCGACGGCCGGGTGATCTTTTCCGAAAGCGGCGTGCGGGAAGGAATCATCACGGAATACGTGAACCAAAGGAAGCGACAGCATGACTGATTGGCAGCACGGCTTTTACAAGCTCGATCCCCAGACGCGGCGGGAACGCCTGGTGCACGGCCTTAAACTGCCGGCCAGCGTCGTCGAGCAGCTAGCCTCGGGGGCCTCGCCCTTGGGCAACGAGCTGGTGGAAAACTACCTGACCGACTATTCACTGCCCGAGGGAGTGGGTCTCAACCTGGTCGTTAACGGGCAACAATACGTGGTTCCAATGGTGGTTGAGGAGCCGTCGGTAATTGCGGCGGCTTCCAACGGCGCTCAGCGGGTAGCCCGGTCAGGTGGCTTTCATGCCTCCAAACAATCCCGTGAGCTGGTCGGCCAGGTCGTCCTGACCGACGTTGACGATGTTGCGGCCACTAAAGAAAAAATCCTTGGCCAGGCCGCCCACCTGCTGGCGGTTGCCAATGCCGCCCACCCGTCGATGCAGCGCCGGGGTGGCGGGGCCAAGCACCTGACCGTTCGCACCCCAGGCGATTTCGTCAGTGTCGACCTCGGCATTGATGTTTGCCAGGCGATGGGGGCCAACAGCGTCAATACGATGGCCGAGGCGGTGGCCCGCGAGCTGACCGCTCAGGGCTACCACGTGCTGGTGGCGATCCTCAGCAACTTTGCCACGAATAGTCTCCAGACAGTGGCCTGCGACGTTGACTTTGCTCAGTTGGCAACGGCCAAGATGAACGGGCGGACGGTGGCCGAGCGGATCGCCCGGTTAAGCGACCTTGCCCAGGTAGATCCATACCGGGCCGCCACCCATAACAAGGGGATCATGAACGGTATCGACGCCGTCATGATCGCCAGCGGCAATGATTGGCGGGCCATCGAGAGCGGTGCCCACGCCTACGCCGCCCGTGACGGTCACTATCGGGGCCTGTCTACCTGGCGGGTTAAAGCAACTGGCCTGCACGGCGAGCTGACCCTGCCGTTGCCGGTCGGGGTGGTTGGCGGTTCGATCGGCCTCAATCCCCAAACCAAGCTTAATTTTCAAATCAGCGCAATTCAGACGGCCGAGGAACTGGCGGCGGTAACCGCCAGCATCGGCCTCGCCCAGAACCTGGCCGCCCTGCGCGCCCTGGCGACGACCGGTATTCAGGCCGGCCACATGAAACTGCAGTACCGTTCGCTGGCGGCCAGCGTCGGTGCCACCCCGGCCGAGGTTTCACAGGTCGCGGCCAAATTGGCCGAGAGCGACCACGTCGACCAGGAACGGGCGCGTCAAGTTCTCCAAGCGATTAGAAAGGAACAAAAATGACCGAAGAAAAGATTGAATTAAACGATACCAACAAGGCACTGCTGGAAGAGATCAATTCCCTCTACCCGGACGGGACGGTCTTTGTTCAGTTTCATGGTGAAAAGGCCGGCTATGTCCGTCACGACCAGGCAACGCAGAAGACCCTGCCCGGCGGCCTCTTCATCATTGTGACCGACCTGACGGCACCGAACTACACGGCCAGTCACGAGCTGCTGCACCTCTTGATGCTGCTCCAGGGCTTCCCGCAGATCTTCTTCCAGCTTTCCCTTGGCGACAAGGAACTCGACGAGCAGATGATGATCATGTCGACCGACCTCTACAACGTGGCCATGCACCGGGTGGTCGTGGCCGAGCAGCGCAAGCACGGCTTGATCAATGACCAGATCGAGGAGCTCTACTTCAAGGGAATCGAGCACACCCTGACCAAGGAAGGGGCAAAGGACGATGACGAACGGGCCCTGCGCCTGCTGACTCTCCTGGACGCCCTGGTCTTCTATGGAGAGGACCTGCCGAAGTTTGAGACGCGGCTTCAGGAAAACTACCCACTGGCTTTGGCAGCCGCAAAGAAGATCTATCAGAAGATCGCGGCCAAGCCGATCAAGTCTCCGTTTGACATGCGGCGGACGATCGTGCGGCTTTACGGTCTCTTTGATGAACAAATGCAGGAATGGGGGATGCCGGCCCTGCACAACAACGAGTACACCACCGTTTCACCGGTGCTGAGTGCCCGCCAATTGCGCCTGGAGATGCGCCAGGTCTTCGAAATTTTCCATTCCGACATGAAGGAGCGGGGGACCAACCGGCGGGCCTACGTTGGGCTGCGGCGCAACGATCACCAGAATTCGTTTACGATGGCCGCTCCACAGCCGGAGACGCCGGAAGCCTTCAAGAAGATTTACGGCATGCCGGTCCAAAAGTTCTTAGAAGAGCACAGCATTCCATACATTGTAAGGAAGTAAGATTATGGAACAGGAAATTCAACACTTATTTGATCAGGCCAAGCACATCGTCTTCTTGACCGGGGCCGGGGTTTCTACGGCCTCCGGGATTCCAGACTTTCGCTCGGCTAACGGACTCTACACCCAGGACAAGAACGCGGAATACTACCTCAGTCACCGCTATTTTGCGACCGATCCCGACGGCTTTTACAACTTCTGCAAGAAGAACCTCTACTTCCCGGATGCCAAGCCGAACGTGATCCACGAAAAGCAGGCGGCCCTGACCCAGCAGGACCGGGCGACGGTAATCACCCAGAACATCGACAACCTCTACGAAGAGGCGGGGGCAACCCACCTGATCGACTTCCACGGCAACCTCTACCACGTCTACTGTGAAAAGTGCAAGGAGAGCGTGCCGGTGGCCGATTACCTGAAGAGCCGGATCCATGCCAAGGACGGCGGTCCGCTGCGTCCCGACATCGTCCTCTACGACGAGGGAATCAAGCAGGACGACGTGATCAATTCCGTCCGGGCGATGCAGGCGGCCGATCTGATCGTGATTGTGGGAACCTCGATGAAGGTCTACCCGTTTGCGGGGCTCCTGCAGTACGGCAACCCGGCGGCCCAGGTGCTGGCTATCAACCAGCAAAAGCTCGACCTGCCAGTTAAATTCACGATGGTTCAGACCGACGCCACCAAGTTCTTCGCAGAATTGAACGTATAACAAAAGAACGATTGCTTTTGTGGGCAACCGTTCTTTTTAAGCTGTAGTATTTAATTGACGTCACTTAGTTAAAGAAGACGACCTTTCCGTCGACCTTGAAGGGGAATGCCGCCGCACCTTTCGCGTGGCCTGCGCCCTTCTTAAAACTGGATTTGACGTTAGACATTAACTTAGTGTTTAGCAGCATCGTAATCGCCCCTTTCAAATTGTTCAACCGTAAGATAACATCTTTTTGGCGACATTGACAGGAAAAAATCCCATTCTGAGAAGTGCTCTCATCTTTGTTCGCCCATTTTTTGCATAATCTGCGCGAGCCTAAGGACGGCAATGCATAAACGGGACCAGGGCGGCCCTGCGCGCCAGCTAAATAATGCATATAGATTTATTTTGCCCAGAATAAGAATTTGCTAAGCATGGGCAACACTTTGAGAAGGGAGGCAAGCAAAATGAAAATCACGATTGGCTTGACCACCTGGACCGAGCACCCGGCCCTGATCCATAACCAAGAGCGGCCGGTCACCTTAAACGAATACGCCCAGCACTTGCCGACGGTCGAGGTGGATACTTTTTTCTACGCCCTGCCGCAGATGACGACCATTCAGAATTGGCTGGTGGAGGTGCCAGCAAGCTTTCAATTTGTCATCAAGGCCCACCGGGGGATGACCCTGCACGAGCGCGGGCAGGACAAGGGGGCTCTGGCGGAGCTATTTGAACGCTACAAGCAAACCGTGGCGCCGTTGGTGGCGAGCGGGCAATTGAAGACGGTCCTCTTTCAATTTCCGCCTTACTTCGCCGCCTCGCCTGAGGATATTGAGTATCTGAGGTTGGTGCGAACCTGGATGGGCAAGCTGCCGGTGGCAATTGAGCTGCGCAACCAGACCTGGTACCGCCCCGGCACCTTGAAATCCCTGGTGGCCTTTTGCCGGGACCTGAAATTTACCCTGGTGGCGGCGGACGAACCGCACGGCATCATCGCCTCGGTGCCCTTTTACCTGGCGACGACCAATCCCGAGCTGGCGATGCTGCGGCTGCATGGCCAAAACACCAGCGGCTGGCTCAACCAGGACAAGAGCTGGCGTAAGACCCGCACGCTGTATCGCTATTCGGACGCCGAACTGCACCGGTTTCAAACGGCGATTGAGAATTTGACGCCTCCGCCACGGGAGGTTTGTGTGATCTTCAACAACAACTCCGGCAAGGATGCCGCCCCCAACGCACTGAAATTGCAGAAGATGATGGGCGTCCATTTCACCGGCCTGGCATCGCGTTCCCCCGAGCAGCTCGACCTGTTTTAGGCCGTCAGACGCCGGGGGAATATGCTATACTAAACTGTAAAACTAATCTTAGAAAATCATTAGAGAGAGGGGCCTCATATGGCAACTGAAAAACCAACCTATTACATCACGACACCAATTTACTATCCATCTGGTAAGCTTCACATTGGTAATTCCTACACGACGATCGCCTGTGACGCCGAGGCGCGCTACAAGCGGCTCAACGGCTACGACGTCTTCTTCTTGACCGGGACCGACGAACACGGACTCAAGATTGAGGAAAAGGCCGAACAGCTGCACATGCAGCCACAGGAATACGTTGATCAAATGGCCGCGGGGAACAAGAAACTCTGGAAGACGCTGAAGATTACCAATGACAAGTTCATCCGGACGACCGATGACTACCACGAAAAGGCAGTTCAGAAGATCTTCCAAAAGTTCATCGACCAGGGTGACATCTACAAGGGTGAGTACACCGGCTGGTACTCGGTTGACGACGAAGAGTACTTCACCGAAAGCCAACTGGCCGAGGTCTACCGCGACGACAACGGCAAGGTCATCGGTGGAAAGGCACCATCCGGCCACGAGGTTCAGCTGGTTAAGGAAGAATCCTACTTCTTCAAGATGAGCAAGTACGCCGACTGGCTGATGAACTACTACAAGGAACACCCGGACTTCATCGAGCCCCACTCCCGGATGAATGAAATGGTCAACAACTTCTTGAAGCCGGGCCTGGAAGACCTGGCCGTCACCCGGACCTCCTTCAATTGGGGTGTCAAGGTGCCAAACGATCCGAAGCACGTCATCTACGTCTGGATCGACGCCCTGTCCAACTATATTACTGCTCTCGGTTACGGCAGCGATGACGACAGCCTCTTCAAGAAGTTCTGGCCGGCCGACGTTCACATGGTCGGTAAGGAAATCGTGCGTTTCCACACCATCTACTGGCCAATCATGCTCCACGCCCTCGGCCTGCCGCTGCCAAAGCACGTCATCGGCCACGGCTGGCTGACGATGAAGGACGGCAAGATGTCCAAGTCCAAGGGGAACGTCATCTACCCAGAGACCCTGGTTGATCGCTACGGCCTCGACGCCACCCGTTACTACCTGCTGCGGGCAGTACCGTTTGGCAACGACGGGGTTTTCAGCCCAGAAGACTTTGTCGACAAGGTCAACTTCGACCTGGCCAACGACCTGGGGAACCTGCTGAACCGGACCGTTGCCATGATCAACAAGTACCAGGACGGTAAGCTGGCCGGGCAAAATGACGCCACGACCGACTTCGATGCTGATCTGGAGCAGACTGCTTCCGACGTGGTTGCCGAGTACAAGCAGGAAATGGACGCCACCCACTTTGCCGACGCCCTGGCCACCGTTTGGAAGCTGGTCAGCCGCGCCAACAAGTACATTGATGAGACCGAGCCATGGGTGCTGGCCAAGGACGACAGCAAGAAGGCTGAACTGTCCGACGTCATGACCCACCTAGCAAAGAGCCTCCGGATGATCGCCGCCCTCCTGCAGCCCGCAATGCCGGACGCACCAAAGGAAATTGTTCGTCAGCTGGGCCTGGACGGAACCGACCTGACCCTGACCGATCTGCAGTTTGATGACTTCCCGGCCACGGCCCAAGTGGTTGCCAAGGGAACGCCGATCTTCCCACGGCTGGACGTTAAGCAGGAAGTTGACTTTATCAAGAGCAAGATGAGCGCAAACCAGAAGAAGAAGGGGAGAAAAGCAATGGAAGAAGCAAAGAAGCAGGCCCAAACCGCTGCTAAGCAGGAAGAAGAAACGACCGGCAAGAAGCCGATTCGGATCGACGTCTTTGACAAGGTTGAGCTGAAGGTGGCCAAGATTACCGCCGCCGACCACGTCGAAGGGGCCGACAAGCTGCTCAAGTTCCAGATGGATGACGGGACTCCAAAAGGCCGGCAGATCCTGTCCGGCATCGCTAAGTGGTACCCGGACCCATCCGTTCTGGTTGGTAAGAACGTACTGATCGTGGCCAACCTGAAGCCGCGGAAGATGCGGGGCGAACTCAGCCAGGGGATGATGCTCTCGGCTGAAAAGGATGGCGAAGTCAAGGTTGTCATCGCACCCGACGACCTGGTACCAGGCATGGGCGTTGAATAATCGTGGCAAAGCACAAACCGTGGCGAAAGGTCTACGATTCCCACACCCACCTCAACGACACGCCGTTCTTTGACGACGTCCCGGCCTTCATTGCCCGGGCAAATCACTACGGGGTGGTTGAGATGAACATCGTGGGCTCCAACCGCCTGCTCAATGACCGGGCGGTGGAGTTGGGACATTGCTACCCTAACCTCCATCCAGTCATTGGCTGGCATCCCGAGGACCTGGCGACCTTTAACGTCGAAGAGGAGGCTCACCTCCTAACTCAGTTGAGGGATCCGCTGGTGGTTGGCGTGGGCGAGATTGGCCTGGATTATTATAACGACGAGCACTCGCCGCACAAGCTTCAGTGGGCGCTTTTCGAAAAGCAGCTCGCCTGGGCGCGTCAGCTGCACCTGCCGGTTTCCATTCACTGCCGCGATGCCCTGGCCGACGCCTACGCAATCTTAAAGGATGCCCACGTCGCCGAATTCGGTGGGGTGATGCACAGTTTTAACGGTTCGCCGGCGTGGGCCGAAAAGTTCATGGACCTGGGGATGGCGATCTCCTTTAGCGGGGTGGCCAGCTTCAAGAACGCCACGGACGTTCACGCGGCGGTGCAGGCCGTGCCACTGGAAAGGATGATGGTCGAAACCGACGCACCATACCTGACCCCCAAGCCGTTCCGTGGCAAGCAAAACGAGCCCGCTTTCACCAAGTTTGTGGTGGACGCGGTGGCCGAATTAAAGCAGGTGGACGCCGAAAAGGTAGCCTACCAGACCTACCACAACGCCAGGAGCTTATTTCTGAAGAAGGACGAACAGGATGACTAAGATCAAAGAAGTGATCGTCGTCGAGGGTAAGGACGACACCAAACAAATTCATAAGGCGGTGGCTGCCGACACCTATGAGACGAATGGTTCGGCCCTCTCGGCCACCGACCTGGAGCGCCTAAAGAAGCTCCAGAAAACACGGGGGTTGATTGTCTTCACCGATCCCGATTTCAACGGGGAACGGCTGCGCAAGATGATCAGTGCCGCCGTGCCGGGAGTCAAGCACGCCTTCATCCGTCGTGATCAGGGCGTTCCCGACGTTGCCCACGGCAGTCTCGGCGTTGAGCATGCCGACCCGGCAACGATCAAGGCGGCCCTGGCCCACCTCTATACCCAAGAAGAGGAGCCCGCGGCGACCTTTACCGTCCAAAGCCTGCAGGCTGCCGGCCTAACGGGCAACCCGCACGCTCGCCAGCGCCGGGAACGGCTTGGCCAGCTTTTGGGCATCGGCTACGGCAACGGCAAGCAGCTGGCCCACCGGCTGAACATGTTTCAGATCAGCCCGGCCCAGTTTAAAGAGGCAATGACACAGATCAAGCAGGAGGAGAACGAATGAGTCAGTCACCAGAAATTGGCAGTCGCACCCGGACCCGGGCGATCATGGAAAAGTACGGGATTCGCACCAAGAAGAGCTTTGGCCAGAACTTCTTGACCGACCTCAACGTCTTGAAAAATATTGTTGAGGCGGCCCAGATCACGAAGGACGACAACGTGATCGAGATTGGTCCCGGGATCGGGGCCCTGACCGAGCAGCTGGCCCAGGCGGCGGGAGGGGTCGTGGCGCTGGAAATTGATTCCGATCTGATTCCGGTCCTAAAGGAAGTGCTCGCCCCGTACGACAACGTGATGGTGCTGAACCAGGACGTCCTCAGGGCCAACCTGCCGGAGTTAATCCAGCAGCAGTTCACCGACCCGACCCGGCCGATCAAGGTCGTGGCCAACCTGCCGTATTACATCACCAGCCCGATCCTGATGGGTTTGCTCGCTAGTCCGGTTGATTGGGACGCCATCTGCGTCATGATGCAGAAGGAGGTTGCCCAGCGCCTGACGGCCAAGCCGGGAACCAAGCAGTATGGGGCCCTGACCCTGGCGATTGAGTACCAGATGGATGCCCGGATTGCCTTTGACGTTTCCCGGCGGGTCTTCGTGCCGGCGCCGAATGTTGACTCCGCCATTGTGGTTCTGACGCCCCGGCAGGAAAAACTGGCGGTGCAGCCCTTTGATAAGCAGAAGCTCTTTGGCTTTATTCGGGGCTGCTTTGCCCACCGCCGGAAGAGCCTGTGGAACAATCTCCAGGGGGTCGTCGGCAAGGATCCGGCGACTAAGTCCCAATTGGAAGAAGTCTTGGCTCAGCTGGACCTTCCCAAGCAGGTTCGCCCCGAACGGCTGGACCTCACCCAATTCATTGAGCTGGCCAATGCCCTTCATGCGGCGGAACTACTCTAATTTAATAGACACTGTTTTGAAATCTGCTCACTAACCTCGTATACTGGAAGTAACAGTGAGGTGAGGGCGGGTGCCAGAGACGATTGACGAAATTAGAGAATGGCTGCAAGAACGAATCGGTCAACCGGTGAGAATCGATGCCCAGGCAGGTCGCAAACGGGTCAATACCCTGCACGGGACGCTGGGGAAGACTTACCCGGCGATCTTCATCGTTCACCTGAGCGACGATGAAAAGGCGGTTCAACGGGTTTCGTATAGCTATACTGATTTATTGACCCACAACGTTGCATTGACATTTGAATAGTTGACGATTAAAGAATCCGCATTCGCCTTTAAGAGGCGAGGCGGATTCTTTGCCTTCCTAGGGACTTGCCAGCACGCCGGCCCGATTAGTATAATCGACGTAAGATGTTTCACGGGAAGGAGCGGTACACATGCTTGTTACGGAAAAGGCCCCCGCAAAGCTGAACTTGAGCCTCGATACGCCGATGCGCTACTTTGATGGCTCACCACGCTGGGACATGGTGATGATCTCGGCCGACCTGGCGGATTACGTCACCGTCGAGACCCACCTGCGTCCGGGGACGATCAAGGTTTACACGGACAGTGGCTTTTTGCCCAATGATCAGCGCAACCTGGCCTACCAGGCGGCCCATATCTTACGCAATCGGTTCCACCAGCGCGAAGGCGTGACGATCAAGATCAGGAAGCACATCCCCGTGGCGGCTGGCTTGGGTGGTGGTTCCTCGGACGCGGCGGCGGTGCTGCGGGCCCTGAATCGCATTTGGCGCCTCGGCCTGAGCCTGGAGGAGCTTGCCACCCTGGCCCTGTCGATTGATTCCGATGTTCCCTACTGCGTTTACGGCAAGCTTGCCCACGTGACGGAGCACGGGGAGAAGATCGAGCTGCTGCCGCCCCAGCCTCACTACTGGGCGGTGATCGCCAAGCAGCAGACCAGCGTTTCGACCCCGCAAATTTTGCGCCAGATCAACTACGAGCAGCTGCACCACCTCAATAACCAGCAACTGATTGCCAGTCTGAAGGCCGGGGACTGGGCGACGGCGGTCCAGTATATGGGCAACGTTCTGGAGCCGGTCACGATGCGGACCCACCCGGAGATTCGGCGCCTCAAGGACAAGATGATCAAGCTGGGGGCGGACGTGGCCCAGATGAGCGGGACGGGGCCGACCGTCTTTGCCATCTGTCATACCGAGTCCCGGGCTCGGCGAATTCAAAATAGCATCTGTGGCTTTTGCCGCGACGTGCACGTGGTAACGCTATTGTAAATTGGGAGTTGGGGAGTGCGAAAGAGCTCGCTTGCGAGTTCTTTCCCACCGCCGCTCCTTTTTTTGTGAAAAGACTTGTGCTGGGGGCTGATCTTCGTTAAGATGGATTATGTTGTAAATAGTAATCATTACTATTTAAGAAAAGGGGTTGTTAGTTTTAATGAAGAGATATCAAGCCGGGGTCACCGTCCTGGTCGCAATTTTACTGGTAATCCTGGGGATCTCCTTTGTCCCCTGGAAGACGCTGGGGCAGAACCAAAAGCCCATCCGGGTGATCACCAGCCTGAATTTTTATGGTGAGGTGGCCAGTGAGGTTGCCGGAAAGTACGGCCAGGTCGATTCACTGATCAACAGTGCCTCGGTCGACCCACACGATTACCAGCCGGGAACGGCCCAGGCGCAAAAGATGGAGCGAGCCAATGTGGTGATTGAGAACGGCCTGGGCTATGACCACTGGCTGACCAAGCTGGCACAGTCGACCAGCGACCATGACTACACCACGATTAATGTTGGCCGTCAGGTTGCCGGGAAACACAACGGCGACAACGAGCACGTTTGGTACGCACCGACCACAATGAGCAAGCTTGCCAGTCGTCTAGCAACTGAATACGGACGAATCGATCCGGCCCATCGCACCTATTACCAGCGGCGGGCGCGGACTTATCAGCGTTCCCTGACCGACCTGAATCAAGAGATCGCCAAGGTCAAAAACCAGGTTGGCAGCAATAAAAACGTGGCGGTCAGTGAACCGGTCTTCGACTACGCCCTGCAATCCTTGGGCTACCGGGTGACCGACCGCCACTTTGAGAAGGCGATCGAGGACAGCAACGACCCGTCCCCGCAGGACATCAGTGACTTGCAGCAGGCGATTGTCAACCACCGGATCGCGTTCTTCGTGGAAAACAAGCAGACGAGCGATAAGGTGATCGATAACCTGGTCAAGCTGGCTCACCAGCACAACGTTCCGGTGCTGCAGGTGACGGAATCCAAGCCCAATGGTCTGACCTACCGGGAGTGGATGCTGCGCCAGTACCGGCAGCTCGCCAAGATTCAACGAGAGGGGGAATGAGCATGGCAGTTGTCTCAGTAGAAGACCTAAACGTCGCCTATGGCAGTCACCAAGTGATTACCAACCTGAGCTTCACGGTCAACGAGGGTGACTTCCTGGTGGTCGTCGGTGAAAACGGGGTGGGGAAGACCACCCTGATTCGGGCCCTGCTCGGTCTGCTCAAGCCCCGCAGCGGTGAGATTAACATTCCAGCGCAGACCAAGATCGGCTACGTTCCCCAGTTTCGCAACCTCGACGAGGAATACCCGCTGTCGGTGCGTGACTTTGTTTCACTGAACTGCCCGCCGCGCCTGATCCCCTGGCTGAGCAAGAAAGAACGGGCCAAGGTTGACCGCATCATTCGCTTGACTGACCTGACCGCGATCGCCGACCGGCCACTGGGGCTGGCCTCCGGCGGAGAAAAACAGCGGGCCTACCTAGCCCAGGCCCTGCTTCAGGATCCGGAGCTCCTAATCCTGGATGAATCAACGGCCAGCCTGGATAACGAGATGAAGTACGAACTCCTGGATCTGGTGACTAAGTTCCAGGAGAACGGGCTGAGCGTGATGTTCATCACCCACGACTGGGACCTGGCCCGCCACTACGGGACTCGCTACCTGCACATGATGCCCAACGGCTATGAAGAGGGCTCGATTGACGAGCTGCCCGTTCAAGAAGATGAGGAGGGGACCGAATAATGCTAACCTTAGCCTTCATGCGTCACGCCTTCGTGGCCAGCACCTTCATCGCGATCGTCAGTGGGGTGATCGGGGTCTTCGTGGTGGCCCGTCAGCTGCCATTTCTGACCCACACCCTGTCCGAGATCGGCTTTGCCGGGGCCTCCTTTGCCGTCTTCGCGGGTTGGCCGGCCCTAGACGGGATGATCCTCTTCACGATGTTGAGCTCGGTTCTGGTTGGCCAGATGAGTGTCAAGGAGTCGCGCCGGGAAGCGGTGATCAGTGCCGTATCGGCACTCTTCATTGGTCTGGGGATCCTCTTCTTGTCGCTGAGCAGTCAAACCGCCAGTTCGGCCACCAGCATCCTCTTCGGCAGCGTCGTCGGCATCAGCACGGGTGAGGTGGTCCAACTGATCGTCCTGTCAATTGTTGTGCTGCTGATCACCCTGGCGATCTATCGTCAGCTGAAGTTTACCTCCTTTGACGCGATCGGAGCCCGGGTGCAGGGGATTAACGAAACCGTGATTTCGGTGATCTTCCTCTTGCTCCTGGCCCTGAGTGTCAGTGTGGCCGCCCAGATCGTCGGCTCGCTCTTGATCTTCATCCTGCTGACCCTGCCGGCCGCCAGCGCCAAGTACTTCACCCACGGTGTCTTCAAGATGATCATCCTGGCAATCCTCTTCTCCCTGCTGGGAACCTGGCTGGGCCTGCTGCTCGGCTATCTGACCAACTGGCCGGTCAGCTTCTTCATTGCCGTGATCGAGGTGTTGATCTACGTGGCCGCACTGCTCTACCAAAATTACTTTGTAGAAGCCAATTAAAATATTTAAGTGGGACTGGCCAAATTTTGTTGCCAGTCTTTTTCATTTTGTTACGCAAAATCCGAACGTTTTATGTTAGAATTAACGGGAAACAATCCATTTTGAAAGGCAGAGAAGAATAATGAAAGTACGTCGTAGTAATCGGCTGGTTGACATGACCCGCTACCTGATGGAACATCCCCGTACCTTGGTGTCCCTGAAGTTCTTCAGCGAACGCTTTGGTTCCGCCAAATCATCAATTAGTGAAGACCTCAGCATTGTTAAGCACACCTTTCATACCTGGGGGGAAGGTAGCCTGGAGACCATCCCCGGTGCTAGCGGCGGTGCCATCCTGACGCCGTTTTATTCCAAGGAAAATGCACAGCGGGCCATCGACAACCTGGTGGCGGAGGTCAATGACGACACCCGCCTCTTGCCCGGTGGCTACGTTTACCTGTCCGATTTAATCGGCCGTCCCGACATCCTGCGCCAGGTGGGCCGACTGATTGCGACCCAGTACGTTGACAAGGACGTCGACGTCATCATGACGGTCGAGACGAAGGGCATTCCGATCGCGCAGAGCGTGGCCATGTACATGAATAAGCCGTTCGTGATCGTGCGGAACAGCTCCCACATCACGGAGGGGCCGACCGTCAGCGTGAACTACGTCTCCGGTTCCGTTCAGCGGATCAAGAAGATGGAATTGTCCCGGCGGACCCTGTCGGCCGGGGCTAACGTGGTCGTGGTTGATGACTTCATGAAGGGCGGCGGCACCCTGAATGGAATGCACTCCCTGATTAAGGAATTCGGGGCCAACCTGGTCGGCATGACTGTCCTGGCCGAGGGGAATGCCACCAACGGCAAGCGGCTGGTTGACAACTGCACGGCATTGATTAAAGTAGATGCAGAGGATGGCGAAGAAAAGTCCATCACGGCCCGTCCCGGGAACTTTATGGCGACGGTATTTGATTAGAAATGGAGAATTAGTAATGGCAAAACGTAACGCAATTATTTTAGCTGCTGGCAAGGGGACGCGGATGCGCTCCAAGCTCTACAAGGTGCTGCACCAAGTCTGTGGCAAGACGATGGTTGACCACGTCCTGACTCAATTGGAGGACGCCCACATCGAAAACATCATCACGGTTGTTGGCTTTGGTGCCAAGACGGTCGAGGAGCAGCTGGGCCACCGGACTCACTACGTCCTGCAAAAGCAGCAACTGGGGACCGGGGATGCGGTCATGCAGGCCAAGGATCTTCTGGCCAATGAGGATGGCGAAACCATCGTTGTCAGTGGGGACACGCCACTCTTTACGGCGGAAACCTTTGAAAAACTGTTCCAGTACCACGAGCAGCGGCACGCGGCGGCCACCATTCTGACTTCCGTTGCCCCGGACCCGACTGGCTACGGCCGGATCGTTCGGAACGAAGTTGGCATCGTGGAGCGGATCGTGGAACAAAAGGACGCCAACGTCAAGGAACAGGCCATTCACGAGATCAACACTGGGGTTTACTGCTTCGACAACAAGAAGCTTTTTGCCGCCCTTGAAAAGATCAACAACGACAATGCCCAGGGCGAATACTACCTGACCGACGTCATTGGGATCCTGAAGAACGCCGGCGAAATCGTTACCGCCTACAAGATGGATGACTTTGACGAATCGATGGGGGTTAATGACCGGATCGCCTTGGCCCGGGCCAACAAGATCATGCAGGCACGGATCAACCGGCACTGGATGCAGGAAGGGGTCTCTATGATCGACCCGGATACGACCTACATTGACGCCGACGTGCAGCTGGGTAAGGATACCGTCTTGGAGGGCAACGTGGTCATTAAGGGCCACACCGTCATCGGCAACGACTGCTACATCAGTGCCGGCTCCCGGATCATCGATTCCACGATTCACGACGCGGTCAAGATTACTTCCTCCACGCTGGAAGAAGCTGAAATGCACAACGGCTCCGATATCGGTCCGAACAGCCACCTGCGTCCAGCTGCTGAGATCGGCGAAAACGTCCACATTGGGAACTTCTGTGAGGTTAAGAAGGCCTACATCGGTGCCAATACCAAGGTCGGCCACCTGACCTACATTGGCAACGCCACCCTGGGCAAGGACATCAACGTTGGCTGTGGGGTCGTCTTCGTCAACTACGACGGGACCAACAAGCACCACACCAACGTCGGTGACCACGCCTTCATTGGCTCCAACTCCAACCTGGTTGCCCCAGTCAACATCGCCCAGGACGCCTTCATTGCGGCCGGTTCGACCATTACCGACAGCGTCGATCAATACGACATGGCAATTGCCCGCGCCCGGCAAGTTAACAAAAAGGACTATGCCAAGAAGCTGCCATGGTAGACCGAGTTTTGCTTGCTTTTTATTCGACTGGTCTATATGATAGAAAAGGATAGTAACATATTCTCTAGATGGCGCTTTTAGCCGTGTGATGACGACTATTTAATAATTTGCGGAGGATCTAATGACACAGCATTATTCTGATTCTAATCTCAAAATTTTTTCCCTGAATTCCAACCGGCCCCTGGCGGAAAAGATCGCCGACCACGTTGGGGTGGAACTCGGGAAATTATCCGTTGATCGTTTTAGCGATGGCGAAATTCAAATTAACATTGAAGAGAGTGTGCGGGGGGACAACGTGTACGTTATCCAATCAACCTCTGCACCGGTCAATGACAACCTGATGGAGCTGCTGATTATGGTTGATGCTCTGCGTCGGGCCAGTGCCAAGACCATCAACGTGGTAATGCCGTACTACGGTTACGCACGTCAGGACCGGAAAGCCCGGAGTCGGGAACCAATCACGGCCAAGCTGGTGGCCAACATGCTGCAAAATTCCGGGGTTGACCGGGTGATCGCCCTCGACCTGCACGCTGCCCAAATCCAGGGCTTCTTCGATATCCCGGTGGATCACCTGATGGGCGCCCCACTGCTGGCCGAATACTTCATTAAGCAGGGAGTTGCCAAGGATGCCGTTGTCATTTCCCCAGACCACGGTGGGGTTACCCGTGCCCGTGCCCTGGCTGAATTCCTGAAGTCGCCAATCGCCATCATTGACAAGCGGCGGCCGCGGGCCAATGTTGCCCAGATCATGAATATCATCGGGAACGTGAAGGGCAAGAAGTGCATCATGATTGATGACATGATCGACACGGCCGGGACGATTACCCTGGGTGCCCAGGCACTGATCGATGCGGGAGCCGATGAGGTTTATGCTTCATGTACCCACGCGGTGCTGTCCGGTCCAGCCATTGAGCGCCTGGCCAAGTCACCGTTGAAGGAAGTCGTTGTTACCGACTCCATCAAGCTGCCTGAAGAAAAGCAGATTGACAAGATTAAGCAGGTTTCGGTTGCCCCACTGATTGCCGATGCGATCAAGCGGATTAACGAGAACCGGCCGGTTAGTCCGCTGTTCAAGCAGGTCTTCCAAAGCGCGGAAATAAATAAATAATTTTAGTGAGCGGGTCCCAAATGCGGATCCGCTTATTTGCTAGCGATTGAATGATGGTATAATATAGGTGTGTTAAACAACAATACTTTAAGGTTGAGATTAGGAGGGGCTGTGTTATGAGCAGTAAATTCAAAAAGGTGATTGTCGGGACGGCAGCCCTGACGATGTCGGTCTTGCTGGCGGCGTGTGGCAGTCAGCAGAGCACGACCACCAAGTCAACTAGCAGCAGTTCTTCATCGGCACCCCAAACGGCGGAGAGTGAGTCCACCAAGGCTTACCGGTCTGCCAACAAGATGATCCGCAATCACGATTACCAGGGGGCCTACGACCGGCTGAATGCAGTCAATAACGGTTCTACCCAGACGAAGAACCTGAGCACGGACCTGAAGAACTACCTGAATGCACAGGAAGCATACAACAACGGCGATTACGACGGCGCGGCGGGCAACTTGAAGGAGCTCAAGTCGACCAGTCCGGCGATGAAGAATGCCTACGCGGCACTGCAGGATAAGATTACCAGCGCCAAGAAGGGCAGTTCCAGTGCAACGAGCTCAAGCACGGGTGCAGTAAGCAGCAGTGCAGTTGCCAAGAGCAGTACCAGCACGCCGGCCGCTAATGCCGCTGTCAGCAGCGAGACGAGTGAGAGCGTTGTTAATAATTTTGCTAACAAGATGGGCTTTGACGGTGCCAAGGGCTACGAGATTATTCCGGTTGCCAAGAACGGCAGCGTTTACCAGTTCGAAGTTCGGCAAAATAACGAGGACAACACAGTGGCAAGCATGATCGGCATCTACCAGTACAACAGTCAGACGGGTGCCGTCAGCAAGCTGCAGTAAGATAAATCGCTAATTGAAAATGAAGAGGGAGCGTGGATTGCCAAACGGCAAACACGCTCCCTTTTTTGAAAACGGGGGGTAATTGAAAATGTGTACGGTAGTAACGCTCGGCGCTCAGCAGCTATTCGGTCGGACGATGGATTTCCCACCGCGGACGCCCTGGCATTTGACCTACGTACCGCCGGAGTATACCTGGCGGGCGGCAGAGATGGCCGATGACATCTGCAACCGTCACGCCATCCTGGGTGGGATGCGGGTGGTGGATGATCACTACCTGGTTGGTGACGGGCTGAACGACGCCGGGTTAGCCTGCGCTGAATTATTCTTCCCGGTCGCCGCTACCTACCCGGACGCAGTACGCCCCGGGACTTTGGGCCTGACCCCACAGGACTTCATCATGTGGGTGCTGGGCCGGCACGGTTCAGTCGCGGAGGTGGCCGCTGAATTAAACCGGGTCACGGTCATTGATGCCCGCTGGTACGATCAGCAGCGCTACCCCTTTCACTGGCTCTTGATGGACCGGACGGGGACCTACATTATCGAACCCCTCGGTGATCACCTGCAGGTGCGAGCCAATCCACTGGCCGTCTTTACCAACACGCCGGCATTAGATGACCAACTGGAACGTTTGGCCCGCTTCCTGCACCTTCCGGAAACGGCAACGGTGGCGACATTGACCAAGGCCATCGGGACCACGGAGCAAGCCGCTCCCCGTGGTGGCAATTCCGTTCAGCGCTTCATTCAGGCGGCCCTTTGGCGGTGGCGACATCCACAGGCAACCAGTGACGAACTGCTGGGCTTCTTGAAGAGTGTGACGGTTCCCCAGGTGCCCGAGCACGCCCACAACTACACCCACTACCGAATGATCATGGATCTGAATGCTCAACGCTACGATTTCCATGACCTTCACAGCGGCCAGCTAGTGAGTCAGCGCCTGCCGGATCTGATGCGGCAGTTTCCCCACAGTCCTTATCGGTTTGAATAAAAAAATCCCTGTGGCTACGGATCAGCCACGGGGATTTTAGTGTCTCTTAAGCGTTAAAAACGTATTTTTCCACGGCCTCGGCGACCCCGTCGTGGTTGTTGTCGGCCACGGTGACGTCGGCGATCTTTAGGGTTTCGGGAACCGAATTGCCCATGGCGACCCCGAGCCCGGCATACTCAATCATTGAGTTGTCGTTTTGGGCGTTGCCGAGGGCCATGATCTCATCCTGCTTGATGTTCAGCTCTTTGCCAAGCTGCTCCAGCGTCTGGCCCTTGCTGGCGTTTTTGTGCATGAATTCCAGGTAGAAGTCCTCGCTGCGGACAATTGAGAAGCGGGTCTTGAAGTCGGCCGGCATGAGGGTGATGGCGTGGTCGATCTTCTCCTTGCTGTCGACCATCATTGCCTTGGCCACGACGTAGTGATCGCGGTCGCGGGCCATTTGGTCCATCGTCCGGTAGCGGACGTCCATGGAGACCAGGGCGGACTCGTAGACGGTGTAGTGACTGATGTTTTGGTCGGTGGTGTAGATGAAGTCCCTGGTCTCAATCTGGGAATGGACACCGGCCTTCAGGCAGAAGTTGACCCAGTCGGCATAGTCCGCAAAGCTCAGTGAGTAGTTGACCAGGACGTTGCCACTAGTGGATTGAGCTAGGGCACCGTTAAAGCTGATCACGTACTCCTGATCCTGATCATCCAGGCCGAGCTGTTCCAGATAGGCCTCGACCCCGGTCATTGGCCGGCCGGTGCAGAGCACCACTTTGACGCCCTCGGCGCTGGCCTTCTTGAGGGCCGCCACGGTCTTAGGCGTGATTTGCTGATGGTCATTGATCAGGGTGCCGTCGATGTCGATTGCGATGAGTTTAATTGCCATTACTGATTCTCCTTAGGATTGATGATGTGATTGTTTCGAATGTAGTTTTGGAATTCCTCGTAGATGGGTTCGAAGATTTCAATGTTATCGTGTTTGGCCAGCATTTCCTTAGGGAAGAAGAAGCGCTGGTCACCGGCCTCACGCCCCGAAACGCTGGCAACCAGGGTGCTGACCTGAGAAAGCTCGATGAAGTCACCGTTGGGCTGCACCAGCTCGATCTGGGTCTGTGGCTTGGAAGCCTTGGGGTTATAGGTATCGTAGGGAAGCTTGAAGCTGTCGTTAACCGCGGTGTAGTAGCGTTCATCAAAGCCGGCCGTTCGGATGAGTTCCCGCAGCTTCGGCAAGAGGTCGACTGTCGTCTGGTCATAGACGGCCGATTTGAAGGGCCGCCGGTTGAGAAAACGGCTGGCGAGGTCGTTTAAGATGTCGTCGCGGGAGTGGGTCCAGTGGTTGAAGTAGGTCGTCAGCACCCCGTCGTCGAGCGCCAAGTAGTCGGCCAGGGTGAAGTGCTTGTTGAAAAACGGCATCAGCATGTGGGGTGTAAACTCGGGTTCAAATTCGCTGGGATGCTCGTAGATGTACTTGGCCCGCATCAACAGGTGGTCGAGAATGACCTCCATTGCTCGGGAAACCGGGTGAAAGTAGACCTGAAGGTACATTTGCAGCCGGCTGATGATGTAGTCCTCGACGGCGTGCATCCCCGAAATTTCAAAGGCGATCCCGTCTTTGACCGGTCGCATCACGTGGAGGACGCGGTCCAGGTCGAACTTGCCGTAGTTGGTGCCGGTGTAGTAGGAATCCCGCTGGAGGTAGTCCATCCGGTCGGCATCGACCTGGCTGGAAATCATCTGGACGACCTGGTGATTCGGGTAGGTGTGGTCGATTACACTGGCTACTTTGTGGGGAAAGTCCGGGGAGACCCGCCGCAGGATCCGGTTGATGTTGGTCTCCGGGCTAGTGATGATCTGGCGGGTAATCTGTTCGTGATTGGTATGGAAAATGTGCTCGAAGGTGTGTGAATAGGGCCCGTGTCCTAGGTCGTGCAAGAGGGCCGCGCAGAGGGCGACGGGGCGTTCCCGATCGTCCCACAATCCGTCACCGGCTTGCTGGCTGGGGTAGTTGCGCTGAAAATTATTGCACATCTGGCGAGTGATCTCGTAGACCCCGAGGCAGTGGCCGAAGCGGGAGTGCTCGGCGCCGTGAAAGGTAAAGGATGTGGTACCGAGCTGCTTGATCCGGCGCAAGCGTTGGAACTCGGGGGTGTTGATCAGGTCCATGATGATCTGGTTGTCGACGATGATCTGTCCGTGGATCGGGTCGCGAAAGACCTTTTCACGGGGCAGCTTTTCTTCGTTGAAGTATTCCACCTTAGTCCTCCTTGTGCAGGCGCTCCTGCAGCCGGGTCATGGTGTCCATTTCGTCCTGGACCAGCCGAATGAAGTCCGGTGACCAGGTGAGCTGGGCAAAGTCGTCCTGGCCGTGATCGGCGAAGACGTTGAGCAGGCGCTGTTTGGTATCTGCGATGCTTAACGGCTGGTGCAGCAGCTCCTCGATGTTGACCATCGAGGTCGGCCAGATGTCTGGGAAGTGCCACTTGTTTTCGGCACCCTGCAGGCCGCGGCTATAGAAATCACGAATTAATTCGCCCCGGCCCATTTGGTCGCCGTTGACGCTCAGGTAGAGCATGACCACCACACCATCAGTGTTGCGCCGTTGGGAGATGCCGCCGATCTTTTGGCCGTTGACGCTCAGGTCGAAGGTGCCCGGGCAGTATGAATGGGTGATCTCACCGGTCTCGATTGTCAGCTCCGGGAAGGCTTGACTGACGACAAACTCCATCCGCTGGTAGGCTTCGTCGATCTTTAATTCGTGATCTTCAAGGTGCCAGGGAAAGAAGAGCGAGAAGTTGAGGACGCCTGCGTCACTGACGACGGCCAGGCCGCCGGAGTTACGCATGAAGTAGTGGTAGCCCCGTTCGGTCAGAAAATGCAGGGCCCGGTCCAGGTAAGGAAGACGCTGATCCTTAAGTCCCAGGATCACGGAATCCTGCAGGGACCAGAAGTGCAAGAGTGGTGCATTCATCTTCTTGCTGGAACGCAGGAGGGCATTGGTGTAGGCAAAGGAGGTCAAGTTGTTGGCCGGCGCTAAGGGCTGGTCAAAGTATTCGATGTGTTGTTGGTTAAAGTTTTCCATTATTTTTGACTTCTTTTCTTTGAATATTGTACGTTTCTAATTGTATTATAAATAGGGTAAGAAATGAACTATCGATGACGGGGGGGATTTCCATCAAAAAACGGGTACCGGTAAAAGTTCGCCTGCGGACCGTGATTAGCCAGGATGGTCAGCAGGAACAGTTCAATTTTCAAGAAGTTGGCGAATTCATCGAATTAAACGGTAAGCACTACCTGCGTTACCAGGAACATCAGAATGGGCAGGTGACCCCGGTGCAGTTCCGCCTCGATGAAGAAGAGGTCCATCTCCACCGGCAGGGAGCCACGGAGACCCGGCTGGTCTTTGATCGAGAGCGGCCGACGATTAGTCGCTACCAGACGGAATACGGGGCGCTGACGCTGCGGGTGGTGACAAGCCAACTCGAACGCCAAGTTGATCCACTCGCACCAGCCGGCCGATTAGTAGCGGCCTACCAGCTGCGAGCAGGTGACCAGCTAATCGGCAGCTACCGATTAGAATTGCAATTTACGGCTTGATATTGTATGATGTAGTTTAGACTTTTTGAAGGGATGTGCACCAATTTGGATTTAAAGGTTTTTGACGGCCAAGACAAATCAGAACTTTCAATGATTGAGGTCGCACACGCAATTTTAGCTGACCACGGGGAAGCAATGGCGTTTGTTGACTTGACCAATGAAATTCAGCAGTACTTGGGTAAAAGTGATGAGGAAATTCGTGAGCGGCTTGCCCAGTTCTACACTGATTTGAACATCGACGGCAGTTTTATTTCCCTTGGTGACAATACCTGGGGCCTGCGGGCATGGTACCCATACGAATCCATCGATGAAGCCACGGTTGGTGAAAACGAGGACGAAGAGGACCAGCCAAAGAAGAAGCGCCGTAAGGTTAACGCCTTCCTGGCAGACTCCAACGATGATGATGACGTGATCGACTACGATAACGATGATCCTGAAGACGAGGATCTCGATGACGATGACGACAACAATGACAATGATGACGACTACGATGCAGACAACGACGATTTTGATGACGACGATGACGACTTGGATGACGGCATCGAAGGCCAATTGTCCGAACTGCAAGACGAAGACGACGATGATGATGACGAGGACGATGAATAAATTCGGGCGGGCTGCTTGACTATTCATCGCTGACCCTGTATTATCTTTCTTGGGCGCCTGTATTACAGGCCAATAAGTTCGTAGATAATGAAGCTCCCTGTTTCAACGGAAATGGGGAGCTTTTTTATTTATTGTTGCCCGGCAAAATTAATCAAAGGAGTAGAAAGTTCAATGACGAAATACATTTTTGTAACCGGTGGGGTTGTTTCATCACTAGGAAAGGGTATTGTTGCCGCCTCGCTGGGCCGTCTGCTGAAAAACCGTGGCCTGAAGGTGGCCATCCAGAAATTCGACCCGTACATTAACGTTGACCCCGGAACGATGAGCCCGTACCAGCACGGGGAAGTCTTCGTCACCGATGACGGAACGGAAACCGACCTGGACCTTGGTCACTACGAACGGTTTATCGATAACGACTTAAACAAGTACTCAAACGTCACCACGGGGAAGATCTACTCCGAAGTGCTGCGCAAGGAACGGCGCGGGGACTACCTCGGCCGGACCGTTCAGGTGATCCCACACATCACCAACGCCATCAAGGACAAGATCAAGCGGGCCGGCGAGAGTCAGGACGCCGAAGTGGTTATCACCGAAATCGGTGGGACCGTGGGGGACATCGAATCCCAGCCGTTCATGGAAGCTATTCGACAGATGAAGGAAGAAGTTGGCGCCGACAATGTCCTCTACATCCACACCACCTTGATCCCGTACCTGCGGGCAGCCGGCGAAATGAAGACCAAGCCAACTCAGCACTCCGTTCGTGAGCTGCGGGGCCTGGGGATCCAGCCAAATATCCTGGTAGTGCGGACCGAAAAGCCAATCACCGAGGAAATGCGGAACAAGATCGCCCTCTTCTGTGACGTTGATCCAAAGGCGGTCATCGAATCCCTCGACGTGAACACCCTCTATGAGATTCCGTTGAACCTCCAGAAGCAGGGGATGGATCAACTGGTTGTTGACCACTTCGGCCTCGACGTACCGGTTGCCGACATGCGGGAATGGACCAACATGGTTGACCACATTGAAAATGGCCTGACCAAGACGATCAAGATCGCCATGGTTGGGAAGTACACCGACCTGCAGGATGCCTACATCTCAGTTAACGAAGCGCTGCGCCACGCTGGCTACCCGGTTGACGCCAAGGTCAAGATCGACCACTTCAACGCCGAGCACATCAACGAGGACAACGTTGCCGACACCCTGAAGGACTACGACGGGATCCTGGTTCCTGGTGGCTTCGGTAGCCGGGGAATTGAAGGGATGATCACGGCAATCAAGTACGCCCGTGAAAATGACGTACCGTACCTGGGTATCTGCCTGGGAATGCAGACGGCCTGCATCGAATTTGCGCGGGACGTCCTGGGTTACAAGGATGCCAATTCCACTGAATTCGATCCTAACACCAAGCACAACATCATTGACCTGATGGCCGACCAGGAAGACGTTGAAAACATGGGTGGGACCCAACGGCTGGGTGCTTACCCATGCAAGCTGAAGGCGGGGACCATCGCTGCCGCTGCCTACGACAACCAGTCCATGATTAGCGAACGGCACCGTCACCGTTACGAATTCAACAACAAGTACCGGCAGGAAATGGAGGACCACGGCCTGGTCGTTTCCGGAATCAACCCGGACCGCAACCTGGTCGAAGTCGTTGAACTGCCGGATAAGAAGTTCTTCGTGGCCGCTCAGTACCACCCAGAATTCAAGTCCCGGCCGAACCACCCAGAAGGGCTCTTCAAGGCCTTTATCAAGGCAGCTGTCGACAATCAGTAATTAACAGGGACAATTTCCCGGGGAATTTGTTTTCCCGTCCATGAATAAAAGCTACCGTTCACTGAAAAGCGCTTTTTAGTGAACGTTGGCTTTTTATTTCTTTAAGATTATTTAGAAAAGGTTGTAATTTAGTAAACATTTCATTATCATTACAGTTGACTGTTTTTATAAGTAAAATGCTCACAAACAGTTTAAAAACTAAAATTAACAATTAATGAAATCAAAAAACTAAAAAACTTTTAAGCGAGGAACCGTAAACATGAAACGAATGATCATTCAAGGAGGAAACCGACTTTCGGGTGAAGTTACCATCGGTGGTGCTAAGAACAGTACCGTTGCCCTCATTCCAGCTGCAATTTTGGCTGACACGCCAGTATCATTTGATACCGTGCCAGATATCTTGGATGTTCACAATTTGATGATTATCCTGAAGTCAATGAACGTCCATTCCAAGTTCAGCCACGGTGTCTTGGAGATTGACCCAACGCAGATTGTGGAGGCGGAACTGCCGAGCAAGGCCATCAAGAGTCTGCGGGCATCCTACTACTTCATGGGAGCCCTTTTGGGGCGCTTTCACCGGGCGACTTTGACCTTCCCCGGTGGTGACAACATTGGTCCCCGGCCGATTGACCAACATCTGAAGGCCTTCAAGGCGATGGGGGCCGAGGTCAGTGAGGAACACGGCACGGTCCACCTGGACGCCACGAAGAATGGCCTCCACGGTGCCCGGGTCTTTTTGGACATGGTTTCCGTTGGGGCCACGATTAATGCAGTCCTGGCGGCCGTCCGGGCAAAGGGCACGACGATCATCGAAAACGCCGCCCGGGAGCCAGAAATCATTGACCTGGCAACTTTCTTGAACAACATGGGTGCTAAGGTGCGGGGCGCCGGGACCGGGACCATCCGGATTACCGGGGTCGACACCCTGCAGTCGATGAACACTCACACCATCATTGCCGACCGCATTGAGACCGGAACTTACCTGTCACTAGCGGCGGCCCTTGGTGATGGGATCATGATTCACAACGTCATTCCGGAACACCTGGAATCCTTCACCAGTAAGATGATTGAAATGGGCGTTGACCTACAAATCGACAGCGATAAGATCTTTGTTCCAAAGACGACCCACTTGAAGGGTGTCAAGATCAAGACGATGCCATTCCCTGGCTTTGCCACCGACCTGCAGCAGCCACTGACGCCGCTGCTGTCAATGGCGGAGGGCGATAGCACGATCATTGACACGATCTACCCGAAGCGGACCAAGCACGTCTCCCAGCTGCAAAAGATGGGGATGGATATTGAAGCCCACGACGGCACGATCATCGTCAAGCATACTGATCACTTGCACGGCGCCAATGTTGAGGCTGGTGAAATTCGTGCCGGAGCGGCTCTGATGATCGCCGGGATGATGGCTGACGGCACAACCGTGATCAATAACGCCGGCAACATCCTGCGGGGCTACGATCGAATTGTTTGGAAGCTGAACCGGCTGCACGCTAACGTAGCGATCGAGGACGATTCATCGGTAAAAATTGACTAAGCTGGTTGCGTGGATCGTCAATCCGTGGTATCCTGTTAGGGTTGATTATCTATGTTTCAGGCAATGATTCATGGCAAAAGGAGCGTATTAAATTATGAAACAAGGAATTCATCCAGATTACCATCCAGTAGTATTCGAAGATTCTTCTACTGGCTACAAGTTTCTTTCCGGCTCAACCGCAACCTCTAAGGAAACGGTTAAGTGGGAAGACGGCAACGAATACCCACTGATCCGGGTTGAAGTTACTTCTGACTCGCACCCATTCTACACTGGTAAGCAAAAGTTTACCCAGGCCGATGGTGCGGTCGACAAGTTCAACAAGAAGTACGGTCTCAAGTAAGCCGAACGACTTGTTATCCAAAGCGTCTTGCAGGAATGCAGGGCGCTTTTTCTTTATAACTAATGAGTTTGAGCAGGATTTGGCGAGGGAGCGATTACGATGCAAACAAAAATTGTGATGGAGTTGGTGCGCTTTAACCAGCATTCCTTTATTCGGGTAACCCGCCAGACGTTGGCTGCATTATTTCCTTGGGCCTTAGTGGCGTCATTTTCTTGCCTAATTGAAAAAAGCTTTCTTAATGCAAATGGTTTTTTTTACAACATCCTGGTTATCAACGCATGGCTGCCACTGGTTTGGCAACGAGTACTTCAATATATATTCACGAGCATTACTAGTGTCATTTTCTCCCTACTGGGAATCTTCGCTTGTTATTTCAATGCCAGTCATACGGCGCGCTTGTACAAAAAGAATAATTTGCAAGCGGGAATGACTGCGGTTGTTACCCTGCTCCTGCTCGCCTATCGTTATGGGAAAAATCCACAGCAGCCGTTGGATTTTCACCTGGGGCTGCTTGGAGGAAAAAGTCTGCTGTTGTGCTTGGTGCTTGGTTATGGAGTGGGACAGCTTTACCGTCGATTCGTCCCGGATTATGACGAGCAGCTGGTTAGTGACCGCTCGATTAGTTGTTTTTGGCCGCTTTTGATTTCACTAGCGGCTGGGGTATTGTCGGCGGCAATCATCAATTCAGGAGCCTTTTACCGACTTTACGCGGGTAGCTATTCTCAGCTTGTTACGGCCAGTCAGGATCCGCATAATCCATTTCTGACTTGTTTATTCACCATTGTTTTGGGACTGATGGATTGGCTAGGGCTCGGAATGCCGGTCAGCTATAGTGGACCAGCCAATACACCAGCTTACGTTGCCAACCTCAATTATGCTCTGACTCATGGCTCGGCCTGGAATGTTCCCTATAAATTCTTAGGGAGTACGCTTTACAATTCCTTTGCCAATTTTGGTGGGGATGGGTTGGTACTGGCACTAATCGTTGCCATCCTCCTGTTCCCGGGAAATACCGGGACCCACCGTGTGGCACGTTGGTCGGCGGTCCCAACGCTCTTTAATTTTGACTATAGTTCACTGATTGGACTGCCGATTATTTTGAATCCAGTCTTTTTGGTACCATTCATCTTTTTGCCGGTGATTAACCTGTTACTGGCAACGGCAATGATCGCGCTGCACCTGCTTCCCGCCACGCCGTATCCGGTGCTACTGGGCACACCAGGGCCACTGTTAGGCTTTATCGCCACGAACGGTAATTGGGCGACACTGGCATTTACAATTGTTCTGCTCCTAGTTGATGTTTTTGCCTACACACCGTTTGTCCGGATGGCCTTTGCGGTTGAAAATGAATTAGTACGAGAAGCAACGGAAAGTGGTGAGCAGCATGACTAAGTTCAAACGCCTGATTTCACAGCGCAGTCGCTTGGTATTGACGTCCCTGGTCCTGATCATTGTGTTCTTGGCTTTGCCAACCTACTTTTGGATGAAAAACGAAAACGCTAGTCTGGCGGCTCGGCACAACTCGCGGGTGTCACCGGTCATCATGATCCCGGGCAGTTCGGCCACCACCAACCGCTTTAATCAGCTGGTTGCTATGTTGAATAAGCAAACTGATAAGAAACACAGTTTGCTGAAACTGGAAGTGGAGAATAACGGTAAGATCAAGTCTTCGGGCTGGATCGATCGGGGCGACCAGGAGCCAATCATCGTGGTCGGCTTTGAAAATAACCATGACGGCTATGACAATATCAAAAAGCAGGCCCGGATGTTTAACCAAGCCTTCGCAATAATTAGTGAAAAATATCAGTTCAATAATTTCAAAGCCTTTGGTCATTCTAACGGGGGTCTGATTTGGACACGCTGGCTTGAGCTTTACTATCATCGCTATCGCCAGCGGATTCAGATTAAGCGCCTGATGACCCTGGGGACGCCCTATAACTTTGCTGAAAAGTCGGTCAGCCATCCCACTCAAATGTTCACGGACATGGTTAAGGCGCGCGACCAAATTCCCCAAAAGCTTAGCGTTTATTCGGTTGCCGGAACAGAGACCTATGATTCGGATGGCTTGGTTCCAGAGGCAAGCGTGGAGGCCGGCAAATATATTTATCAAAAACGCGTTGCCCATTATACAACTATGACGGTCACGGGCAAGGATGCTCAACATTCGGATCTGCCGCAAAACAAGCAGATTGTCAACCTGATTGAGCACTATCTTCTCGATACACCACAGCCCAAAGGTGGGCCGGCTAATTCTCCCGCCAAGCCCTAAGCCTGTTGTTTTGAGCTTGAAGTTGGTATACTAGGGAACGATTAGATTGTTTTGAGGAGGAAACGGGATGAAGAAGCAGAAGCATTCACGGGAATGGCTCCGCTGGACGGCGGTCGTAATACTGCTGGTTGTAGCGGTCTGCTTGATGTTTAACCAACAGATTAAGGAGCACCTGGTCAACACCTACCGGCCACAGATTACCCGGCAGACGATCAAGCGGGACTCGAAGAAGAAGGCCACCTATAACTTCAGTGATGTTAAGGACCTCGACTTCCAAACCGTCGCGAAGGCCCGGGCCAAGAAGCAGCCGATCAATATCATCGGTGAGATCACGGTGCCAGACATCAACATGACAATTCCAATTGCCAACGGGGTCGACAACACCACCCTAGCCCTGGCCGCTGGAACGCTGCGGTCGGATATGAAGATGGGGCAGGGGAACTACGCTTTGGCCGGGCACAACATGGCCAACGGCAGCAAGATTCTCTTCTCGCCCCTGTACTACCATGCCAAGGTTGGTCAGATGGTTTACATCACCGACCTGAAGAACGTTTATGAATACAAGATCTACCAGCGCAAGTACATCGCGGCAACCGACGTTCAGGTGGTTAATAACACCCACAAGAAGATCATCACCCTGATCACCTGTGATGCCACCGGGGCGCGCCGCTTGATGATTCGTGGTAACTACGTTAAGAAGGAACCATTTAGTCAGGCCCCGAAGAACGTCCAGAAGAACTTTAGTGAGAAATACACGACGGGTCGTAATTCATAAAAATAAAAAATTCCATCGACAACCACTTGGCTGACGATGGAATTTTTTTAGTTCTGATTCAACTGCTTGCGAATAATGGCGAGCCAGTATGGCAGGGCGACAGCCAGGCTCTGGTAGGTGTCCTCGAAGCGGTGGGTGTACCAGGGATCGGGAATTTCCGCGTTCTCCTTGCCGGGAACCGGTTCGTTTGCCAGGTGGATCTTGTCCTGGTCGCTTTCGGGAGCCAGGCGGTGGAGCTCGTCCAGGTTCATCCGGTCCATGCAGATGATGTAGTCGGCCTGCTCAAAATCCTCGTTCGTGATGTGGCGGGCAATCAAGCCGGCCGTTGACAAACCATGCTGATGCATCACGGCGGCGGCACCCGGGTGGGGACCGTTGCCGATTTCCTCGTAGTTTAGCCCGGCGGAGTCGACTTTGATCTGACCACTGAGCCCGGCCTCCTTAACTAGCTGACGAAACATTGCCTCGGCCATCGGTGAACGACAGATGTTGCCGAGACAGACAAATAAAACATTCACGTAAAACACCTCGCTTTTGATTCCTAATACTATCATACCCAAAGAGATAAGCTTTTGCTAAGGAGGTACCAATTTAATTTTCTTTGCCGGGCGGGTTTGGTAAAATGAGATCAGTATTAACAAAAGGAGGAATCATATTGATGACCTGGATTATTGTAATTGTCATCCTGGTGATCCTCGTGGCGATCTACGTGGCCCTCTACAACGGCCTGGTTCAGCTGCGGGTTCACGCCCAGGAATCCTGGAGCCAGATCGACGTGCAGCTGCAACGGCGTTCCGATCTGATCCCGAACCTGATCTCCACCGTCAAGGGCTACAGCAAGTACGAAGCCTCGACCCTGGAAAAGGTGACCCAGTTGCGGACGGAACTGAATAACGTTCCGGATACTGATCGGGCAAAGAAGATGGAGGTTTCCAACGAACTGTCCGGCACCCTGCGGACCCTGTTTGCGGTTTCCGAAAATTATCCGGACTTGAAGGCCAGTGCGGAATACCAAAAGCTGATGGAGGAACTGTCCAACACCGAAAATAAGATTGCCTACTCCCGGCAGCTGTACAACAGCACGGTCGCCGCACTGGATGCCAAGATCCAAAGCTTCCCGAGCAATCTGGTTGCCAAGATTCACCACTTCACGGCAATGGACTATCTGGCCGTTCCAGAGGAATCCAAGACCGTGCCGAAGGTTTCCTTCGATGACTAGGTGACGAGCGATGCTATACCAACAAATTGCCCGTAACAAACGGAAAACCGTCCTGGTGATGGTCGGTTTCTTCCTCTTGGTTGCGCTGATCGGTGCGGCGATCGGCTATCTCTTTGCCCGCTCGGCCGTGTCCGGCGTCATCATTGCTGGCGTGATTGCGGTGATCTACATGGCGGTGATGGTCGGTCAGTCGACGGAAGTTGTCATGAATATGAATAACGCCCGTGAGATCCACTCGGCAAGCGAGGCTCCAGAGCTTTGGCACGTCGTTGAGGACATGGCGATGGTGGCCCAGGTGCCGATGCCGCGGGTCTTCATCGTCAATGATCCCAGCCCAAATGCCTTTGCGACCGGAAATAACCCGGAACACGCGGCGGTGGCGGCCACGACCGGCCTGCTGCAGATCATGAACCGGGAGGAACTGGAGGGCGTGATGGGGCACGAAATGAGCCACGTCCGCAACTATGACATTCGCCTGCAGACGATCGCCTTGGCGCTGTCGGCTGCCATTTCCGTCCTGGTTAACTTTGCCGGGAACTTCTGGTGGTTTGGCGGCAGCCGCGACGATGACGACGATAGTGCCGGTGGCGTGCTGGCTATCATCGGTTCGATCCTCCTGATTATCCTGGCACCCCTGGCGGCGACGATTGCCCAGATGGCCCTGTCGCGGAACCGGGAGTACCTGGCGGATGCCGGTTCGGTGGAGTTGACCCGCAATCCCCACGGCCTGATTTCGGCCCTGGAGAAGCTGAAGGGGGCCGAACCGATGCAGGCAGCCAATCCCGATAGTGCCGGGCTCTACATCAGCGATCCGGAGCTCAATGCCAAGCACCGGCCCTTTGCCCACCTCTTCGATACCCACCCGCCGCTAGATGATCGAATCAAGCGGCTGGAAGAAATGTGAAAATAGCTTTAGAGCACTGTCCAACCTTTTGAGGGCTGGGTGGTGCTTTTACATTGCATTTCGATAACAGCTGATTCTTTTGATCGCCTTTGGCCGGATTGAATGCTATAATTAAAAGGCTAGACCAAAGTATCATAAAGAAGAGGTAGCTTTTTCATGAAAATGAAGTTAGCGGAAATTGCCAAGGCAATTAACGCGCAAAATGATATCGAACAATGGAAAGATGTTGAATTAACCAGCGTTTCTTTCGATAGCCGTCACCTGGAAGCGGGGGCCCTTTTTGTGCCGCTTCAGGGCGCCCAGGACGGTCACCGCTTCGTGCCCAGCGCCTTTGCTAACGGGGCCGGGGCGGCATTGTGGGCGAGTGACCATGAAATCGTTGACCACGAACATCCCTTACTGGTGGTGGATGATCCGCTGAAGGCCCTGCAAAAGCTGAGCAAGTATTACCTGCGTAAGATCAACCCGATTGTGGTGGCCGTTACTGGCAGCAATGGTAAGACGACCACCAAGGATATGATTGCCTCAATTTTGAGCACCCAGCTGAACGTGACGAAGACCTATGCTAACTTCAACAACGAGATCGGGGTTCCGGTAACCCTGCTCAACATGGAGTCAAACACGGAGGCCGTCGTTGTCGAGATGGGGATGGACCGGTTTGGCCAGCTCGACTTTCTGAGCAAGCTGGCGTCCCCGGACATTGCGGTCATCACGATGATCGGTGAGGCCCACATCGAGTTCTTCGGGACCCGCGACCGGATTGCCGATGCCAAGATGGAGATCACCCACGGCCTGAGTGAGGATGGGACCCTGGTTTACAACGGTGACGAGCCGCTGCTCAACGACCGGGCCGCCAAGATCGACCAACGTTTAGTTCGCTTTGGCCGTCACCTGGATGATGACATTTACGCTACCAGTGTCAAGGCCGGTGAACGATCAATTGACTTCCAGGTCAACGAATGGCCGGACAAGACCTTCACCATTCCGATGGTGGGGGAGTACAACGTCAATAACGCCCTGGCTGCCATGGCGGTTGGTCAGCTGCTGCACATCACGCCGGACCACATGAAGTCCGCTCTGGCTAACGTTGAGCTGACGGAAAACCGGGCCGAATGGGTGGCCGGCAAGAGCGGCGAGCAAATCTTGAGTGACGTTTACAATTCCAACCCAACTGCGGCCAAGCAAGTTTTGAAGACGATCTCGGCAATGCCGACGACCGGCCGGCGCTTTGCGGTTCTCGGTGACATGCTGGAACTGGGTGAAGCCAGTCCGCGGCTGCACGCCAGCTTGGCCAGCCAGATCGACCCTGAAAAGATCCAGGGGGTTTACCTGGTCGGCCAGCAGATGGCGGCATTGAAGAAACAATTGGAAGAGGACGGCTATCCAAAAGATGCCATTCACTACTACCAGGCAGACCAGCTGGAACAAGTGGCGGCGGATCTGCAAGCCACGTTGCGTGGTGACGACCTGGTATTGCTCAAGGGTAGTCACGGAATCCACCTCGAACGGGTGCTGGACGCAATTAAAAAGTAATTAATTAATGAAACGGGGGGCTGTGGCATTGGTTACAGCCCCGCCTGCATAACTAGGAGGAATATTTTTGAAGTTTAGCGAATTAGGCTTATCCGAAAGCCTGTTGAAGGCCATCAAGCGCAGTGGTTATGAAGAAGCCACCCCGATTCAGGAACAAACAATCCCGATGGTCTTAGACGGCCAGGACGTGATCGGTCAGGCCCAGACCGGGACCGGGAAGACCGCCGCTTTTGGCCTGCCGATCATTGAGCACGTCAACACCAAGGATCCCGACATTCAGGCAATCGTGATTTCACCGACCCGGGAGCTGGCCATCCAGACCCAGGAGGAGCTTTACCGTCTGGGCAAAGACAAACACGTTCGGGTTCAGGTGGTCTACGGTGGGGCCGACATCCGGCGGCAAATCAAGAGCTTAAAGCAGCATCCGCAGATCCTGGTTGGCACGCCCGGTCGACTGCGTGATCACCTGCACCGCCACACGGTCAAATTAGATAACATCAAGACCCTGGTGCTTGACGAGGCCGACGAGATGCTCAACATGGGCTTCTTGGAGGACATCGAGGCGATCATCAACCAGACGCCGGCGGACCGGCAGACCCTACTCTTCTCCGCCACGATGCCGCCGGAGATTAAGAACATCGGCGTTAAGTTCATGACCGATCCTAAGATGGTGCGGATCAAGGCCAAGGAACTGACCACCGACCTGGTTGACCAATATTACGTGCGGGCCAAGGATTACGAAAAGTTTGACATCATGACCCGGCTGATCGACGTCCAAGATCCGGCCCTGACAATTGTCTTCGGCCGGACCAAGCGGCGGGTCGATGAATTATCCAAGGGCCTGGTCGCCCGGGGCTACAATGCGGCCGGCATTCACGGTGACCTCAGCCAGGATCAACGGACCAAGATCATGCGCCAGTTCAAGAACGGTCAGCTCGACATTCTGGTTGCCACCGACGTTGCCGCCCGGGGGCTCGACATTTCCGGGGTGACCCACGTCTACAACTACGACATTCCATCTGACCCTGACAGCTACGTTCACCGGATCGGTCGGACGGGCCGGGCCGGGCACCATGGCGTATCACTGACCTTCGTAACGCCGAACGAGATGGACTACCTGCACGAGATTGAAAAACTGACTCGGGTCCGGATGCTGCCGCTGAAGCCACCAACGGCCGAGGAAGCTTTCCGTGGTCAGGTTGCCACCGCCTTCAACGACATTGATGAACTGATCGCCCAGGATTCGACGGACCGTTACAAGGACGCGGCCGCTAAGCTCCTGGAGACCCATGATGCCGTCGACCTAGTGGCGGCCCTGTTGAACAACATGACTAAGGAAGCCGCCAGTGAGGTGCCGGTCAAGATCACGCCGGAACGACCACTGCCACGGCGCAACCGCCACAATCACCAGCGGGGCCGCAACGGCAATTCCGGTCACTACCGTCGCCACGATGGCCACGGTCGTCGTCACGGCTACCGTTCCAATGGGCACCGTTCTGATAACCACGGCAAGAGCCACTCTAGTCGACATGCATTCAATATTCGTCATCGTAAGGACGACTAATTATAAAGAAGAGCCAATAACCGCTGATCAGACCGATTAGCGGTTATTTTTTACTCATCTTTGTTCAAATAGTGAACAAAAAATTCGATGTTCGCTTACTTTTCAATGCCTTGTTATGCTATGCACAATGTTAAAACATGGTACAAGCTTAAAAGGAGTGAATGCTAATGGAACGCTTAACTGTTAAAGTTGTCTTGGTTAATAGATTCCGATATAAAACGGACGAGCTCGTTGTAGTTAATGGAGGTCACACAGCGAACTTGTAAAATTGATAAGGAAGGCGATTAAAATGCTAACGACGATTCAAAAGGCTGCGCAAATCATGAACCTCTTGCAAAAACAAGGAAACTTAACGCTCACGGAGATCAGCCGATTGACCAATAACAATCATTCAAGCGTTTATCGCCTTCTGCAATCGCTACAGGAGGTTGGCTACGTGACAAAGCGTGGGCGTCGTTATGACTTTAGCTGGCAGGCGATTGGCGACCAGCAGGCGACGCACCTGCTCAACTGGACAACTAACGCAATTCTGACACCGGTGGTTAAGAAGTATCACTTGGTTGCGTACGTCGGGATTATCCAGGGTGGCGAAAGCGTAATTGCGGACGTAGTGCCCCGTCCCGGCCATGCCGAGGAAGACATGGCCCGCCTCGGTGAACGACTCCCGGTGAATATCAGTGCCCTGGGTAAGTGCGCGGTGGCCTTTACTTCTTCTGACGATCGCCAGCGGCTTTACAACCTGCTCGATTTTCGGGGCGGCACGAAGCACGCAATTAGCGACCTAACCGCGTTTCGTCAAAGTATTCGGGTGATTCAAAAGAACGGGTATGCAATCGATGATGAGGAGACCCAGCTGGGGTTGCGCTGCGTTTCCGTCCCTTTGCTCGACGATCGTGGCAAATGCGTAGCCGTTTTAGCCTTGTCCGGCGAATTGGCCGACTTCCCACGGACTAGTTTTATCAAGGTTCGCGATGATTTATTGCGATGCCGTGAGCAAATAATGCAGGAAATGAATTAAGAATGGAGCGATAATGATGACGAAAACAATTGTGATTACGGGTGCTAAACAGGGCATTGGCCTGGCAACGACCAAGAAGTTTCTAGCGGAGGGCTGGAACGTCATGATGGCGGATCTGGCCGACGCCAGTGCGGTTGCAAGCGAGCTTGACCAGCAATATGAAGGGCAGGTTGCCTTTACCAAGACCGACGTGACCAAGCAAGCGGACCTGGAAAACCTGCTGGCGGCGACCCTGAAGCAATTCGGCCAGGTCGATGCGCTGTACAATAATGCGGGAATCTTCCTTGGTGGCAGCGTGACCGAGACCAGCGTGGCCGATTGGGACAAGATGATGAACATCGACGTTAAGTCCGTCTTCCTCAGCAGCAAGGCCTTCTTACCGGAAATGCTGAAGCAAAAGTCCGGCGTGATCATCAACACGTCTTCCGTCTCGGGCTTGCTCGGTGATTACGGTGAAGCGGCCTACAATGCGGCCAAGGGGGCAGTGACTAACCTGACGCGTTCGATGGCCCTGGATTATGGTCAGTACGGAATTCGCGTCAATGCGGTCAATCCGGGCCCAACCATGACGCCATTGATGACGTCGGCAATGCCGGAAGAGCAGCTGAAGGCTTTCATTGCCAAGAGCCCGATGAAGCGCTTGGTGGCCCCAGAAGACATCGCCAACACGGTCTTCTTCCTGGCCTCCGACGCTGCCCGGTCGATCAACGGCGAGAACATTCCGGTGACGAACGGTAGTGAGATCCACACCGGCTTACCGGTTCTGTAATTTCGAAGAATTAAATCAACGCGGCCGACAAGGATGCTGCCTATCAGGGTTCCTTGCCGGCCGCGTTTTAGTGGTTTCATGGGGCGGTTAGTGGTCAAGAAAATCTAAAGCTTTGGATAAAGTGATTGCGCACCGCGCCGCTTTGAGCTATGCTTAAGATTCTGAAAAAAGACGAGGAGGAATTGCGGATGATTAAGGGAATCGGCATCGACCTGACGGAAATTGACCGGGTCCAGGCAATGATCAGCGAGCATCCCCAATTTGCACAGCGCCTGCTGACCCCGGCGGAACTCAAGCAATATCGTCAGTTTAGCGGGCAGCGGGCAGCGGAGTACATTGCCGGGCGGTGGTCGCTCAAGGAATCCTTCAGCAAGGCCTGGGGGACCGGCATCGGGGCCCGGGTCGGCTTTCAAGACATTGAGATCGTCGACAACCAATTAGGGGCGCCCACGGTTACCAAGTCGCCATTTGGCGGTGCCGTGCACGCCTCGGTGAGTCACACCGCAACCCTTGTGATGACGGAAATAATTTTAGAAAGTGTGGATGAAGATGATTAGTGGTCGTTTACGAAAGACGGAGTACGTCGTTGATTTGGGCGCGTTGAAACACAATATTCAGGCCCAGCGCGCAGCCTTGCCGGACAATAGCCGGATTCTGGCGGTCGTTAAGGCCAATGCCTACGGTCACGGCCTGGTGCCGGTGGCCCAGGCGGCACTGGCGGCCGGCGCGACCGGTGCCTGCGTGGCCATTCTCGACGAAGCCTTAGAGTTGCGTGACAACGGCATCGATGCCCTGACCCTGGTGCTAGGAATCACGCCGGTGGAGTTTGCCCACATCGCGGCCACGGCTGGTGTTTCCCTGACGGTGGGCTCCCTGGATTGGCTGCAGGAATACCACCAACTGGCCCAGCTGAACCACTGGACGACGCCGCTTAAGGTGCACCTCGGCGTTGACAGCGGAATGGGCCGGATCGGCTTTACCACCGTTGAACAGTTCAAGCAGGCAGTGGAGATGCTGAAGGCGCCGGAGTTTGAATTCGAGGGGATGTTCACCCACTTCGCGACCGCCGATAGTGCCGACGCGACCTACTTTGAAAAGCAGGTCGGGCGCTGGCAGAAGTTCGTCGACAGCCTTGAAACCCTGCCGCCGTACGTGCACATGGCGAACTCCGCAACGGGGATGTGGCACCAGGAGCACATCACAGCCAACACGGTCCGGATGGGAATTTCGATGTACGGTCACAATCCATCCGGTTGCGAGATTAAGGAGAACCTGGGCCTGCAGCCGGTAGGCACCTTCAAGACCGCCATTGGCTTTGTCAAAAAACTCAAGGCCGGTGAATCGGTCAGTTATGGGGCCACTTACACGGCCAAGGAGGACGAGTGGCTGGCAACCCTGCCGGTCGGCTATGCGGACGGCTACCCACGTGCCCTGAGCAGCTTCAAGGTTATGATCGATGGTCAGTTCTGCCCGATTGCCGGGCGGGTCTGCATGGACCAAATGATGGTTCGTCTGCCCAAGTACTACCCGGTAGACACGCCGGTGATCCTGATGGGCAAATCCGGCCAGGTGGAGCTGACGCCGACCGACCTGGCTCAGCAGGTGGGGACGATCAACTACGAAATTCTGACCGGAATTAACGAACGGGTCCACCGGGTCTACAAAAACTAGGACCATGGAAAAACAAATCTGGCGCGGGGACGTCTATTATGCCGACTTATCGCCGGTGGTGGGTTCCGAGCAGGGCGGCGTCCGGCCGGTGGTGATCCTGCAAAACGACCGGGGAAATCGCTACAGTCCGACCGTCATTGTGGCGGCCATCACCGCCCAGGATCAAAAGCACCCGTTGCCGACCCACGTGCGATTGCCTAAGGAGGAGACCGGGCTGGCCCATGATTCGGTTGTGCTCGTCGAACAGCTGCGTACAATTGATAAGCAGCGCCTCCAGGATCGATTGACAACGCTAAGTGCGAAACGAATGCGAGCAGTTGACCATGCCCTAGCCGTCAGCGTCGGCCTGACGCCGCTTGGGCCGATTGACAAGAAAGCGCAAAAACTGTAAGATTGAAGCAATTGAAAAAATGAGTCCTTTAATGTAGCCCCGTGAGACTGCAAAAGACGTTCGAATAAAATAGAACCGCGCGCATTGCGTGTACTTTTGAAAAGCCTGAGGGGACGAATTGGACCCAAAGGCTTTTTTGCTTTCAAATAAGGAGGAAATTGATTTGAAAGACCAACAGCACGCGCGCATCTTTAGCATTCCGATGAAGAGTCGGAAGACGACCCGTTGGGACATGTTTGCAACCTGGGTTGGTGCCAACGCTAACAACGGGACCTGGTTCGTCGGCGGGGTCCTGGCCGCCTGTGGCTTTGCCCTAGCGATGAAGGTTCTGGTGCTTTCGTCGGCCCTGTCCTACGTTTTCCTGAGTCTAATCGGCTACATCGGCTACAAGACCGGGGTATCAACAATGAGCATTAGTCGGGCATCCTTTGGGGAGCGGGGGAGCTACTTGCCGTCACTGGTTAACATCACCCAGTTCATCGGCTGGACGGCCGCCAACACCTTCATTGCCGCACAGTCCGTCAGCATCCTCTTTCATGATCTCCTGGGCTGGCCGGTCTGGGGCCATCATGGCGGCTACATGGGGTTGATTGTCGGAATTTTAATCATGAGTATCCTTCACATTATCAGTGTGTCTAGCGGTTCCCGATCGGTTCAGATGATCGAGCGGGTCGGCATCATCCTGGTTTTCATCTTCGTCATCTGGGAGTCAATCGCGGTCTTTCGGACGGTCTCCTTTAGCCAGATCGTTCACTGGCAGGTTCCGGCCCACGCCAAGATGGCAACCGGGGCGGCCATTGACTACGTGGCAGCCTTCAACCTGGCCTGGGTCACGGCCGGGGCCGACTTTACCCGCTTCACTTCCAAGCGCGATAACGCCATCTACACGCCATTCTTTGGTGCGCTGATGGGGGTGGTGTGGTTTGCCTTCATCGGTCTGATCTCCACCATCAGTATCGCCATCTCATCCGGCGTATACGACGCCAATAACTCCGATCCGTCGACGATTGCCAGCAAGCTGGGTCTCGGGGTCGTCGCCCTTCTGGTCATCATTCTGACCTCGATGACGGCCAACGCGGTTAACCTTCTGGCTGCCGGTTCGGCCCTTTCTAACATCTTCACCCGGCTGCGTCTCAAGTACTCGCTTTGGATCGTGGTTGTGCTGGCAACGATCGTGACCTTCATCCCGATGTTTGTCGGCAGCTTCCTGACGACCTTCGAATCCTTCCTTGACTATGTCGGCATGGTCCTCGGCCCGACGATTGCCATCATCTGCACGGACTTTTATTTCCGGGCCCACCAGGACTACGACGTCAGTGAACTGGGGAAGATCAACGGTAAATACTGGTACCACGGTGGTATTAATTGGGTAGCAATGATAACATTTGTAATAGGGGTTGCCTTCTTTGTCGGCGTCCACCAATTACCACTGTTTGCCAATACGGTCGGGGCAACCTTTATCGACATGGTATTGAGTGGCCTGCTGTACTACGGAATGATGAAGCTTGCGGATCGAAAGGAAGCCTAAGTTATGTTAATTCAAAATGTCCATATTGATAATCAAAAGGAAACGTCCGACGTGCGAATCGTCAATGGCAAGTTTAAGGAGATTGCCAAAAGCCTGACGCCGGTTGCCAACGAGCAGGTGATCGACGGGGGCGGCAACCTGCTGCTGCCACCATTCGTTGACTCCCATGTCCACCTTGACGCTACCCTGACGGCCGGTCAGCCGGAATGGAACGAGAGCGGCACCCTGTTCGATGGGATCCGGATCTGGAGCGAGCGCAAGCAGGACCTGACCAAGGAAGACGTCAAGAAGCGGGCCCGCAAGACGATTGAAAATATGGTCGGCCACGGACTCCAGCACATCCGGAGCCACGTCGACGTTACCGATCCGCACCTAATTGCCGCCCAGGCCCTACTGGAATTGCGGGAAGAACTGAAGGACCAGGTTGACCTGCAGCTGGTGGCCTTCCCACAAGAGGGAATCCTTTCCTATCCCCACGGTCGGGAACTGATGGAACAGGCCGTGAAGGAAGGCCTCGACGTGGTCGGGGGGATTCCGCACTTTGAATTCACGACCGAGTACGGCTGGCAATCCGTCCACTTCCTGATGGCCCTGGCGGACAAGTATGACCGCCTGGTTGACGTCCACTGTGATGAGATCGACGACCCGGCCTCCCGCAACCTGGAAGTTCTGGCCACCGAGGCCCTGGAGCGGGGGATGAAGGACCGGGTGACCGCCAGCCACACCACGGCGATGGGCTCCTACAACAATGCCTACACCTACAAGCTCTTCCGCCTGTTGAAGATGAGCAACATCAACTTCGTCTCCAACCCACTGGTGAACGTTCACCTGGGTGGCCGCTTCGACACCTATCCAAAGCGGCGTGGGGTTACCCGGATTAAGGAACTGACCGCTGCCGGGATCAACGTGTCCTTCGGTGAGGACGACATCCAGGATCCGTGGAATCCATTGGGCGACGGCAACATGCTTGACGCGGTCACGATGGGTGTCTACATTGCCCACCAAATGGGCTACCACCAGTTGCAGGACGCCTTTAAGTACGTCACCTACAACGGGGCCAAGACAATGCACATCAGCGACCAGTACGGAATCGAAGCTGGCAAGCCGGCCAACTGCATTATCTTAAACGCCCACGACTTCTACAACGCCCTCAACAAGCACGTCGAGGTTCTCTACAACATTCGCCACGGGAAGATCCTGGCCAAGACCAAGCCCGCCGAAACCAAAATTAACTTGAAATAAACAAACTTGCCCGCTAGTAAAGCCTTTGTGCTCAGAACTAGCGGGCACTTTTTTAGTCTAATTCTAAAGAAAACCTAGCATTGGTAAAGAATCTTTAGGAGTGATTAAGTAATGATATAGAAATCATGATTTGTATCACAATGAGACGTTTCTTTGATATTATAGGAATCAGCAAAAAGAGTTTTATTTAAAAGCAAGGGGACCCCTGATGACTGGCTGATAAATAAAAGTAACAATTGCTACTTTTCTCGTTTATTTTAACCACAGGAGGTAAATATGGTATCAAAGAACAACCTGCAGCTGTTAGAAAGAAAGCAGCAGCCACGCAAGCAGCGCTTTGGTTTGCGTAAGATGAGCATTGGCCTGGTTTCAGTTCTGCTCGGTCTCTTGTTCATCACGAACGGTAATTCGGCCTCGGCAGATGAAGTGGCGACCAGCGAACCGACCACGACAGTTCAGGCGAGCAGTGCCACGCTGAATTCGACCGCGGCCGAAGAAACGTCGGCAGTGGCGACCAGTACCACGGTGAGCAGTGCTGTGATTGCCGAGAGCGTGAATAGCACCGCGAGTACGACGGCTGCTTCCACAGCTTCGGTAGCGCCAGCATCAACGGCGAGCAACAGTCCGCTAGTTAGCGAGGGGAGTACCGTGAGTATTCCCGTTAGCTCAAGCAGTACGGCAGCTTCGGATGTAAGCCAGCCAGTTTCATCCGCGAGTAGCAGTGCGGTAAGTGCCCCGGATCAGCCATCGAGTGAAGGGGCGAGGCAAGACACGTCGACTGGCACGGTGGACACGATTCACACGGACCAGATTCTAAAAGACAAGTATGGAATTGACGTGAATCACTTGGACGCCAAAAGCGTGTTGCTACTGGCATCACTTTTCCACATTTTCGCCAACGAGGCCAACCTCGGGGCTGACGTGAACGGCAACATTGCGGTAGGAAACCTGAACAGCAATGTCGACTTCGGGACCCGTGGCGAATCCATTCACCTGACGAACGGGGACATCTACTACATTCAAAACCTGAATGCGGCCCTGCAAAACGGTTCGTTCCGCAATCAGGAGTTTAACCACGTGATCTTCGGGAAGGACGTGAACGTAGAGATCCGGGATGGCCAGGTATACGTAAACGGTGAGCACATGCCGAACCTGAAGCCGGAGGAAGTCTTTAAGGACGGTGCGGGAACAAGCTACATTGACTTCCCGGCAGTCTTTCAACGCCTGATTGCCGCTTCGAACTTTTACGCGGGCCAAGAGGAGTCTGCTGGCGTCATTAAGGACTTCAACGACATGAATGATCGGTACGTGGACGTGTCCAATGCTGTAGCGAAGGATAACGTAATCTACGTCAACATCCCTTATGAATACTTAAACGGCCCACAGCCAATCAAGATTTACGGCCTTTCCAGCCAGGTAAATGGGCCGACGGTAGTGATCAACGTAATTGGGATGCCCGCTGACGGTCAACTGGATATTAATACCCAGATCAAATTGCACTACGATGATGACCGGAACAATCACGTTAGTCCCGGTGAGAGTCACGCCCACCCGAACCACGTTCTGTGGAACTTTGGAACGACGGCAGCCGAGATCACCATTGGTAGCGGCCATTTCATGGGCAGCATTCTGGCGCCGAATGCCACGGTGACGGCGAACGTAAACGTTGATGGCAATATTGTTGCCAACGTTGTGAACATTAAGGGCGGGGAAAGCCACAAGTGGGACATCCACCCGGTCCTGCCGCCTTCCTTTATCGAAATTCCTGAAGAACCGCAACCGACAGATCCGCAACCGACGGACCCGCAGCCGACAGATCCACAGCCGACGGACCCACAGCCGACAGATCCACAGCCGACGGACCCACAGCCGACGGACCCGCAGCCGACAGATCCACAGCCGACGGATCCGCAGCCAACAGACCCGCAACCGACGGACCCGCAGCCGACGGACCCGCAGCCGACGGATCCACAGCCGACGGACCCACAACCAACGGATCCGCAGCCAACGGACCCGCAACCGACGGATCCACAGCCGACGGACCCGCAGCCGACGGATCCACAGCCAACAGACCCGCAGCCGACGGATCCGCAACCAACGGATCCACAGCCGACGGATCCACAGCCGACGGACCCACAGCCGACGGATCCACAGCCGACGGACCCACAACCGACGGATCCACAGCCAACAGATCCGCAGCCAACGGACCCGCAGCCAACGGATCCGCAACCAACGGATCCACAGCCGACGGATCCACAGCCGACGGACCCACAACCGACGGATCCGCAGCCAACGGATCCAACACCACTTCCGCCAACGGGAGAGATGGAGGATGCAGGAGCTGAGCCGGAGCAGACCGGAAGCGAGCTGGAGCAGCCAACTGATCCACAAGGAGATGCTTCAGCTACGGAACAACCGCTCCAGGCAGACACGGTGGGCGTGATGAAGGCGACCGTTGGCTCGGATCGCTCGACTGAGCATGCGGCAACAACGAACAACGCCAGCCAGAACCAAACCCTTCCGCAGACTGGGAATAGCCACGAACAGGCAGTCTTAGCCGGAATCGTTCTGGCAATCACTGCCCAGTTACTGGCCCTCGGCGCCCTGTCCTGGAAGAAGTACAATGAAGAATAATTAAAAAAGCCGGTTAATCCGCAGCGATGAGAGCTAAACGGGTTAACCGACTTTTAATTGTTTAATAGCGTTGGTGCAGGTCTTCGATTTCGGGGACTTCAAAGCCCTTTTTGGTGAGTCGTCGGACAATCTTTTCCATCTTCTCTCGGGTGACGTCCGCCGGGAGAGTGAAGAGAATTTGCTTGACGGATGAGTGCTGGGGGTCGAACGAGAGCACGTTGACGATCTGGCAGTAGCGGGTGATCTCCTTGGTGGCGTTCATCAACGCTCCCCGCTCGTCAGGAGCCACGACGGTCAGAACATAACTGCCGTTGTTGACGTTCCAGCCCTCGGCGAGGACGCGCAACAGGCTGTTGTGGGTCAGAATCCCGTAAAACTGGTTGTTTTCGTCGAGAACCGCGATGTAAGGAAGGTCGCGGATGGCGAAGAAGACGGAGAAAAAGGCCGAATTGATGAAGACGAACTTGGTGGCATTCTTCAGCAGGGCGGTAACGGGGAGATTCATGTCACCATTGCGGGACTTGTGGCGGTAAAGGTGCATCTTGTAGATGTTACCCCGGAAAATCTTTCCGGACTGGTCCAGGACCGGGACGCAACGATAACCGGTATTTTCGAGCACCGTCAGCGCTTCTTCGAGGGTGGCCGTTTCGGGAAGAGTGGTCAGGCTTTCCTTCTTTTTAATGAGTGAACTAAAAATCATGGTGAACTTCCTTTGTATCGAATCTAAGTGCACTAATCATCATAACACAAATTTCAACTTGTTATTAAAAAAAGATGAGAACAAATTAAGAATTGCTCGGCCGCGGGGGCGATCGTTTTCGTTTCAAATCCGGCTAGGGTATAATGAAAGCCAGAATATTGTGCTGGACGGGGTGAGTTTCCCGTGCGGCCTTTTTGCATTTAAGAATGTGGAGGAATTGATAACGATGAAGATGATTGTTGGTCTGGGAAATATCGGGACGCGGTACGATGAAACGCGACACAACACGGGCTTTATGGTGGTTGATCAGCTGGCCCGGGACTATCACTTGGGGGCCTTTACCCACCTCAAGCAGGAGGCGGTGGCCGTTTCCGGCGTGATCAACGGGACCAAGGTCATGCTGGTCAAGCCGACGACCTTCATGAACGATTCCGGGCGCGCAGTGGGGCCCTTGGTTGACTATTACGATCTCGATTTAGATGACCTGGTAATCGTCAACGATGATCTTGACATGCCGGTTGGCCAGATTCGGCTCAAGACTCATGGGGCCTCGGGCGGCCATAATGGCCTGAAGAGCATCATCAACGCCCTCGGGACCAAGCAGTTCAATCGGGTCAAGCTCGGCATCGACCATCCCAAGCACGGCACGGTGGTCAGCCACGTCCTCGGCAAGTTCAGCGCCGAAGAACGGCCCGAGTTTGACGCGGCCGTTGAACAGGCCGAGCACGCCCTCGAGGATTGGATCAATGGCGAGGACTTTGCCCAGCTAATGAATAATTACAATTAACGATCTTAAAAATAACGGAAAGGGGTGAACGATTTAAAGTGCAATTAACTGACTTTATGGAAAAGGTTCCGGCCTTTTCCAAAATTACGAAGACGCTGGCGCCAAAGAAACATCAACTGGTGACCGGGATTGCCGGTTCGGCCCGAACATTGCTCTTGGCAGCGCTGCTGAAAAAAACACAGCACCCGATCCTGGCGGTGACCGATAGTCTCACCCACATGCAGGAACTGGCGGATGACCTTGGAAACCTTCTGGCCGATGAGCAGGTCTACCAGTTTCCGGTCGAAGAAGTCCTGGCGGCTGAAGTAGCGACGAGTTCGCCCAACTACCGTCTTCAGCGGGTCCAGGCACTCAACGCCCTGGAACAGCAGACTAACGCGATCGTGGTCACCTCGGCGGCGGGGCTGCGTCGGAATATCGTTTCCCCGCAGTTCTTCCGGGAAGCGACCCTAAAGATCGAAGTCGGTGGCGAATTGGATCCCGAGACCGCTCGCAATCAGCTCAGCGCAATGGGTTACCAGCTGCAAAAGATGGTGCTGCGACCGGGAGACTTTGCCATCCGGGGCTCGATCATTGACATCTACGCCCTCAACACGACGGATCCGGTCCGGGTTGACCTCTTCGACACCGAGGTCGATTCGCTGCGCTATTTTGACGCCAGCACTCAGAAGAGCATTGATAACGTCAAACAGGTTGAGATCCTGCCGGCGACCGACTTCATCCTGCCACCGGCGGAGTTCACCCGGGTCGAGCAGGCGGTTGAAGCCCAGTACCATGACCTGCAGCAGCTAGCAGACGGCGATCAGGATATTAAGGAACAGGTCAACAACCGCTTTGTTCCGCTGATCACGGCATTGAAAGCCCACCACCTGCCAAACGAGTTGTTGGAGTTTAGCAACGTCGTCTACCCGACTAACCACTCGCTGCTCGACTACCTGACGAAGGAGGGAGTCGTCTACCTGGATGATTTTGGCCGAATCAAGCAGGCGGCCATGCAGATGCAGGCCGAGGACCATGGCTGGCTGGCGGACAAGGTGAAGTATCACCAACTGACGACGGTGCCGGAGTTGAGCAATGATCTGGAGCAGCTGGTGCACGCGGATAGTCACGCCCAGTTGTTCAGCGCCCTCTTCAAGAAGGGGATGGGCAACCAACGCTTTAATCTGCTGACTGAATTGACGGCCCGGCCGATGCAGCGTTTCTTTGGCCAAATGCCACTGTTAAAGTCCGAACTGCAGCGTTGGGTTGAGCAGGGGCAGTCGGTGATTTTGATGGCCAACTCCAAGGCCCGGCGCGACCAAATCGCCCGGACCTTGCGGGAATTTGACGTTTCCGCCATCGAAACCCAGCCGGACGACCTGAAGCAAAACGTGGTCCAGCTGGTGGCCGCCAACCTCAACGACGGCTTTGAGCTGCCGGCCGGGGGCTTGGTCGTGGTCACTGAGGGTGAAATGTTTAAGCAGGTCACCAAGAAGCGCCATCGTCCCCAGAAACTGGCGAATGCCGAGCGGCTCAAGAGCTACACTGACTTGAAGCCCGGTGACTACGTGGTACACGTCAACCACGGGATCGGAATCTTTAGCGGGATCCGAACCATGGAGGTCGACGGGGTTCACCAGGATTACATGGTGATCAACTACCGGAATAATGCCCAGATCTTCGTTCCGGTTACCCAACTGAACCTGGTGCAAAAATACGTCTCATCGGAGTCCAAGACGCCGCGCTTGAACCGGCTCGGTGGCAACGAGTGGGCGAAAACGAAGCGCCGGGTGGCTTCCAAAGTGGAGGACATCGCCGATGAACTGGTCGATCTTTACTCCAAGCGTGAAACGGCCAAGGGCTATGCCTTTCCGCATGACGACTACCTGCAAAAGCAGTTTGATGCCAACTTTCCGTACACTGAAACCCGGGACCAGCTGCGCAGCATCAAGGAAATCAAGACGGACATGGAAAAGCCCAAGCCGATGGACCGGCTCTTGGTCGGGGATGTCGGTTACGGGAAGACCGAAGTGGCGATGCGGGCGATCTTTAAGGCGGTCGCGGGCGGCAAGCAGGTGGCCTTCTTGGTGCCGACGACGGTCCTGGCCCAGCAGCACTACGACACTTTGACCAAGCGTTTCGCGGGCTTCCCGGTTGAAATTGCGCTGATGTCCCGTTTTCGGACAAACAAGCAGCTCAAGGAAACCGACGCTGGTCTGGCCGATGGAACGATTGACATCGTCGTCGGCACCCACCGGATCCTGTCCAAAGATGTTCGTTTTAAAGACTTGGGACTGGTAATTGTCGACGAGGAGCAGCGGTTTGGGGTTAAGCATAAGGAGCGGCTCAAGGAGTTGAAAAACAACGTTGACGTTTTGACCCTGACCGCCACGCCGATTCCGCGGACCCTGCACATGTCGATGCTCGGCGTGCGGGACCTTTCCGTCCTGGAGACCCCACCGGCCGGTCGCTTCCCAATCCAAACTTACGTGATGGAACAAAACGACGGCGCCATCCGCGACGGGATCATGCGGGAAATGCAGCGGGGCGGCCAGGTTTATTACCTGCACAACCGGGTTAGTGACATCGAAGAGACGGTTGCCAAACTCAAGGAACTGGTCCCCGAGGCCGCAATTGGCTACATCAATGGTCAGATGAGCGAAAACGAACTGGAGACGGTGCTCTACGAATTTATCCAGGGCAACTACGACGTCCTGGTGACAACGTCGATCATTGAGACCGGGGTCGATATCCCCAACGTCAACACCCTCTTCGTGGAGAACGCGGACCGAATGGGGCTGGCTCAGCTCTACCAGATCCGGGGGCGGATTGGTCGCTCCAACCGGGTGGCCTACGCCTACTTCATGTACCAACCCAACAAGGTGCTGACCGAGCTGGGGGAGAAACGACTGGCCGCCATTCGGGACTTCACTGAGCTGGGGTCCGGCTTTAAGATTGCCATGCGGGACCTGGCAATCCGTGGTGCGGGAAACCTCTTGGGAAAGCAGCAGCACGGCTTCATCGATTCGGTGGGGTACGATCTTTACTCGGCCATGCTTTCTGATGCCGTGGCCAAGAAGCAGGGTAAGAAGCCGCAGGAGACGTCTGACGCCGAGGTTGAATTGGGTGTCGAGGCCTACCTGCCGGATGATTACATTGACGACCAGCAGCAGAAGATTGAACTATACAAGTCAATTCGTCAGGCCCAGGATGATAGTGAGCTCCTGGATCTGCAGGGCGATTTGATTGACCGCTTTGGCGACTACCCGGCTGCGGTCGGCAACCTGTTGTTGATCAGCAAGCTCAAGCATCACGCGGACCTGGCACTGATCAAGCAGATCAAGCGCCGCCAGGATAACATTACGGTAACCTTTAGCCTGAAGGGCAGTCACCTGGTGAAGGCCCCGGAGATTATTAAGCAGCTAGCAAAGACCAAGTTTAAGGCAACCCTGGGTGAGAGTGATCAATTGCTGACCGTACGGCTGGTAATCCAACCCCAGATGACGACGGCCGACTGGCTCAACCAACTGACCAAGTTTGTGGTGGGGCTAGGCGAGGTCGTCCAGGGTACCGACCAGGCTGCATAAAAAATGGAGGAAGCAAAAATGCGATTAGATAAATTCTTAAAAGTTTCACGAATTATTAAGCGCCGTTCCGTTGCCAAGGAGATCGCCGACCAAGGACGGATCCTGGTCAACGATCATCCGGCCAAGTCATCGTCCAAGGTGGCGGTGGGTGACACGCTGACGATTAAGTTTGGCAACAAGACCGAGATCGTCAAGATCAATCGGATCGTTGAAACCACTAAGAAGAGCGAAGCCGAGGATATGTATGAAATCCTCGACGAAAAATACGCTGAAAACTTTGATTGATTATAAATAAGTTGATATTTTCCGGAGCGGTGGTGGACAATTCACGTGATTCATTGCTATACTAAGACAGTAATGAATTTATGGTGAAAGTGAGGGAATCAAATGAAAAATCGAAAAGTTGTTCAGCTTGAGACCCCTCATGTTCAGCAGGTTGGGATGGACCGGGCCGCTCGTCGACGGGTTCATATTCGGCGGTGTGAGCGGATCGCGGCCTGCTTTTTGGTTATCTTCATCTTTTTGGGCTGGCAGATCCTGAGCAGTCGCCACACACTGGCAAAGGTGAATACTAATATTTCACAAACCCAGACCGAACTAAAAAAGCAAAAGCAGACGGGCAAGCAGCTCAACCAGCAGATTAAGCAGCTTCACGATCCCGAGTATGTTCAGCAGGTAATCCGTTCGAAGTACAACTACTCGAAGAAGGGTGAAACGATTTATAACCTCGACAATTAAAGAAGTAATGATGGTGAAGGCGTCAAGTATTTGATTTACGACGCCTTCACCATTTTTCTTTTGTTGTGGTCCGGCATTAAAATAGTGGCAAAAACCAGGCTTGTTTGAGATAATAAGTATGTTATACTCAATTACAATTAACTGATTATCAAGTATCAATGATTCGAGGAGGATCCATTAGTTTCATGGCAATTGAAGTGGGAGCAAAGGTTTCAGGAAAAGTTTCAGGAATCACTAATTTTGGTGCGTTTGTCGATCTTGACGATAATCAAACGGGATTGGTCCACATCAGTCAGATTTCTGATAAGTACATTAAAGACATTCATGACGTGCTGGCAGTCGGCGACACGGTGACGGTCAAGGTTACGCGGATCGGTGACGATGGTAAGATCGCCCTTTCGATGAAGGCGGCAGCTCCTCACGAGCACAAGGACGACCATGAGCACGGTCATGGCCACGGCCACTTTGATCGTCAGCGGGGTGAGGAGCGTCACTACCACCACGAACGCAACAATGACTACCATGGTCATCGTGACAGCGGCTACCGGGGCGGCTTTGGCGGGGGTGCCCACCATCACAGCAGTCACCAGCACGAGGACTTTAACGAAATGCTGGCGGGCTACATGAAGGAGAGCGAGTCCCGTTTGTCGACACTGAAGCGGCAGACTGACGGCAAGCGTGGTGGCCGTGGTGGCCGGCGCAGCTAAGATGACAATCCAAACAGACTTTAAGCGGCACTTACAAGAGGGCCGCTTTTTTACTAGCAATGAGCTGGTCGTGGTGGCCGTCTCCACGGGCGTTGATTCGATGACCCTACTGGACTTGCTGCAGAGTCTGCCCAAAGAGCAGCGGCCACGGTTGTTGGTGGCCCACGTCAATCACGAGCTGCGGGATCAAAGCAAGCTTGAGGAACAATTCATCCGGAATTACTGCCAAAAACGTGGCTTGCGACTGGCGGTTGCTCACTGGCCCCGGCGCCAGCATCCCGCCACGGGCATCGAGGAGGCGGGGCGCCAGTTTCGCTACGCCTTTTTCGCCCGTTTGATGAAGAAAAACGGGAGCAAGGTCCTGTTGACGGCCCACCATGCCGACGACCTGGCGGAAACAATCATGATGAAGCTGACCCGGGGCGGTCAGTTGGCGCAGCTGGTGGGGATTGCCGACCGCCGACCTTTTGCGGGTGGTCAGCTAGTCCGGCCGTTGCTGCCGTTTCGGAAGCAGGAACTCTATGATTACGCCACCAGCCGTCAGCTGACTTGGTTTGAGGATGCTACCAACCGGAAGCTGACGGTCAGCCGCAATCGTTTCCGTCACCAAATCATCCCCGCCCTTGAAAAGGAAAATCCACACTTCGTTGACCACCTGCTTGATTACCGGGAACAGTTGGCTGACTTACTCGCCTGGCGGGACCAGGCAGTGGGAAACCAACTGGCGAAAATTAGCGTGGCAGGGCGGTTGAACCTTGCCACTCTGCGCAGCCTTCCTGCGGTCCGCCAGTCAATTTTGCTGCGGACCTGGCTAGAACGGGCGGGAGTTCGAGATTTGAAAAGCAAACAGATCCGGCAGCTGATCGGGGCGCTAGCTAATCCGCACCAGCCGCAGCGTCGCCTTGAGTTGCCGGGAAATTGGTCCTTGGTTCACGACTATGACTGGTGCTGGCTGGAAAAAGCAGACAAAATGCGTGGCCAGTCGCAAAAAGCACCGGCGCATGTGGTAAAATTGGGCCAACGATACCCAATTGATGACCAATCTAATTTAGTCGTGACAGACGAGCCGCTGTCGGAAACGCATTTGTTGCCAATGTGGCTTGCGCCGACCCAGCTGCCATTGTTATTGCGGCCGTGGCGGCCTGGTGATCAACTGTTATTAAAAAGTGGTGGTCACCAGGCGGTCCGGCGGGTATTGATTGACCAGAAGGTTCCGCTTGCTCAGCGGGAGCGCCAGCTGGTGCTCGTTGACTCCCAGGGCACCGTCGTTTGGCTGGTGGGCCGCAAATGGAGCTGGTTTACCCGACCCGCGGATTACAAGCGTACCTGGCGGCGACTACTGATTGGAATAGTAAAGCGAAGAGGAGAAAAACATGAATAACGACATCGAAAAGGTTCTGTTTACAAAGGAAGACATCGAAAAGGCCACTGACCGGCTTGCCAAGCAACTGACCAAAGACTACCGGGACAAGAATCCGTTGATCGTCTGTGTCTTAACCGGGGCGGTCCTGTTCACGGTGGACATGATTGAGAAGATGGACATCATGGCCCAGCTGGACTTCATCGACGTCTCCACCTACTTTGGGGGGACCGCATCGACGGGCAATCTGAAGCTGATTCATGATCTGAACAAGGACGTTCGCGGCCGCAACGTCTTGATCATGGAGGACATCGTCGACAGTGGTCACACCCTGAAGTTCTTGATTGACCTGTTGAAGGAGCGGGGAGCCAAGAGCATTAAGACCGCTTCGATGATGGACAAGCCGGAGGGACGGGAGTACGACGTCAGCGTCGATTACTACGGTGTCCGGGTCCCGAACGAGTTCCTGGTCGGCTACGGGCTCGACTACAAGGGCTACTACCGGAACCTGCCTTATATCGGCGTATTGAAGCCGTCCGTTTACCAAGAAGATTAAATCGCTGCTTGCCTTTCAATTTAATGGTCAAGAATTGTCAAGTATGCTATTATAGTGTGTACAATTATTTACTGTTGCTGGTAGTTAGGAGGTTGTTATGAACAACAATCGTAGGAACAATAATTTCACTCATAACGTTCTCTTCTACGCCGTGATGTTCTTGTGCATTATGGGAATTGCCTACTTCTTCCTCGGTGGTAACCAATCCAACGGGCAGTCCAAGACGGTTTCTCAAACCGAGTTCATCTCCGAACTGAAGAGCAACAAGATTAAGAGTGTCCAGCTACAACCAAACGGTGGGGTTTACCACGTCACGGGGACTTACCGGAAGCCGCAGACCAATAATGACTCCACGAGTGGCTTTGCACTTGCAACGCAACGCGACAGCAAGGTTTCACAATTCGAAAGCTCCGTGCTGGAGAGCGATGTCACGGTCAACCAGCTGCAAAAGTATGCTGACCGTCACAACGTCAAGATCAGCACCCACGCCGAAGAGTCCAACAGTGTTTGGATGAACCTGCTGCTGACGGTTCTGCCACTGGTCATCATGATTTTCTTCTTCTACATGATGATGGGCCAAGCCGGCCAGGGTGGCGGTGGCCGGGGCGTCATGAGCTTTGGCAAGACCAAGGTTAAGCCCGCAGATCCGAAGAAGAATAAGGTTCGCTTCTCCGACGTTGCCGGTGAAGAAGAAGAAAAGCAGGAATTGGTTGAAGTTGTTGAATTTTTGAAGAATCCAAAGAAATTCACGCGCTTAGGTGCCAAGATCCCATCTGGGGTTCTCCTGGAGGGGCCTCCGGGTACTGGTAAGACCCTGCTTGCCCGGGCCGTTGCCGGTGAATCTGGTGTTCCATTCTTCTCCATTTCTGGTTCTGACTTCGTTGAAATGTTCGTCGGTGTTGGTGCCAGCCGTGTTCGGGACCTGTTTGATCAGGCCAAGAAGGCGGCTCCATCGATCATCTTCATTGATGAAATTGATGCCATTGGTCGTCGCCGTGGTAACGGCATGAGCGGTGGTAACGATGAGCGTGAACAGACCTTGAACCAGTTGCTGGTTGAAATGGACGGTTTCCAGGGTGACGAAGGGGTCATCGTGATGGCCGCTACCAACCGGTCCGACGTTCTGGACCCAGCCCTGCTGCGGCCAGGTCGTTTCGACCGGAAGATCCTGGTCGGCCGACCGGACGTCAAGGGTCGTGAAGCCATTCTGCGGGTTCACGCCAAGAACAAGCCGATCGCTCCAGACGTTGACCTCAAGGAAATTGCCAAGCAGACCCCTGGATTCGTGGGTGCCGACCTGGCTAACCTCCTGAACGAAGCGGCCCTGCTTGCTGCTCGGCGCAACAAGAACGAAATTGACGCTTCCGACATGGACGAGGCCGAGGATCGGGTCATTGCCGGTCCAGCTAAGCACGACCGGGTTGAATCCGCTGAAGAGCGGAAGACGGTTGCCTACCACGAGGCCGGTCACACAATCGTTGGGCTGGTCCTAAACGACGCCCGGGTTGTCCACAAGGTAACGATTGTGCCGCGTGGTCGTGCCGGCGGTTATGCCATCATGCTGCCGCGGGAAGACCAGATGCTGATGTCGAAGAAGAATGCCAAGGAACAGATCGCCGGTTTGATGGGTGGTCGGGCTGCCGAAGAATTAATCTTCAAGTCCCAGTCCTCTGGTGCTTCGAACGACTTTGAACAGGCAACTCAGATTGCCCGGGCAATGGTTACCCAGTACGGGATGAGCGACAAGATTGGACCGGTCGAGCTGCAAAGCTCCGGCCAGGTCTTCACTGGCCAAGGCTATGACCAGTCAACGTACTCACAAAAGACGGCTGCCCTGGTGGACGAAGAAATTCGTCGGATCCTGAGTGAAGGACATGAAGAAGCCCTCCACATCATTGAGACACACCGTGAGCAGCACAAGGCAATTGCCGAAGCCCTGCTGAAGTACGAGACCCTGAATGAAAAGGAAATTCTCAGCCTGTACCGGACCGGGAAGATGCCTGAAAAGACTCAGGCAGCAGCAAACGAGGCGGCATACGCCAAGACCTTTGAAGAGTCCAAGCGGGCACTGGAACGCAAGGAAGATGAGAAGCGGGAGAACAAGTCTGACGATACTTCTGTCACTGCTCAGCTGGCCGCCAGTGAACAGCCGACCCAGCCATCAACGCCTGCCCAGTCCACGCAGCCAAGCGCAGCGGATGGGGCAAGCAGTCATGAGGGTCAGGATCAGCCGGAAAGTCATGATGACACGAACGATTCTGATCACGATGAATAGCAAAAATGCTAAAATAGGAGCATGACCATCAGCGTCGCTCCTATTTTTTATTTGGAAGAAGGAGGAAAATTATGAAAACAACTGATTATTTGGTAAAGAGCATCACCAAGGACGGCAAGTTCCGGGCCTACGCGGTCAACGCCACCCAGCTGGTTGAGCGTGCCCACGAGATTCATGACACCTGGAGTACCGCCTCCGCTGCGCTCGGGCGGTCACTGATTGGAACCTTGCTGTTAGCCAGCGCGGGCCTTGAGGGCGACAGCGTGATGAAGGTGCAGATCCAAGGAAACGGGCCGGTTGGCTACATCGTGGTCGACGGGAACGCACACGGCACGGTGAAGGGTTACATGGGCAATCCGCACGTCAACCTGCCGGCCAATGCCAAGGGCAAGCTCGACGTGGCCGGCGCGGTCGGCAAGCAGGGGACCCTGTCCGTAACCAAGATGGCGCCGGGCAACAAGACACCGTACACCGGTGAGGTCAACCTGGTTTCCGGTGAGCTCGGCGACGACTTTACCTACTACCTAGCCCAGTCTGAACAGATTCCGTCCGCGGTGGGCCTGTCCGTCTTCGTTGACACCGACGACAGCATCGAGGTTGCCGGTGGCTTCATGATTCAGGTCCTGCCAGGGGCATCGGACGAGGCAATCAGCAAGCTGGAAAAGACCTTGAAGGATCTGCCACTGGTTTCGGAAATGCTTCGCGATGGCGACACGCCGGAGGACATCTTGAAGAAGATTTTTGGCGACGACCTGAAGATCCTCGACCAGATGCCAGTCCGCTACGAGTGTGACTGCTCCAAGCAGCGGTTTGCCCACGCCCTGGAGAGCATCTCCACCAAGGACCTCAAGAAGCTGATTGACGAGGACCACCACGCCGAAACGGTTTGCCGTTTCTGTGGGAAGAAGTACGAATTCAGCGAGGAAGAACTGCAGCTGCTTTACGACAAGAAGGTTGCCGATGCCGAGGCCGACAAGGAAATCGCCGATCAGAAGGACGAAGGCGACCAAAAGCCGGCGGATCAAAAGTAGCTGCTTGGTCTGAGTGCCGGTGGTGTGCTATGATAGTTGGGTTATCGGACATTAAGATTTGGGAACTGGAAGGCCAACTCAGCTCCCGAGAATAATGAGGTGAAAGAATGAAGTGGAAGATCGGAAACGTTGAAATTCCGAATCAGGTCGTGGTCGCTCCCATGGCCGGGGTCACCAATTCAGCTTTTCGGGTGATCTGCAAGGAGTTTGGCGCGGGTTACGTGGTGTGCGAGATGATCTCCGACCGGGGAATCATGTACCATAACAAGCGCACCCTCAACATGATGAACGTGGACCCGAGTGAGCACCCAATGGGCATCCAAATTTTCGGCGGGACCAAGGAGACCCTTGTCCAGGCCGCCAAGTATGTGGACGAGCACACCGCGGCGGACGTGATTGACATCAACATGGGTTGTCCAGTCAACAAGGTGGTCAAGACCGACGCCGGTGCTCGCTGGCTCCTGGACCCGAACAAGGTTTATGAGATGGTTTCCTACGTGACGGACGCCGTCAAGAAGCCGGTGACCGTCAAGATGCGGACCGGCTGGGACGACAAGCACATTTACGCGGTCGAAAATGCCCTGGCGGCCGAGCGCGCTGGTGCGGCCGCAATCGCAATGCACGGTCGAACCAGAAAACAGATGTATACGGGACACGCCGATTGGAATATACTAAAAGAGGTCGCTGATCACCTGACGATCCCGTTCATGGCTAATGGTGACGTCCGGACGCCCGAGGATGCCAAGAAGATCCTTGACATGACCGGAGCCACCGCGGCAATGATTGGCCGGGCTGCCATGGGGAACCCGTGGATGCTAACCCGGACGGCGCATTACCTGGAGACCGGGGAACTGCTTCCCGAGGCGACGGCCGAGGAGAAGATCAAGATGGCCAAGGAGCACCTAAACCGGCTGATCGATCTGAAGGGCGAGTACGTCGGCGTGCGGGAATTCCGGGGACTGTCAACCTACTACCTGAAGGGAATTCCGCGTTCGGCACGGACCAAGGCGGCGCTGGTTGAGGCCGAGACCCGTGATCAGATGAATGAGATCTTTGATCGCTTTGCTGAGCAGACGGCAGAGCGGGAGATGAAGCGGGCTGCGCACAAGCAAGCTCAATAAGAGGAGGAAAAGTTAGTGTCACAAGAACTAGATCAGATGCGTGTTCGTCGTGAAAAGATGGAGGAGCTGGAACAGGCCGGGATTGAACCATTTGGCCGCCGCTTCAAGCGGGACCACCTGGCTGCCCAGCTGCACGATGAATTTGACAAGTACGACAAGGAAGAGTTAAACGATAAGGACGAAGTAGTAATCATCGCCGGTCGGATGACTCGGAAGCGGAGCAGCGGTAAGGCCGGCTTTGCTGATTTCGTTGACCGGAGCGGCAAGATTCAGGTTTACGCCCGGAAGGATATGGTGGGGGATGAACCATACCACATTTTCAAGCGGGCCGATATCGGTGACTTTCTGGGGATCGAAGGGGACGTCATCAAGACCAACTCCGGCGAGCTGACGGTGCGGGCCCACAAGATTACCTTCCTTGCCAAGGCACTGCGGCCACTGCCAAACAAGTGGGAAGGGGTTACGGATCCCGAGACCATTTACCGGCAGCGTTATCTGGACCTGATTTCCAATCCAGAGAGCTTCAAGCGGTTCCACCAGCGGACGGCAATCATCAAGGCCGTTCGGAAGTACATGGATGAAAATGGCTTTACCGAAGTTGAAACGCCAATCCTGAACACCCAGGCCGGTGGTGCCAACGCGCGGCCGTTCGTTACCCACCACAACGCCTTGGATATTGATATGTACCTGCGGATTGCCACGGAACTGTACCTGAAGCGGCTGATTGTCGGTGGCTTCGAGCGGGTTTACGAGCTGGGCCGGATTTTCCGGAACGAGGGGATGGACCCACAGCACAACCCAGAATTCACCACGATGGAAACCTACGCGGCCTACTGGGACTTCCATGACGTCATGGACGAGACGGAAGGAATCGTTAAGGCAGCGGCTAAGGTTGTTTCCAACGACGGCCACGTTAACTATCAGGGCAATGATATCGACCTGGCAAGTGACTTCAAGCGGGTAACGATGGTTGATGCCGTCAAGGAGAAGACCGGGATTGACTTCGGTGACGAGAACATGACCGACGACGATGCTAAGAAGCTGGCCGACGAGCACCACATTGAATACAAGTCCTTCTGGAAGAAGGGCCACATTCTGAGTGCCTTCTTTGACGAGTACGTCGAGGATACGCTGATTCAGCCAACCTTTGTTTACGAATTCCCAGTCGAGGTTTCCCCATTGGCTAAGCGGAACAAGGAGAACCCTGAGATGACGGACCGGTTCGAACTTTACGTGAATGGAAGCGAGCTGGCGAACGCCTTCAGTGAATTGAACGATCCAATTGACCAGAAGCACCGGTTTGAGATGCAGGCCGAGGAAAAGGCCAATGGTAACGATGAGGCCGAACCAGTGGACCTTGATTACGTCAAGGCGCTGGAATACGGGATGCCGCCGACGGGTGGTCTCGGCATCGGGATTGACCGCTTGGTAATGCTTCTGACCAATGCTAAGTCAATTCGTGACGTTATCCTCTTCCCAACGATGCGTCCGGAGAAGGAAAACAAGAACAAGAAGTAGTATTAGAAAATATCCAATCGTTTCGGCGATTGGGTATTTTTGTTTTAAAACTTTTTTAGTTGATGGCCTGAGAAATGGTCACGGATATTTTACTTTGTTGAGAGGATTTTTGTTTGCATATTGTGCCTCTTGTTTTGGGGAGCTATTTGATAACGTTCATGTTTTGGAAATTGATTTAAATAAAGTTTAAACGGCGTTGACAATTGCTGGAATTACCTGTATAGTAGTCATCGTTGTACGAAGCAACAGAACGTTGGCTTACTTTGATTGAAAAATATTGTTGACGAATTGTTGCTCGTATGATATATTATAAAAGTTGCTTGTCGCTAGCGACTTGAAGATGCGTTAAATTTCTTCTTGACTTTAGCTGTGACAATGTGATAAAATTTTGATTGCTGATTCTATTCAGTAATCGGTAGACCTTTGAAAACTGAACAAAGTTTCGACGAATCAAATGTGTAGGGTCTTCAATCACTTTGGTGATTTGAAGCAAAACATTTGCGAAGTCAATTCGCTTAATAACTTTTAATTTGAGAGCTATCTCAAATTCTTATATTTTATATGAGAGTTTGATCCTGGCTCAGGATGAACGCCGGCGGTGTGCCTAATACATGCAAGTCGAGCGCACTGGCCCAACTGATCTGACGTGCTTGCACTGAAGTGACGATGGATTACCAGTGAGCGGCGGACGGGTGAGTAACACGTGGGCAACCTGCCCTGAAGCGGGGGATAACATTTGGAAACAGGTGCTAATACCGCATAACAACGAAAACCACATGGTTTTCGTTTCAAAGATGGTTTCGGCTATCACTTCAGGATGGGCCCGCGGTGCATTAGCTTGTTGGTAGGGTAACGGCCTACCAAGGCAATGATGCATAGCCGAGTTGAGAGACTGATCGGCCACAATGGAACTGAGACACGGTCCATACTCCTACGGGAGGCAGCAGTAGGGAATCTTCCACAATGGGCGCAAGCCTGATGGAGCGACACCGCGTGAGTGAAGAAGGGTTTCGGCTCGTAAAGCTCTGTTGTTGAAGAAGAACGTGCGTGAGAGTAACTGTTCACGCAGTGACGGTATTCAACCAGAAAGTCACGGCTAACTACGTGCCAGCAGCCGCGGTAATACGTAGGTGGCAAGCGTTATCCGGATTTATTGGGCGTAAAGCGAGCGCAGGCGGTTGCTTAAGTCTGATGTGAAAGCCTTCGGCTTAACCGAAGAAGTGCATCGGAAACTGAGCGACTTGAGTGCAGAAGAGGACAGTGGAACTCCATGTGTAGCGGTGGAATGCGTAGATATATGGAAGAACACCAGTGGCGAAGGCGGCTGTCTGGTCTGCAACTGACGCTGAGGCTCGAAAGCATGGGTAGCGAACAGGATTAGATACCCTGGTAGTCCATGCCGTAAACGATGAGTGCTAGGTGTTGGAGGGTTTCCGCCCTTCAGTGCCGCAGCTAACGCATTAAGCACTCCGCCTGGGGAGTACGACCGCAAGGTTGAAACTCAAAGGAATTGACGGGGGCCCGCACAAGCGGTGGAGCATGTGGTTTAATTCGAAGCTACGCGAAGAACCTTACCAGGTCTTGACATCTTGCGCTAACCTAAGAGATTAGGCGTTCCCTTCGGGGACGCAATGACAGGTGGTGCATGGTCGTCGTCAGCTCGTGTCGTGAGATGTTGGGTTAAGTCCCGCAACGAGCGCAACCCTTGTTACTAGTTGCCAGCATTCAGTTGGGCACTCTAGTGAGACTGCCGGTGACAAACCGGAGGAAGGTGGGGACGACGTCAGATCATCATGCCCCTTATGACCTGGGCTACACACGTGCTACAATGGTCGGTACAACGAGTCGCTAACCCGCGAGGGCAAGCTAATCTCTTAAAGCCGATCTCAGTTCGGACTGTAGGCTGCAACTCGCCTACACGAAGTCGGAATCGCTAGTAATCGCGGATCAGCATGCCGCGGTGAATACGTTCCCGGGCCTTGTACACACCGCCCGTCACACCATGGAAGTTTGTAACGCCCAAAGTCGGTGGCCTAACCATTTTGGAGGGAGCCGCCTAAGGCGGGATAGATGACTGGGGTGAAGTCGTAACAAGGTAGCCGTAGGAGAACCTGCGGCTGGATCACCTCCTTTCTAAGGAATAAAACGGAACCTACACATTAGTTGAAACTTTGTTTAGTTTTGAGGGGTTTACCCTCAGAGCTTGTACTTTGAAAACTAAATAATATCTATTTTCTTATTTATTAACTTAAAACAATAAACCGAGAACACCGCGTTATTTGAGTTTTATTAACGAAATAATCGCTAACTCAATTAATCAAGGTGATCACGTCGTGATCATCAAGGTTAAGTTATGAAGGGCGCATGGTGAATGCCTTGGTACTAGGAGCCGATGAAGGACGGGACAAACACCGATATGCTTCGGGGAGTGGTAAGTACACTTTGATCCGGAGATTTCCGAATGGGGAAACCCAAGCACCTTAGTCGGTGCTTGCTTGACCAGTGAATCTATAGCTGGCAAGCGGTAAACGCAGTGAACTGAAACATCTCAGTAGCTGCAGGAAGAAAAAGAAAATTCGATTCCCTGAGTAGCGGCGAGCGAAAGGGGAAGAGCCCAAACCAGTGAGCTTGCTCACTGGGGTTGTAGGACTGAACATTTGAGTTACCAAAGTGCGACGTAGTCGAAACAGTTGGGAAGCTGTGCCAGAGATGGTGAAAGCCCAGTAGACGAAACGTCACACCCTCAGTTCAGGATCCTGAGTACGGCGGGACACGTGAAACCCCGTCGGAAGCTGCGAGGACCATCTCGCAAGGCTAAATACTACCTAGTGACCGATAGTGAACCAGTACCGTGAGGGAAAGGTGAAAAGCACCCCGGAAGGGGAGTGAAATAGTTCCTGAAACCATGTGCCTACAAGCTGTCGGAGCCCGTTAATGGGTGACGGCGTGCCTCTTGCAGAATGAACCGGCGAGTTATGATTGCATGCAAGGTTAAGGTGGAAAAATCGGAGCCGCAGCGAAAGCGAGTCTTAAATGGGCGTATGAAGTATGTAGTTATAGACCCGAAACCAGGTGACCTACCCATGTCCAGGTTGAAGGTGCGGTAAAGCGCACTGGAGGACCGAACCCGTGTCAGTTGAAAATGGCTGGGATGAGGTGTGGGTAGCGGTGAAATTCCAAACGAACTTGGAGATAGCTGGTTCTCTCCGAAATCTCTTTAGGGGGAGCCTTGAGGTAAGAATCGTGGAGGTAGAGCTACTGTTTGGACAAGGGGCCCGTCATGGGTTACCAACTTCAGATAAACTCCGAATGCCATTGATTTATCCTCAGGAGTCAGACGATGAGTGATAAGATCCACCGTCGAAAGGGGAACAGCCCAGATCACCAGTTAAGGTCCCTAAATATATGCTAAGTGGAAAAGGATGTGGAGTTGCATAGACAACTAGGATGTTGGCTCAGAAGCAGCCATCATTTAAAGAGTGCGTAATAGCTCACTAGTCGAGTGATCCTGCGCCGAAAATGTACCGGGGCTAAGCATATTACCGAAACTGTGGATGTGCACTATGTGCACGTGGTAGGAGAGCGTTCTAAGGGCGGCGAAGTCAGACCGTGAGGACTGGTGGAGCGCTTAGAAGTGAGAATGCCGGTATGAGTAGCGAAAGACAGGTGAGAATCCTGTCCACCGAATGACTAAGGTTTCCTGGGGAAGGCTCGTCCTCCCAGGGTAAGTCGGGACCTAAGCCGAGGCCGAAAGGCGTAAGCGATGGATAACAGGTTGAGATTCCTGTACCAGTTAACTGCGTTTGAGCAATGGAGGGACGCAGGAGGCTAAGCGATCCGCACGATTGGAAGAGTGCGGTCAAGCAGTAAGTCAGGAGTTGAGTCAAATGCTTAACTTCGGGTTGACAAGCTGTGATGAGGAGTGAACTTTTAGTAACGAAGTCGCTGATGTCACACTGCCGAGAAAAGCTTCTAGCAAGTAGTTAACTGCCCGTACCGCAAACCGACACAGGTAGTCGAGGAGAGAATCCTAAGGTGAGCGAGAGAACTCTCGTTAAGGAACTCGGCAAAATGACCCCGTAACTTCGGAAGAAGGGGTGCTGGCCGCAAGGCCAGCCGCAGTGAATAGGCCCAGGCGACTGTTTATCAAAAACACAGGTTTCTGCAAAATCGTAAGATGAAGTATAGGGGCTGACGCCTGCCCGGTGCTGGAAGGTTAAAAGGAAGGGTTAGCTTCGGCGAAGCTCTGAATTGAAGCCCCAGTAAACGGCGGCCGTAACTATAACGGTCCTAAGGTAGCGAAATTCCTTGTCGGGTAAGTTCCGACCCGCACGAAAGGCGTAACGATCTGGGCACTGTCTCAACGAGAGACTCGGTGAAATTGAAATCCCTGTGAAGATGCAGGGTACCCGCGACAGGACGGAAAGACCCCATGGAGCTTTACTGTAGCTTGATATTGAGTGTTTGTACTGCTTGTACAGGATAGGTAGGAGCCGTAGAAAGCGGAACGCTAGTTTCGCTGGAGGCGTTGGTGGGATACTACCCTTGCATTATGACCACTCTAACCCGCAGCACTGAACGTGCTGGGAGACAGTGTCAGGTGGGCAGTTTGACTGGGGCGGTCGCCTCCCAAAAGGTAACGGAGGCGCCCAAAGGTTCGCTCAGAATGGTTGGAAATCATTCGCAGAGTGTAAAGGCACAAGCGAGCTTGACTGCGAGACAGACAGGTCGAGCAGGGACGAAAGTCGGGCTTAGTGATCCGGTGGTTCCGCATGGAAGGGCCATCGCTCAACGGATAAAAGCTACCCTGGGGATAACAGGCTTATCTCCCCCAAGAGTCCACATCGACGGGGAGGTTTGGCACCTCGATGTCGGCTCATCGCATCCTGGGGCTGTAGTCGGTCCCAAGGGTTGGGCTGTTCGCCCATTAAAGCGGTACGCGAGCTGGGTTCAGAACGTCGTGAGACAGTTCGGTCCCTATCCGTCGCGGGCGTAGGAAATTTGAGAGGACCTGTCCTTAGTACGAGAGGACCGGGATGGACATACCGCTGGTGTACCAGTTGTTCCGCCAGGAGCATTGCTGGGTAGCTATGTATGGACGAGATAAACGCTGAAAGCATCTAAGTGTGAAACTCGCCTCGAGATGAGATTTCCCATTCCCTTCGGGGAAGTAAGACCCCACAAAGATGATGTGGTAGATAGGATGGAAGTGGAAGTGCAGTGATGCATGGAGCGGACCATTACTAATCGGTCGAGGACTTAACCAAGGAGAGCGGTTAGGTTTATTGAAGAAATGGATATTGTTTAGTTTTGAGAGCATAAGCTCTCACCCGAGAGGGTAGTGTGGTGATGATGGCTTGAAGGATACACCTGTTCCCATGCCGAACACAGCAGTTAAGCTTCAACACGCCGAAAGTAGTTGGGGGATCGCTCCCTGCGAGGATAGGACGTTGCCACGCGTTATTCCGGCATAGCTCAGTTGGTAGAGCACCTGACTGTTAATCAGGTTGTCGTCAGTTCGAGTCTGACTGCCGGAGTTATTAAGGTGTTGACTGGGTTGAGTTAACACCTTTTCTTTTATGCCAACTTAGCTCAGTCGGTAGAGCATCTCCCTCGTAAAGAGAAGGTCGGAGGTTCGATTCCTCTAGTTGGCATTATTAAGCTTTATGAAGTTTGATAATCCTTGATATATCAGCATTTTGCGAAGGTATATCAAGGATTATTTTTGTTTATTTATGAATGTAATGCACACGCCTGTGCACACGGAAAAACTGTGTGCATGAGGTTGCATCGAGAAAAGGCTATACATACTGACCTGATGGGCTTTACGCCCATTTTTTTGTGTGCAAATTGCCATTTGAAATCCATAATAGCATTTTCGGCCCAATTTTGTGGGGGTTTAAATTTTAATCTGTTTTCTTGAATTAACTGTTAAAATACCGTATCATAATAAAAGAAAAGAGAGCAGTGAGCTGCAACCTCATTACTCTCAATCGTGAATGTTCTGGAAGACATTAGGGTGACTAACCATCATGGTTAGTCTTTTTTATTATCCGATACGCCTTGGCAAACTGAACAGCAGCTTTGGACAGTATCCAGATAGCCACAGCCGCTTGGACCGTGTCTGACCCTCCAGTCGTTCCTAGCTCTCGGCATGACTATCACCTCCGTGATTCTGGATTGTTTTGAGGGGTGACGCGTCATCCGAAGATTCACTAGGACGCTGATGCTAGGTAGCTAACCCGTTATCTTAGTCCTGGTTAAAAGTATATCATGACCACATACTTTATCCTAATGTGAAAAGTATGCGGTCTTTTTGTCCTGTCTTATTTGACCAGCAATCTTCTCCTTATTTTTGATATTCTCGAACTAATCTTATTAATAAGGAGCCGATTATTATGGTAGTTAATAGGGAAAAAGAAATGGAGAATGCCCAACAGTTGACATCACTGGGTAAACTCTTTTGGAACAATCATAATGAATTTTCGACTATCAAGGAAAATTATGAGTTGCAAACAACTAAGGTAGTCAAGTGCTTTGATCAACTGGTTAATGCGGTATTGGATGAGTTACAATTTTCGGTTCGGACAAATTCAATGATAAGCGATCAAGCTCCTAAAGCAATTCTACGTTTTAGCCAAAAATATGATAGTCAGCGGCGGCATCTGATGACCTGTTGGCCTAGCTGGGGCAAGACCTTTGAACTTTTTTACTTTTACGTTTTATCTGACAAAGAACCAGATTTGGTAGATTATAGAATGAAGTTAGCCACCCAGTTGGTGGTAAATAAAAAACGCCATTCGGCGTGACATCAGGTATCATATTAAGTGAACCAAACCTATATGAAAGGATGTCCGTCAAATGACGCACTTAAATGATACCATGTCTACTATTTTATTGACTACTCATAAAAAGAATGCTCATCTTACTAAAGAAGAACGTGTGATGATTGCGACTTTAAAGTCGCAAGGACTTTCCAATCGCGCAATTGGTCGCCAATTAGGAGTTAATCATCAAACAATTAATAACGAGCTCAACCGTGGTACGGTCCGCCAACTTCGTCGTCAAAAATCTAATGGTAAGATTTACGAATATTCTTACTACATCTATAGTTATGAAGCTGGTCAGGCCACATATCTTGAACATCACCGCCATTCTGGTCGTCGTCGCTTATATTATTCTTCAAAGCAATTTTTACGATTAGCTGATCAGCTAATGCTTGGTGAGTTTGACGACCACCATTACTCCCCACAAGCGGTTATTTATAAGGCTCGAGATTTAATGAATGATGGCACCCTGATCCCAAAGTCGGTTGTAACTTTATATCAATGGATTAATGAGGGTGTGCTTCGTACGTCCAATTTAGACCTCTTTGAAAAACCTAAACGTAAGCATCATCAAACTCATCCGCAAGCTAAAAGGTGCTTAGGGCCTAATATTGCTCAACGACCTCAAACTGCGGACCAACGGTCCGAAATTGGCCATTGGGAACTGGATACAGTTCAGGGACAGAAAAACGGTAATGACAGTGTTGTACTAGTAATGACTGATCGCCTTTCACGAGTTAATATCACGAGTAAAATTGCTGGTAAAACTGCGCATGCAGTAAATCAGTTCTTTATAAATTTGCGCCAGAAAATGGGCACAGATGCTTACTATCGCATTTTTAAGACAATAACCTCTGACAACGGTTCAGAATTTAGTGAGTTAACACAAGTTCACGATCATGTTTTCTATGCTGATCCGTATTCCCCTTGGGAACGTGGATCCAATGAGATCAATAACCGGTTTCTCCGCAAGGAGATTACCAAAGGTGAAGCTATAAATAACTATAGTAGTGCTCAGATCATAGCGACTAATGATTGGATGAATCACTATCCACGAGCTATGTTTAATGGACATTCGTCAATGGATATCTATCGTAAGGCCTTCTACCAAGAGATATCACAGCTCCATCAACCAATAATCAATTGGTCAGTATTATTTATTTGAGTCCAGTGGCTAACTTATTCTTGAAATTTAGGATTAAAAACATTAATGAACAAGTGGTAAACGACTTTGCACATGACTTTGTGGCTTCACATAAAGTTACTGTCGGTAAATCAACCGTTATTGCACGTAGGCTAACGCATATGCGAAAGTTTTTCAAAGAGCTTGAGGGGAGATCCGTTAAGGTTAATCCTGTTCCTGAACAATTTTTGCAAAAATTATTCCGCAAAAGTGAGTTTAGCGTTAAGAAAAATCAGTATTTATTTTCAAATGCAGAGTTAGCCAGTATCAAAAAAGAAATTAAAAGTGAGTTAAATGGCCTAACCATCAATAATATGGGAACCAGGCTGGCAATTTGGATTGATTTAGAAACTGGAATGCGTCCAGGAGAACTTCAAGCATTAAGGTTTCAAAATTTAGTTGTTAAGGATGGTTACCCAACATTTAAGATTAATGATAGCTGGTCAGACTACACTAATGGTTTTAACGGCTCGCTGAAATCCCGGCCCAAAGGCGCTTTTAGGTATTGCTTACCAATCTCTAACGACTTGGCAGCTTTTTTAACAGAATATCAGAAAAAACAGGATGATTTTCTTAGCCTAAATTTCAAGAATAAGTTAGCCACTGGACTCAAATAAATAATACTGACCAATTGATTATTGGTTGATGGAGCTGTGATATCTCTTGGTAGAAGGCCTTACGATAGATATCCATTGACGAATGTCCATTAAACATAGCTCGTGGATAGTGATTCATCCAATCATTAGTCGCTATGATCTGAGCACTACTATAGTTATTTATAGCTTCACCTTTGGTAATCTCCTTGCGGAGAAACCGGTTATTGATCTCATTGGATCCACGTTCCCAAGGGGAATACGGATCAGCATAGAAAACATGATCGTGAACTTGTGTTAACTCACTAAATTCTGAACCGTTGTCAGAGGTTATTGTCTTAAAAATGCGATAGTAAGCATCTGTGCCCATTTTCTGGCGCAAATTTATAAAGAACTGATTTACTGCATGCGCAGTTTTACCAGCAATTTTACTCGTGATATTAACTCGTGAAAGGCGATCAGTCATTACTAGTACAACACTGTCATTACCGTTTTTCTGTCCCTGAACTGTATCCAGTTCCCAATGGCCAATTTCGGACCGTTGGTCCGCAGTTTGAGGTCGTTGAGCAATATTAGGCCCTAAGCACCTTTTAGCTTGCGGATGAGTTTGATGATGCTTACGTTTAGGTTTTTCAAAGAGGTCTAAATTGGACGTACGAAGCACACCCTCATTAATCCATTGATATAAAGTTACAACCGACTTTGGGATCAGGGTGCCATCATTCATTAAATCTCGAGCCTTATAAATAACCGCTTGTGGGGAGTAATGGTGGTCGTCAAACTCACCAAGCATTAGCTGATCAGCTAATCGTAAAAATTGCTTTGAAGAATAATATAAGCGACGACGACCAGAATGGCGGTGATGTTCAAGATATGTGGCCTGACCAGCTTCATAACTATAGATGTAGTAAGAATATTCGTAAATCTTACCATTAGATTTTTGACGACGAAGTTGGCGGACCGTACCACGGTTGAGCTCGTTATTAATTGTTTGATGATTAACTCCTAATTGGCGACCAATTGCGCGATTGGAAAGTCCTTGCGACTTTAAAGTCGCAATCATCACACGTTCTTCTTTAGTAAGATGAGCATTCTTTTTATGAGTAGTCAATAAAATAGTAGACATGGTATCATTTAAGTGCGTCATTTGACGGACATCCTTTCATATAGGTTTGGTTCACTTAATATGATACCTGATGTCACGCCGAATGGCGTTTTTTATTTACCACCAACTGGGTGGCTAACTTCATTCTATAATCTACCTTTAATTTAAATTAAGTGTTTTCTCTAACTAGTTAGCATGATATAATACTATTTGTTGATTATATTTGCCAACTTAGCTCAGTCGGTAGAGCATCTCCCTCGTAAAGAGAAGGTCGGAGGTTCGATTCCTCTAGTTGGCATTCTTTTTATTTTAAAAGTTTTCCGCATTCAAAAAAGTTGGGTAGGCCGAAAAAGCTCCTGGTCAATAAAGGAAAGCCAGATGATGAACCAATTTTTGATTCATCATCTGGCTTTTCGCATACATTCGTAATCGTTCTTGATTTGCGTTCCCTTCTGCTAGCGTTGGTTTTATCAGGATTTATTGATCATGGCTCTTTTGGTTTGACTAAATTGATGATGCTCTGGCAGATCTTCTCCTGTTCAGTCAAACTGTATTGATTGAGCAGCTTTATTAGTTGAAGTCTGTTTGGGCCAAAATTAGTAGTTATTTTAGGGACGTTATCATCGACGAGATTTTCCATACTGGTCCCTAAAGATTGTGCCAGTAAGTATAGTGTTTGACTGCTAACTTGATTGCTATGGCCTCTTTCAAGTTTCGACAAAAAGTTAACTGAAATGTTGGCTTGCTCAGCAAGAACAGCTTGCGTCATGTGCAGCTCATGTCGTCTTTTTGCAATATTAGTTCCAAGGGTATTCGTAATAGACCACCTCCTGTTCCATTGTAATAAGGTTTCTGTTTGTACTGACTCACTTCAATGTAACTCGCTAATATTTTCAGAATGAGAACCATCTCAAACACACACAGAGATTGATACACCAAATTAAATAGCGGCCACCACTCAGTTATTCGAGCAGTGGCCGTTGTTTTATTCCAGATTCAATTCATAGGCGAGCCGCCAGGGGTCAATTTTGTCAACGACCTTGATGTCGCCCCGTTTTTGGAAATCAAACTTGGCACCGAGATGCTGGAGGGCGCGGTTCAGCCGGAAGGTATCGAAGCGGACGTTCTTGACGCCGCGCTCGACACTATTTGAAATCAAGAGGGCCATGAAAAGGGTTGAGAGGTGCTGGCCACGGAACTTGCTCCTGATGGCAATCCGGTGAATCACCATGTAGGGATCAGCATCATTCTTCCACGCCCCGTGGTAAATTTGCCGATAGGTCGGCTCGGGTGAGTGGACCAGGGCCGCGTAACCGGCCACCTCTTGACCGACCACTAAAACGTAGCCAACGCCCTGCTTTAGATCGGCTTCAATCTGCTGGCGATCGGGGTGACCGTCCTGCCACTGCGGACTGCCGTCAGCTTTCAGCTTTGCCCGGACCTCCGTGATTACCTGCCACACGGCGTCGCGGTCCTTTGCTTCCGTCTTTCTCATGTATGTTACTGCCACTTTCATTACCTACTTTCCAAAGTCGACCGGGTGGTACCGGTTAACAATTTCTTGAATTTCATTCATATCCCTGACCACCGTCGTTAGCTCGTCTGCCGGCAGCGCGGCCAGGATCGTCTGCACCTGCTCATCCGAGCTCTTGTTCACCCGGTCGACCACTTGCCGTCCCTGGGCCGTCAGCGTTAGAATTTTGCTTCGCCGGTCCTGAGGGTCGACCGCACTTTTCAGCCACTGCCGACTCACCAGCTGCTTAATGGTCCGACTGACATAGCCCTTGTCGAGGTTGAGAATTTTGACTAACTGATTGACCGTTCGGTAACCGTAGCTAATTTCCAGCATGATGCGCCCCTCCAAGAGCGTCGTCGTCGACCCTAAGTGATGGCGGTCCATCAGATTCAGCTGGGTGGTGTAGAAGCGGTTAAATTGACGGATTTGCGCTAGCTCTTCCTTCTTCATTTTTTTAGCTCACTTTCGAGAAAATGGTTGCTTTTAGCAACTAAAATGATTATACTCACTAAGGTAAATAAGTCAAGCAACGAAGAAAGGACCATCAACACTCAATGACACGACAGCACAAACTAATCCTCAGCATTATGATCATGGGGGCGTTCCTCGGCAACCTCTGCTCCAGCATGATGAACACGGCCATTCCGCAGCTCATGCACGCCTTTGCCATCAGCTCCGCCCGCGTCCAGTGGGTCAGCAATGGCTACATGCTCGCCAATGCCCTCATGATCCCGGTCAGCTCCTACTTGATCAAGCGCTACTCTTATCGGCGCCTCTTCATCACCTTTGCCGCCATCTTCACGGTTGGAACGATCATCGGCAGCCTGGCCGCCAGCTTTACCATCATCGTCGCTGGCCGGATGGTGCAGGCGATCGGTGCCGGGATCATGATGCCGCTGGTCAACGTGATGGCAATTCACTACGCAACCGCGGGGCACCAAGGCCGGGTCATGGGAATCATCGGCTTGGCGTTTAACTTCGCCCCGCTGCTCGGCCCCTCGGTCTCGGGGCTCCTGCTTGACTACTTCAACTGGCGCTACCTCTTTATCCTGATCGTGCCCTTTGGCTTATTGACAATCATTCTCTCAATTATCTTTTTGCCAAGCGTCGCCAATTCCGTCCCTTGTTCGTTTAACCTCCGGGGATTGATCCTGTGCAGTTTCAGCCTCTTCTTCCTCCTTGAGGGCTGCTCCAACATTGGCAGCACGGCCTTCCTAACCTGGCGGGTCGGCGGGATCCTCGCTGCCGGTCTCATCTTGTTAGCCCTCTTCGTGGCAACGCAATGGAATGCCGAGCGGCCCTTCGTCAATCTGCGGGTCTTTACGCACCGTGACTTCCGCATTGCCACCATTACCAATTGCCTCCTGGTAGCGACGATGTATGGCAACACCATTCTCTTGCCGCTGCTGGTGCAAAACGTCATGCACTACAGCCCCTTTATCTCCGGGCTGGTAATCTTTCCCGGGGCGGTCTCAACCGGGATCCTGTCGCCGCTCAGTGGAAACCTCTTCGATCGCTTCCCAGTTCGCTGGCTAGTGACGACCGGACTGATCATTGACCTGATCGGGACGGCAATGCAGGCCTTCGTCGGGGTCCGCAGCGGAGTCGTCTTCGTGGCCTTCTGGCAGTGGATTCGTCAATTGGGGATCGTGCTTCTGCTGATTCCACTGCAAACCGAGGCCCTGTCGATCATTCCCAAAGAGGAATTGCCGGACGGGGTGGCCCTTTTTAACACGACCCGGCAGGTTGCCGCCAGCTTCGGGATGGCTGTCGTGGTCGCGGTGGTCAATCTGCGGGACCGCGGCCTGCACCTGGGGACCTCGCGGGTCGGCATTCAGGCCGGCTTCTTGACCTGCTTTGCCATCCTCCTGCTTGCCCTCTTCCTCAGCCGTCATTTGGGCGCGGGCAGTCGGCAAGCCTACCTGAATACGAGCAATTAGGAATCGCTTTCGGTCGGTATGGTAAAATAGTATTAACGATAAAGACTGAGGTGGGATCAAGATGACTAATAAATTTGACAAGCTGCTCTTCTCGGGTCAGATCTATAACCCGGATAATCCGGAATTGCTCAAGACGCAGGGTGAAGCGGCCCGGTTGATGTATGAGTACAACGCCACGCGGGCCGATCAGGGTGAACAGCGGGCGGCACTGCTGCCAAAACTGCTGGCCGAGTGCGGAGAAAGCTGCTACATTGAGGCGCCGTTTTACGCCAACTGGGGCGGGCACCACGTCCACTTCGGCGACCACGTTTACGCCAACTTTAATCTAACGCTGGTCGACGATGGTGAAATCTTCGTCGGCAGTCACACCATGTTTGGCCCCAACGTCACCCTGGTTACCGCGGCCCATCCGGTACTGCCGGAGCTGCGGGAAAAGGGCTACCAGTACAATCTGCCGGTTCACATCGGCCAGAACTGCTGGTTTGGTGCCAACGTCACGGTCCTGCCCGGCGTGACGGTCGGGGACAATTCCGTGATCGGTGCCGGCAGCGTGGTCACCAAGGATATCCCGGCCAATGTGGTGGCGGTGGGTACGCCATGCCGCGTGATGCGTGAAATTAGTGAGCGCGACCGGCAATATTACCACCGGGGGATGCAGATTGACCCGGCGCTGTTGAAAAAAGTTGAAAAAGAGTAATTAAAAATCTCCTGAAGAGTCAAATTGGCCCTTCAGGAGATTTTAATTTGCTTACCAGATGGCACCCTTCGCCTTGGCCGGCAGGCGGAGCAACTGGTAGAGATTGTAGACGGCAATCACCGTTGCGACGACCCCAGCAAAGTAATAGAGCGGGGTGTTGTAGATTTGGGGAACAATGCTGGTGAAGAAGCCGATCCCCTTGGGTGCGAAGTTGAACAGGGTACCGAGGACGACGAAGATGTAGAGCATGACGGAGCTGCCCTGGCGGCTATTGCGCTTGAGCAGGGTATAGCCGGGGCCGATCGCCATGACGAAGTTGGTCAATGGCAGCCAGATGAACATCGCGACGTCGTGGTCCAGGTAGCGGAAGAGATTGACGATGCAGAAGTTGATCAGGATCAGGAAAACGGTCTGCACGATGGCTCCCGGCAGCGCCCGGTTGAACTCGGCGGAGGCATTGTACTTCAGTTCCATTGTGATGCAGACCAATTCCAGAATTGCCCAGGTCAGCATCCCCAGCGCATAGATGGTAAAGAGCCAGAAGAAGTGGTGGCGAAATGCCAGCAGGGTGAAGATAACCCCGGCCGTGGTATCGTGGGCAAAGAAGAAGGCATGCATCCACATCGGGAAGGGACCGGCCTTTTCCTTGAAGGTGAGGGCCACGGCCCAGATGTATTCGAGCAGGCCGATTGCGTTGGCAATGCCAAAGCCAATGATTAATGCCACGAAACCGGGGTGACCGGGTGTCATGGCGGTGATGATTTGTTGAACGGTATACATAGTTACTGCTCCTCCCAAGCTGTTTTTGCCAATTATATGCGTTAGCGCTTTCTGCTGCGGTCCGGGCCATCTTTAAGTCGTGTATTAATACTCAAACTAGCGTAGAATGAGTATTAGGAGGGGATCAACGATGGCAGTAAACGATCGACGCTACCAGAAAACGGATCGGGCAATCCAAGAAAGCTTTATGCTTCTGCTGACTACCAAGCCGCTTGAGAAAATTACCGTTACGGCCCTGGCACAGACGGCAGACATTGAGCGCAAGACCTTTTATTTGCACTATTCGTCACTCGATGAACTGCTGGCCGCAATTGAGGAGCGACTGGAGGAAAGCCTCGCTCGGGAATTGACTGCCGTGACCAGCGTGCCCGAGCTGGTGCGCCGACTCAATTCGCTGATGCTGGCGGATCAGGATTTTTACCGGGGGATGCTCAACACCTCGCCTAATCTGTTCTTGCTGGACGACCTTTTCCTGATGCTGAAAAAGGGACTGAGCGGCCAGGTCGCCGCGCTCGCCAGTGATGACTACGCGGCGGACTTCCTGGCGGCTGGCATTATTCAGGTGTACCGCCAGTACCTGCAAAAAGACAGAGCTGACCTGGCCCAGCTGACGGCGGCCCTCGAGCGGCTGATCCGGGGCATTTTAATGGCGGACTAGTAAAATTGCAAAATAAAAAGTGCCCGCAATCTTGGGGCACAGTTGTGAATCAATCTGTTAAATTCAGTAGGTACAGCAGCGAGTCGCGGTCTGGATAGTGGTATTCAGATTAGGCAGAGCACGGTTAGGCCTAGTTTAGCACACGCCAGTCTCCGCGCGGTATAATTATTAAAAAGAGTCTTGAAATGAGCGTGGGGGGATTTACATGGCAAAAGCACTCAGTAAACGGGTTTCGCTGGTTGAATTGTTCTATGACCTGGTCTTTGTCTACATGGTCTCGCGGGCGACCGGCCTGATTCACCACCTGCACAACGGGGTGGTGAGCTTGCCAACGCTGGCGATCTTTTTCCTGGTGATCATCGTTTTCATTAACTCCTGGATGGTGCAGATGGTCTTCACCAACCGGTACGGGCGCTCCTCGTGGACGAACATCATCTTTTCCTTCATCGACATGGCGATCGTCCTTTACATGTCCAACGTTTTTACCGCCACCTTTGACCGGCACCTGGCGACCTTCTTCATCGCGGCCGGCCTACTGTCGCTGACCCTCTGTCTCCAGTACCTGATCACTTATTTCCAGGTCCACAAGGCCGCTGACAAGCGGATCGCCCGGGCCTTTTCCTGGATTCTAGGTTTTCGGACCGTTACCCTCTTGATCGGGGGTCTCTTCTACAACGCGGTTGGGATCACGATCGCTTTGGCCGGAATTATCGTCAGCTGGATTGCGCCCGGCTTCACGGGGCACCACACCAAGCATCACCCGATCATCTTTTCCCACATGCTGGAACGGCTGACCGCCCTGATCATCGTGATGTTTGGCGAAACGATCGTCGGGATTGCCGATTACTTTACCCAGGAGACTTTCTCAATCCAGTCGCTCTTGATCTTCATCATTGTGGTCGGCCTCTTCTTTACCTACATTGTTGAGTTTGACCACCTGATCAATGAGCACCGGGAAGGGGAAACGGGGAACCTCCTGATCTACCTGCATTACTTCATTCTCTTCGGCTTGAGCCTGGTGACGGTGGCTCTGAAATTTATCAACGAGCCGGAAGCCGACCAAACTTTTGCAATTAGCTTCCTCTACCTGGGGATGGCTCTCTTTTACCTGGGCCTAGCGCTGGCCAACCATTACAATCACCGCCACCTGGTTGTCACGACGCCGATTCGGATTTGCTTCGTGCTTTCGACCCTAGTCGGCTACGTTCTGTCGCTACTTTTTCCATCCTTTGCCACGGTCACGCTGGTGGCGGCGGTCGTGGTCGTCTTGAACGCCGGCGTTTTGGTCAACTTTTTGACCCGGCGGCAGGCGGCGCAACAATAGGATTTTCCCGCATCAGCTGTGCGGGCTTTTTTATTTTCAAAATTTTGTTGACAAGCAACTATAATGTGGTATTATGTTGACAAGCAACAAAGCATCGAAAGGAAATGAGATTAATGAGTACCTTATTAGTTATCCAAGCCCACCCGCACATTGAAAACAGCCTCTCCCTGACCGTTGGTGAACAATTCGTGAAGTCCTACCGGCAGGCCCACCCGGACGACAAGGTCATCATCCGCGACCTCTATGCCAAGAAGGGGGTACCGCCGTTAAACGACGTCACGATGGAGGCCTGGCGCAAGCAGAAGTTCGAGGAGCCGATGACCGACAAGGAAACGGCTCTGCTCAAACGACACGAAGAATGGTTGGACGAGTTTATCAACGCCGATAAGTACGTTTTCATCAACCCAATGTACAACCACTTCCTGCCGGCCGAGATGAAGCAGTACCTTGACCTGACGGCAGTTGCGCACAAGACCTTCAAGTACACGTCCAATGGTTCGGTCGGTCTGCTGCACAACAAGAAGGCTCTCCACATCCAGGCGGCCGGGAGCGAGTACCACAAGGGCGGCACCTGGGGAACCATCAAGTTCTTAATCAAGAAGGCCCTTCACATCAAGAGCAACCAAAGCTGTGCCCTCATGGACCTCGGTGACATGTACCTGACCAACATGATGAAGTTCTATGGCATCAATGACGTTGAGAAGCTCTTCATTGAGGGTGCCGATGCCCATCGCGACCAGCGTCAGCAGATCTTGGACGCCGCCCTGGCCCAGGCAAAGTCAATGGCCAAGGATTTCTGATATAATTAGCCTAACCAGAGAAAGGCGGTTAATTACGATGAACGAGACGACAGTGGCGGAGATTACGAAAATGATTAAACTGATTCGGACAAGTCGCAGCAGTGTCCACGGGTCCCAGGAGCAGCAGTGGATCGAGCACCAGCTCAGTGATGACCGCCTGAAGGAAGTCGTGGCGAATTTGTCGATCATCGCCCTCCACATTCTGTCGGCATTGGAGGAGACGGAGCTAACCGGGATCGAATTGGCCCAGCGCCTGGCGGTCACCCGGGGTGGCGTGACTCGGGCGGCCAAGAAATTGCTCGAATACGACCTCGTCCATGCCGGCAAGCATCCCGACGACCAGAAGAAGATTTACTATTCCCTCACGGCAGCGGGACGCGAGATCGCGGCGGTTCACGACCGGATGCATGAAGAATTGCGGGCCACGGTGACAAAAAAGTTGCTCGCCAAGTATTCCGACGAGGATCTCGAGGTGGTCAGTCGCTTCCTGCAAGACTTTTACCAGCTAGAAAAAGAACTGAATTAACGACTAAAGGCACGTTGCCCCGTTTGGTGGGTAACGTGCCTTTGTTTGTGAGCGATGATTTTATTGTCCGCTCTCACTTAAAGAGTTTTTGCATCTGCGAATCGGTCAGGTCAAATTGGTGCTGAACTTTAGATTTCAGCTGTTCTTCCGGCAAGCCGGCTTCACGCAGTAGGGAGATTGTGCCACGAATTGCTTCCATTTTTCCGGTAGTAATCCCAGCTTTTTCGCCTTCCTTTCGGCCTTCTTCACGGACGTCTTCATCGTGGAACATCATGTGGGTCTTGTTATCCATGTAGTCATTCCTCCATTCCGTGTTTTTGCTTAGATTCTGGATGTAATCCTTCAATTCATCGACGTAATCGTCATCTACTACATCCTTATTATCCACGTAATCAAGGAAGTTGTGCAAGTCTTTACTGATGTCATTCTTGGAACCCTTGGTGTTCAGAAATCGCCAAACGAATCAAAGAATTTAGCGCAATCAGAACAAAACGGGAACGCCAGCCGTCAAGCCGGTATTCCCGTTTTGTTGATTATCCTTGGAAAGCCAGTCCGCCGTGGCTGACAATTGTTTCCGGCGTCAGGTCGGTTGCCGTTTCCGGAAGCAGGCTTTCGTACCGGTCGGCAGCCGCAGCGGTCCGGTAGTTGGTCAAAATCACCAACCGCTGCGGGTCGTCCTGGTCACGGCCAATCAGGCAGGCCAGGTAGTCCGGATCCCTTTGAATTGCCTGCTGGAGTTTCGGGAAGACGGTGGCTTTCAGCTTGGCCAGTTGCTGGTCGTCAACGGTTAACTGGCGTAACTTCACCACGGAGCGGCCGGCCAAAACGATGAAACTCGTTGGCTGCTCGAACAGGAAAAGCGGCTTCAACTGGGTGATGGCCCGCTTCTTGATCGTTTCCTTGGCCATGGCCGAAAATTCCTGGAACTGCGGGGAGTGGGCATGAACCTGGTAGGCCGCGTCATCCGCATAGACTTCGAAGATATAGTTGTCTCTTCCCTGCGCGTCGGCGTGGGTTGAGTACATGGTCAGGGTTCCCACTTCGTCTTGCAGCGAGGTCAGGAGGTTGTGCTGGCCGACCCGGTTAAATTTATCCCGGTCCGCTGCATCGATTCCTAAGTTAAACATCCGAAAAATCATTTGATATCCGCCACCAATCTTTGATAATTTGCTTTATTAATTGCTTCCTGCGTTTGGGGAGCCAGCTTTAACTGGGCGAGTGCCTGGATAATCGTTCGGGTCGCCCCTGCCGGCGCCTCACCGAATGGAGCGTCAGTGCCAAACAGAACGTGGTCGGGCCCAAAGTAATCCAGTGTCAGGCGCAGGGCCGGAGCGTTGCCGAGTAGGGCGGTGTCAACGTAGAACTTCTTGAAGTCCGCGGCCTGCTGGGGCGGGAGAATGTGGGCGATTCGCCCGGCAAAGAAGGGCACCATTGCTCCCGCGTGGTGCACGATTAGCTTGATTTCCAGCCAGCGCTCGAACAAGCCGGCCTGGACCAGCTGGAGCATTGCCTGGGAAAGCTCGTACTCCCAGCTGAAGACCAGGTTGTTGTCCGGCTTGCGCGAATCGAAGACCGGGTGCAAGAGAATCAGCAATCCGCGTTTAGCGGCGGCCGCAAAGACCGGAGCAAAGGCCGGGTCGGCGATACTCTTGCCCAGCGCCCGGGTGAAGACCTGGATGCCCACCAGATCGTCCGGCAGGTCGTTAATCATTTCCACCGCCGCCGGAACGTTATTCATCGGGACCATTGCAATCCCGGCGGTAAACATCTCCGGATACCGGTCGACCAATTCACTGATTTCCTGATTGGCCTGCTGACACAGGTTCGCTGCCTGGGCAGGAGCGGTGAAATCCTCGGGATTGATGTTGACCGCGGAGATCACCTGCTTGGTTTCCCCGTCAAAGTGTTGACGGCGCAGTTCCATGTCGGATAAAGCCGCAATGTTGATGAAAGGGAAGCGCTGGGGGATCTCCGGCGCAATTTTCAGCATTGTTTGGTAAAACTTGGGTGGTAGAACGTGGGCAAAAACATCGATACGATTTGTCATTTAGCATTCACCTCGGTTTGGATTGATTACGCTAGTTAAATTGTAAGGCCACAGTGCGCTGATTCCAAGGATTGATCTCTTTGCCTAACCCTGATAGCCGAGCCAGCTGGACGTGCCCCGGTCGAGTCCACGCAGTTCCTCCATTTCCGCCAGGGTGAGCGTGAAGTCGAAGAGGTCAATGTTTTCCCGAATGTGCTGGGGGTTAGTGGAGCCCGGAATTGTCATGAAGCCGGACTGCACCAGGAATTTCAGCATGATCTGGGCGACCGACTTATGATGCTTCTGTGCCAGCTGTACCAGGACAGGGTCGGAAAACATCGGGTTGGGGCCCTCGCCCAGCGGTGCGTAGGCCTCTTGAATGATACCGTACTGCTTCATGAATTGGGTTAATGACTTGTCCTGGGTGTAGACGTTGGTCTCAATCTGGTTGACTGCTGGCAGGACATCGAAATGATCGATGATGCGCTGCATGTCCCGATTGTCAAAGTTGGAAACGCCGATCGCCCGCAGCTTGCCTTCCTGGTAGGCTTCCTCTAGGGCCTGGTAGGTGCCCATGTAGTCGGGCATTGGAAAGTGAACCAGCATCAGATCAAAGTAGTCTTGGTGAGCCACCCGCAGCGATTTCTCAATGCTGCGCTTGGTAGCCGCATAGCCCCCGGTCCGGGCCTTGGTAGTCAAGAAGAACTGATCACGCGGAATCCCGCTGTTGTTGATGGCTTCCCCGACCTGGGCTTCGTTTTGATAGTACTGGGCGGTATCGAAGAGCCGGTAGCCGGCCTTGATTGCCTCAGTGACGTATTTGGCCGTGACCCGCGGGCTGATCCGGTAGGTCCCGAATCCTAGGATGGGGGCCGTGATGCCGTTGTTAAGTTGAACTGTTTCCATCAAAATCATCTCCTTTACTAATTTACCCTTATGGTAGGAAAAATTCGCTGATTGGTAAAAGACCGAGTTTGCATACCAATTGATAGGCTGGTTGAATATATAGCTAATCTGGATATTAAACGATGATCAATAGATATTTTACAGGGGAACCGCGACCGCATATACTAGTGACAATCAATTCAGAGAAGGGAAGAATGACAGATGTATATTATCAATATTCAATTAGACCGTTCCCAGCAGTTCGGTGATGACAAACTTGCCCAGCACCGGGCCTGGTTTACCCGTCATTTTGAAGCGGGCGATTTTCTGATCGTTGGGCCATCGAAGACCCATCCGATGAGCGGGGTCGTGATTGCCCAGGCTAAATCTCGGGAAGCGCTGGACAAGATCCTGGCCGAGGATGCCTTTTACCCGGATGGGGCCAGTTATGATGTCAATGAGATTGCTGCGCACATGGTTGCGGACAACATTACGGATTACCGCGAATAGGGGGGAATGATCATGGTGAAATTAAACGATGGACAAACGATGCCGGCAATTGGCTTTGGAGCCATGATCTATAGCGCTGCGGCGGCCAAACGCGCCGTCGCCACGGCCCTGACGAGCGGCTACCGCCTGATCGATACGGCGGAAACGTACGGCAACGAAGCGGCGGTCGGCAGTGCCATCAACGAGAGTAGCGTGCCCCGTGACCAGATTTTTCTAACCACCAAGCTGTGGCCGAACAGTCGGAGCAACTACAAGTCCACCACCCGCCAGTTCAAGCAGTCACTGCGGCGCTTGGGCCAGGACTACGTTGATCTCTACTTGATTCACGAGCCGTACGGCGATATCAATGAGGAATGGCGGGCACTGGAGGATCTCCAGGCGGCCGGACTGGTTAAGTCGATCGGTGTTTCCAACTTCAGTGCTCAGCAGCTGGAACAAGTGATGACAACTGCGAAGGTGACGCCGGCCGTCGACCAGATCGAAAGCCATCCTTGGTACAACGAAAACGAGCTGGTCGCTTACTGCCGTGAGCATGGAATCGTGCCTGAGGCCTGGTCAGCCTTAGCTGAGGGGAGAAACAACATTTTCCACCAACCGACCCTGACCGCCATTGCCCAGCGCCACGGCAAGTCAGTTGCCCAGGTGATCCTGCGCTGGGACGTCCAGCGGGGCCTGGTGCCACTGGCAAAGTCGGAGAACCCGACGCGGATCGCGGAGAATCAGGACATCTTCGACTTTTCGTTGACCAATGATGAGATTGAGCAGATCAACCAGCTGGATACCGGGGTCAGCCTCTATCCGGGATACTAAAGGCTATTAAAATGCGGAAACCGCAGCTGAATTGCGGTTCCCGCCTTTTTGTCATTGTTCAGATAATTGTGAGCGCAGGTGATTGACCAGCCGTTGTGCCGGTTCGCTGAGGGAGACGCCCTTGCGCCAGATCATATAGTGGTCGAGGTGGCGTTCCGGGGTCAGGGGGATGAAGGTCAGGTGGGCCTTGGCCGGTAGGGGAGCATTCTTAATGCAGACCAAATCACCAATCCCGGCCGCGGCCAGGTAGGCGGCGTTAGTCAACAGGTTGTACTCACCCACGACCTGGATCTCATTGCCATCCGCGGTCAGCCAGTCGCTGATCTCGTCGTGGACTAGGGACCGATGGGGGATGATCAGCGGCCGGCCCTTCAATTCGCTGATGTCAACCATCTCACGTCCCCGAAAGCTGCTGTCGGCGTTGACCGCGATTCCCCAGCGGTCGCTCACCGGCAACTGGCGGTAGTTGTACTTGGCGGCGTTGATTGGCGTGGAGACAATCCCGATCTCGAGGGCGCTGCGGTCGAGCTGGTCTTTGATGGACTCCCCGTCGGCGTCGTACATGTTCAACCTGACCTGGGGGTATTGCTGCTGGAACTCGTGCAGGACTGGGACTAGAAAATTGGTGACTGAGGACTCAACACAGCCGATCCCCACACTGCCGGTTAACTCATCGTTGTTGAGGTCGGCGACGGCCTGGTTGGCGCGGTCGAGCTCGGCCAAGATCTGCTGGACCCGGATTTGATAAGCCAGGCCGGCCTTGGTCAGGACCATTCGGCGCCGCTCCCGGATGAAGAGCGGGGTGCCGAGCTGCTCCTCAAGCTGCTGGAGTTGCCGACTCATCGTGGGCTGGGCGACGTGCAGCGTGCGCGCGGCCGCCGAGATTGTGCCGAGCTTGGCGATTGTTAAAAAGTAACGAAGAATCCGGGTTTCCATAGTTTTCCTCCTAGTATTCATTTTAGGTAATGATTTATATACATTATAAATCTTTTACATATATAAAGGAACTAATTAGAATAAGATTTGCGATGAAGGGAGGAATGCCAGTGACAGCTACTATTCAGCTGAACAATGGAATTGAAATTCCGCGAGAAGGGCTGGGCGTCTACCAGCTGACGGACCTGACTGAATGCAAGCGCGTTGTGCTGGACGCCTTGGAGAATGGTTATCGGCTAATTGATACGGCCCAGATATACCACAACGAGGCGGCGGTCGGGGCGGCGATTCGCGAGAGTGCCGTTCCCCGCGAGCAAATTTTCGTGACGACCAAGGTTTGGCTGCCATTCTATGGGGACCAAATGACGATTGATGCGGTAAAACGCTCGCTAAAACGCATGAGCCTCGACTACCTCGACCTGGTGCTGCTGCACGAACCCTATGGTGACTATTACGGTGCCTACCGCGCACTGGAAAGACTGGAGCGGGAGGGACTGGTCCGGGCGATTGGCGTGTCCAATTTCGATGCGAGCCAGCTCCTCGACCTCAGCCACCACGCTGAAATTCCGCCGGCAGTCAACCAGGTCGAGTTCAACGTCTACCAGCAGCAGGTGCCCCTGCGGCGTTTTCAGCGGGCCAATCAGATTGCACTGGAGGCCTGGGCCCCCTTGGGTGAAGCGCAGGAGCCCATTCTCCGGGAACCGCTTGTCCACCAGCTGGCCGCCAAGTATCACAAGACCCCCGGCCAGATCCTCCTGCGCTTTCTCACCCAGCAGGGGGCAATCGTGATTCCCAAGGCCGCCCAGCACCAGCACTTGATGGACAACATCCGCATTTGGGACTTTACCATGACGCCGGGCGAACTCGGCATGCTGGCAAAGCTTGATAAAGGACGCTGGCTGTCACCGTACCGCCGTGCACTGACGACCACCCAGCACTACATGGATTTAATTGACCAAACGAAGAATCAGCAAAGGAGACTTTAATTAAATGAAGACGATTGAATTAGCAAATGGAGTCAAGATGCCGATGACTGGCTTCGGCGTTTACCGGATCAAGCCGGGTGAAGACACCAAGCAGGCCGTCCTCGGCGCACTGAAGAACGGTTACCGCGCAATCGATACCGCGGCCGCCTACATGAACGAGGGCGACGTGGCCGCCGCCATCAAGGAGAGCGGTGTGCCGCGCGAGCAGATCTTCGTTACCTCGAAGCTCTGGCTGCAGGACTATGGTGAAGAGGCCGCTCAAAAGGAAATCAACCGGGTCCTGGCAGCAACCGGCCTGGACTACTTCGATCTCTACCTGCTTCACCAGCCGTTGGCGGATTACTACGGTGCCTGGCGGGGCCTTGAGCAGGCCTATCAGGAAGGAAAGCTGCGGGCCATTGGGGTGGCCAACTTCACGCCCGGCGTGGTTCTTGACCTGATGATGAACAACGAAATTGCGCCAATGGTCGACCAGATCGAGCTTCATCCTTACTACCAGCAAGCCGAAAACGTCAAGTGGCTCCAGGATCATCAGATCGTGGTTGAATCCTGGGGACCCTTCGTCAATGGTCAGGGCGGCATCTTTACCAATCCGGTCCTGACTAAGATCGCGGCGGCCCACGACAAGACCGTTGCCCAGATCATCCTGGCATGGCTGCTCCAGCGCAACATCGTGATCATCCCAAAGTCGGTTCACGAATCCCGGATGCAACAGAACCTGGCCGTTGAAGACATTCAACTAACGGCTGACGAAATGAAGGCGATTGCCGGTCTCGACCAGGGCCACTCCGCCTTTGATTGGAACATCATGGATAATTTCAACAACCCGGCGATGATCAAAGTGTTGAACGACGCGCGGGTGCATGATTAAAATAACGGTAGAGGAGGTAATAATTATGAAGACAGTTGTATTATTATTCCATCCAAACTATGGTCAGTCACGGGCCAACAAGACCCTGGCCAATGCCCTGGACAGCGACATCACGGTTCGGAACATGTATGCCCTCTATCCGGACGGCAAGATCGATGTCGAGGCCGAAAAGAAGGTGCTGGAAGACGCCGATCGGGTTGTCCTCCAGTTCCCGATCATGTGGTACAGCTCACCGGCCCTGCTCAAGCAATGGGAAGATGACGTCTTCGAATACGGCTGGGCCTATGGCGAGGGTGGTACTGCCCTGCACGGCAAGGAACTGCTGCTGGCGGTCACGCCGGGGGCCCACAACTACGGCCGTAACGGCTTCGTCAAGTACACGGTCACCGAGTTGCTGCGGCCGTTCCAGGCCACCAGCCGCCTGATCGGGATGACCTACCTGAAGCCATTTATCACGATCGGAGCCTCATCGATCTCCGATGAAGACTTGAATAGTCAAGCTAAAAAGTACAACCAATACCTGCATGAGGACCAGCTGCCGGTACTGAGCGACTTTGAATAGTTATTCGATAATTGAATAGAATTTGAATGAAAGGGGACCGTGTCAATGACAATGACGGAACATGAAAAGGAACTTGCCGGGCAGGAGTACGACTACCGTGACCCGGAGCTCCAAAATATGATTAAGACGGGGCAGCGCCTGGTAGCTCAGCTAAACCAGGAGCGTGACCCCAAGGAGCGGCAGGCGACGATTCACCAGCTGTTCGGCAAAGTCGGCAAGGGCGTGACCGTCAACGGCCACTTTGAGGCCCTTTACGGTGCTCACATCTCCGTGGGGGACGACGTTTTCATTAACGGCAACTGCTTCTTCCAGGATTCCAACCTGATTACCCTGGGCGACCGGGTGATCATTGCGCCCGACACCAAGTTCTACTGCGGCCAGCACGACCTGGACGCCACAAAACGTTTCGGCACCAGGGACGACGGCAGTCACTACCTGATCACCACCACGGCCCCGATCACGGTCGGCAGTGATGTCTGGATTGGCGGCAACGTCACGGTGATCGGCGGCGTCCATATTGGTAACAACGTGATCGTTGGCGCCGGGGCGGTCGTCACCAAGGACGTGCCCGACAACACGGTCGTTGGTGGGGTTCCGGCCCGCAAGATCAAGGACTTGCCACCGCTGAACTAAGATTGGCAGAGAATCGGGAGGCAGAATGATGGAATACAGTCAGATTCCGGGAACGGATATTAAGATTTCGAAACTTGCGGTCGGCGGGATGAGCTTTGGCAAGCCCGCCTTCAAGACCTACCGGTGGATCCTGGACGAGGATGCGACCGATGCGATGGTCCAGCACGCGCTCAATTTAGGAATTAACTTCTTCGATACCGCGAACGTGTACGGGGCCGGGACTAGTGAGGAGTTCATTGGTCGGTCACTTAAAAAACACCAGGTTTCCCGGAGTGCGGTGGCGATTGCCAGCAAGGTCTACTTCAACCCCGGCCGCCTGTCCAGAGAAGCCATCAACCGTGAAATCGACGGAACCCTGCGACGACTCGGCACCGACTACCTGGACCTCTACATCATCCACCGCTTCGACTACGACACGCCGATTGAGGAAACGATGGAAGCCTTAAACGATCTGGTTGTCGCTGGCAAGGTCCGCGCTCTCGGGGCCTCGGCGATGTATGGCTACCAGTTCCAAAACATGCAGCACGTTGCCGAGAAGAACGGTTGGCACCAGTTCATGGCGATGGAAAATCATTACAACCTACTGTACCGCGAGGACGAGCGGGAACTGATCCCGATTTGCAAGCAGGATGGGGTCATGCTGATGCCGTACAGTCCGCTGGCGGGTGGGCACCTGACCCGGCCAAGCTGGAACAGCGACTCGGCTCGCAGCAAGACCGATACCTCGGCGCGGGCTAAGTATGATGCGGCGGAGGAACAGGACATGCCGATCATCAAGCGGGTTGACGAATTAGCCCAGCAGCACGGCGTCAAGATGTCGCAGATCGCGCTAGCCTGGCAATGGGCGAAGGGCGTGACGGCCCCGATCGTTGGCGCCACCAAGCGGCAGTACCTGGACGACGCCGCGGCCGCCATGGACATCAAGCTGACTCCGGATGAGGTCGCCTACCTGGATGAGCCCTACACCGCCCACGAGATCGTCGGGGCGCTGGACCAGAACCCGACGGACATGTTGCCGAAGAGCGTGGAGAATTGATTAAAAACAAATAAAAGAGCATTCTTTCCAAATGGCCTGGCGGGTTGAACCCGGCCGAACCGATTAGAGAGAATGTTCTTTTTGCTTTACTGACTTATTTTTTCATAATCAATTGCGGGAAGGCTGCGCAGTCTAAACTTGTACAGGACCATTAGGAGAACGGCGGAGCAGGCAAAAATACCCAGCAGAACGTAAATGTCAGTGGTTGCCGTGCCACCAATCATCAGACTCTCTTTCAAACCATGGACGGAGTAGCTAGCCGGCAGGTAAGGATGAATGGCCTGGAAGAAATGATTGGAGAGCTCCAGGGGATAGGTTCCGCCAGAGCCACCTAGCTGGAGAATTAAAACGACCAGTGACAGGAAGCTGCCGACCTTGCCAAAAGCAACGTTCAACATGGTGACAAAATTGGAGAAGGCTAGGGAGGTCACCATTACGACCGCCAGGGTTGCCCATGGGTGAACTGGATCGAGACCCAGCCATTTTATCATTGCCACGTAAGCAACGACCGCCTGCAAAATTGCAAAAGTGCCGACGACCGAGATCTTGGCTGCCCACCAGCCGATTCCGGTCCGCGGGTATCTGCGGGGCGTGATGATGTCATACATCAGGTTAAGCGCCAGGCAGCCGACGAAAAGGGCCACGGACATCATGTATGGTGCCATCCCGGTCCCGTTGTTCGGCGTGTGGCTTTTATCCGAGTGCACCAGTTTGATTGGCTGGGCAATTTGATCGATTGTTTTGTCAGTCAGGCTTAGGCCACCGGCTTGCTGACTGGCTAGCGGAGAGCTTTGCATCACCTGGAGCTGTTTGGCCATGATGGTGAGATACTGCTTAGTCATGCTTGCTGAAACGGTGCTTGCCAGCTGCTTGGCCGCCGACGTCATCATCTTGCCGGCAACATAACTGCTGCCAAGGTTGGTTTCATAATGAAGCTTCATCTTTTGTGGTTGATCAGTGAAGGCCGTGGCGGCATGTTTAGAAAAGCTCCGCGGAATTGTGACGACCATGTAGTACTGACCGTTTTTGAGCTTTTGCTGGGCGCTCTTTTCGGACGAAACGAAATGGTAATCCATTGAATCCGTCTTTTTGAGCTGGTGCACAAGCTGGTCACCAGCAGCGAGCTTTTGTCCCTGAACACTAACTGTGACGTCCTTGTTAACAATGGCAATTGGTAAATTATCGACTTTTTTATATGGGTTCCATAAAAAACTGAGAAAAATAGTAGTGTAAAGCATTGGAATGAGCATAATCACTAGTAGGATGGCGAGCGTCAATTTATGGCTAGTGATGTATTTCCATTCGGCTTTGATCATAGTTCCACCTCGTTTTAGCTGTTAATTGATTGTGGACATATCTTGACGCCTTTTGCCAGCTATTACAACCAGCATTAACTGTTATAATGTTGTTTAAAACGAGGAGGGACCACTGATGACAAGCGATTTGCGCTTTCGCCGCACGGAGTATCAAATTCAAAAGACCTTTGTTAAGTTGGTTAATCAAAAGGGCTTCCGTCACACAACGGTTGGCGATATTGCAAAAATGGCCCATATTAATCGGGCAACTTTTTATGCTCATTACTTGGATAAGTACGATCTACTGGATTCCTTGGAAGAAACAACAATTAATGTGATTCGCAAAATCCTTAAGGAGACCACCTTCGCTAATGATGAGCAGGAAAGTTGGCAGGCAGTCTTGCAAAAAAATCAGTATTTAGTTTTTAAGCAGCTAGCTAACTACCTGTACTCAAATCGACCATTGATTCTCGCGTTGTTTCAAGATGTAAATTTTAGAAATGAGGTTCAAAAGGTTTTAATTGCCGAAACTAATGCCCGTCGCAAGCGGATCGGGCTCAGCTTCAATGATGAATTGCCGAGGGAGTATGCCGAAGAGCTAATTATCACTAGCTTTCTGGGGATTATTATTCAATGGCTCAAGAAAAAACGCCCAGAATCCCCAAACGATTTTGCTGGCACCCTGTTGAAGTGTGCACAATTGTTGCCACTGCAACTATTGATGAGGAAGGATTAGTCATTGTAAACCAGCAGGTCCAGCGGGGCGAGCATCCGACTGTCGGTCAGGATTTGCGAAAAGTTCGCCGTGCTTTCCGGATGGGGATTTTGCAGCCAGGCGGTGATCAAATCCGCCAAGCCGCCGCCGAGAATTTCCATGGCGTAGCGTTGCGGGATCTTGGTGGTTAACCGGGCGTGGTACAGTTTGATGCGGGTGCGGATTTCCTGATCGAGCAGCTGCCGCAATTTGATCATAAATTGTGGGTCACCGTTAGCCGACAGCAGCGCTTTGAGAATCGGCCGCTCACTATTTAAGATTTCCAGGACCTGGTTAATCGTCAAGTAACTTTGTCGGCGCAGGCCCGTCGAATCGGCGAGCACCTGCCCAAAGTGGTGATGCTCCTCAGCCAATGCAGCTTGCAGTTTTTCCAGGATCTTATTTTCTTGGATCAGCAAAAAATTATATTTGTCTTCGTAGTGCAGGTAGAAGGCCTTCCTGCTGATTTGGGCGGTGGCGACCACTTCACCGACCGTGATCTTTTCAAACGATTTCTTTTTTAGCAGGGTGACGAAGGCCCGCCGAATCTGTTCGTCGGTCCGCCGCCAGCGCAAATCATTTTGATTAGTTGCCATCTAAGCATTCTCCTAACTTTATTACACAGTTTAGGTATTATTAGTAATTGTACCGTGGTTATGGTGGCATTACAATTAGGTCAACAATTAAACGAGGAGGAATTACTAATGACACAGCCAATCAAGATTCATGTATTGCACACGGGAACGGTGATCGTCGATGAAGCCCTGCCGTTCCACCGTCCTACTGATCGTCCCCTGGCCTGGACCGGGCTGTTTCGTTCCAAAAAGCACCGGGTGGAGGTCCCGGTGTCCGTTTACCTGATCGAACATCCCCAAGGACTGATCCTGATCGATACGGGCTGGAACACGGTCAACCGTGACCACCAGCTGCGCAACCTCAGCTTCCAGTGGCCGGTGAACAAGGCTAACTTACCGGCGGGGCAGGCGGTCAACGAGCAGCTGGCAGCAATGGGGATTAAGACCAGCGACCTCGATTACGTTCTGATGAGCCACCTGCACTGCGACCACGCCGACGGGCTCAGTCTCGTCCGTGATGCCAAACACATCCTGGTGAGTGAGGAGGAGTGGCAGGCCGCTAACCACGACCACATGCGATACCTGCCCCACGAGTGGAAGGGGGTCCCAGTCAAGGCCTTCCACCTCGCGCCGAGCCTGGATGGGGCTTACCACCGTTCCTTCGACCTCTTCGGCGACGGCAGCGTCAAGATGATCTGGGAACCGGGCCACAGCGCCGGCCTGTGCGCGACCCGGGTCCAGAGCTATGACACGGATAAGTACGTGATGCTGGCGGCCGATGCCGGGTACGCCGCCAAGTCCTGGGAAGAAAACCTGACGCCAGGCGTGGTGATCGACCGAGCGGAAGCACAAAAGTCACTGAATTACATCGCCAAGGTGGCCCAGGATCCCAAGTGCGTGGAGTGCCTAGCCAACCACGATGCGGCGGTCCGTCCCCACGTGATCACGCTTTAAGCATGATCGCCTTGCCCCGTCACCTTGCGTAGGTAGGAGAAGGCGCCGTTTTGTAAAATGTCGGAGATAGAGTGGATGACCTCTTCACCGTCAATTTGATCGGCATTGAAGAGCCAGAACTTCAGAACGGTCATTGAGGTGGCCACGATGACCTGGCGAATCATCATTGCCTGAGCATTGTCCTGGTGGTGAGTAAGGGTTGCAAAACGTTCGTTGAAACCCTGGGTGAGTTTGGTTTCAAAATGGCGGTCACCGTTATTGCCGAGCAGGGTTTGGAGCTCGTTAAAATGCTGATTAAAGAAGTTAACCTCCGTCTGCAAAAGCTCCGCTGAGTGATCGGCCTGCAATGGGTTCACCTGATCGCGAATCGAGTCGATCTGTTCGATCAAATCGTCCTCGATCCGCTCAAGCAACTGGTACTTATCATCATAATAGCGATAGAAAGTCGACCGATTGACATGGGCCGTGTCTGCAATGTTATTGATCGTGATCTTTTCAAATGGCTTAGTTGCCATCAACTTGAGGAGCGCGTCTTGCAGCTGCTGGTTGGTGTAGTCGGTCTTTTTGGTGTACTTCATTTTTCTTCCTCCATCATTTTGATTTGTCACCATTATACCGGAATGAAGCGGTTAAAAAAGGTTAATTTACGACTAATCGTCTTATTTAAGACAGACTGCCACAAATTAGCCTGGGCATCGCATTTCCCCCTCGGTATAGTATTTCCAGAAATTGATTTTGAGGAGGAAATGCGATGACTAACGTTCAAACGGATATTCATGGCAAAACTTATCATCGGCTGGCCCTGTTTATGCTGATGCTGATCGCGACCTTGGCCGGTTCGCTGATGCAGTCGACGCTGGGGACGGCCCTGCCAACACTGATGGACAAGTTTTCCATCAACCTGAACACCGCCCAGCAGGCGACCACCTGGTTTCTGCTGGCGATTGGGGTGATGGTTCCGGTGTCGTCATACCTGGTCAAGCGGGTGCCGACCAAGCGGTTGACCCTGATCACCTACCTGGTCCTGTTGGCCGGAATTTCGATCACCGCCTTTACACCGGAGAAGCACGACATGTGGTGGCTCTTCGTCGTCGGCCGGGTGGTTGCCGCGGCCGCGGTCGGGGTGGCGATGCCGCTTTTGCAGATCATCATCGTCAACATTTACGCCGCCAGCGAACGGAGCGTGGCGATGGGCTTGATGGGTCTGGTCGTCGGGATGTCGCCGGCGATTGGCCCAACACTGACCGGGTGGATTCTGGATCGTGACCACCACTTCCTGGGAATTACGCTGGCCGCCCATTGGCAGACGATTTTCTACATCCCGATGGTCATTCTGGTCGTCGTGCTGATCTTCCTGCCATTTTTCATGCGGGATGTGATTCCAAATGAACCGGTCAAACTGGACTGGCCATCGCTCTTGCTGTCCAGCTTTGGCTTCTGCCTCTTCCTGCTTGGCTTTACCAACGTCTCCAACGATGGCTGGTCGAGCCTCACTACGGTAGATGGTCCGATCATCATTGGCTTAATCCTGCTTGCCTTCTTTATTCGGCGTCAATTGAAGCTGAATGCGCCCTTCCTCGACGTGCGGGTCTTTAAGTCCCGTGAATTTACCGTAACGACGATTGCAATCGCGGCCGTCATGATGGCAATGATGGGGGTCGAGATGATGCTGCCGACCTACCTGCAAAACGTCCATGGCATGTCGGCGCTGGAATCTGGCTTGACGCTTCTGCCGGGAGCCCTCTTCCTCGGCATTCTGTCACCGGTTGCCGGGATTCTCTACAGCAAGGCCGGAACGAAGCGGGTTGCCTTTGCTGGTCTCCTGGTGCTGGCCGCGGGGACGATTCCCTTTGCGGTGATCACCGAATCGACCCCGTCAATCATCATCACCCTGATGTACACGGTGCGGATGATTGGGGTGGCGATGGTCCTGATGCCGATGACGACGGCCGCCATGGACGCGCTGCCGAAGGAAAAGTCGGCGGACGGAACCGCGGTCAACAATACAGCCCGGCAGTTAGCCTCGTCGGTTGGGGTGGCCCTTTTGACCTCCGTGACCCAGGACGTCATCAACAACCACAAACCCGCTGCTAGCCTGAAGGCAACGGATCCAATCGCTTATGCCGACAAGGTCATCAACGCCTCGATGGATGGCTTCCAGCTGGCCTTCACCGTGGGCCTGGCCTTTGCAGTGATTGGCCTTGTCGTGGTCTTCTTCCTGAAAAACAAGAACCAGCAGGAAGCGGAAAGAAGGGAGTTTGTCAAATGATTATTTACGTAATTTTTGCCCTCGTGGTTGTGACCATCCTGGCCTGGACGTTGATTCCCAACCGTCCGCTGCGCTGGGCTACCGGGATCTTGAGTGGCCTGGCGCTGGTGGGGGCGATTGGCGTCATGAGCGCGAACTTCGCCAACCATTATGGAATGAAAAAGGTGACGACGACCACGACCCAGCGGATCTATTCCGCGGCTGGCAGCAAGTCACCGGCCGGGGTCCTCGTTACCAAGCAGCTCGGCACGAAGTCGGGGCGTTACGTTTTGGTGTATGCGGACACGGCAAACGGTAAGGCCAAAGCCCACTTTGTTCCCAAACAAAAACACATCACCACGGCGGTCAAGCAGCACGCCACTTACCGGACGGCAAACGTCAAGCAGGCGACGCTGAAGACGACGACCACCCGGTGGGAATGGAAGAGTAAGCGGGCCAAGTTCTGGCTCAACGTCGGCGACCAGGCCGGGGAGCTGGTCAGCCAGTACCGGACGGTCACGATTCCAAAGGACACCTGGCTGGCGGTCACGCCCAACCAGATGAAGAAGCTGCAGAAGGCGATGGCATCCGGCAATACGGGTGCCGCCAACAGTCAGACGGCCGCACTGAGCTCGCTTTCGAAGGACCAGCAGGCGGCGATGGTGGTTAAAGTAGCCAAGAAAGCATTAGAATAAGAGAAGTCCTGAAGCCATTTTGCCGCTTCAGGATTTTTTGCTTGCTCATCCTTAAAAAGTGTAGTAAGCTACACTTATGGAAAGAGAGGTGACAACGATGGGACAACACGCAATGCCGATCAACGACCTTGGCCGGCAGATTAAATTATTGAATATTTCCATTGAAAAACGGCTGAATGCCAAGCTAACGTCCTTGGGCATCACCCTGACCGGTAACCAGGTGCTGGTGTTGATGTACGTCTTCGACCACCAGGGCCAGCCGGTGACCCAAAAGGAGATTGAAATTAAATTCGAGATCAGTCACCCCACCATTCGGGGAATTATTCGCCGACTGGTGGCCGCCGATTTGCTTGCCACCGCGACCAGCAGCCAGGACAAGCGCCAGGTGCTCTTGTCACTGACGCCACGGGGCCAGCAATTTTTGAAAGAAAATATGACCGACCTGCAAAAACCGGTTCAACAGCTGAACGCAACTTTGACGGCCCAGATCAGCGAGGCCGACCTGGCCGTCTTTGAACGGGTCCTCAAACAGATGCAGGCCAACATGAAGTAGGGCAAAACCGCCTTTTCTTTTTAGGTAAAAGTGTAGCTAGCTATAGAATGGAGGAGAATCATGCTCACAATTAATTCACCGCAAAATAAAAAGGTCAAGATGATGGCGGTTTTGATCCTCGGGGCCTTCACCATGATGCTGACCGAAACGTTCTTCAACAATGCCTTGCCGACGATTATCAACCAGTACCATGTCAGCCAATCGATCGCCCAGTGGGTCAGCACCGGTTACCAGCTGGTGACCGGGCTGATGATCCCACTGTCGGCCTGGGTCTTTCACCGCTTCAACACCAAGCATACCTTTCTCAGCCTGCTGACCATCTTCTTGGTAGGTTCGGTAATCGGCTTTTTTGCCACTAATTTCTGGGTAATGCTGGCGGGGCGGCTGATCCAGGCGATCGCCTCCGGGTCCATGATCCCGCTGATTCAAAACGTGGTCCTGATGCTCTTCCCTGTCAAGGACCGGGGCTTTATCATGGGGATCATTGGTCTGGTAGTTGCCTTTGGGCCGGCACTGGGGCCAACGGTCGGGGGCTGGATCATTGACAACCTCGGCTTAAAGTGGCTCTTCGGGGTCCTGATCCCCTGGGTCGCCCTGCTGATGATCGTTAGTTTCTTCGTGGCCCATAACGTGGTCAACGTCGACACCAGCCAGGCAGTGGACTGGATTTCGGTCATGGAGTCCTGCCTGGGCTTCGGAGCCCTGCTTTACGGCTTCTCGGACATCGGTAACCTCGGCCGGATCGATGTTATCAACGGTCTGGCTATCGTGGCGGGCCTGGTGGTCATCGTGGCCTTCTGCCGGCGTCAGCTGAAGCTCACCGTTCCCCTGGTCAACCTGCAGGTATTTAAGAACGGGGTCTTTAACCTCACGACCGTCCTGAGCGCCATCTCGAACATCGCCCTCTTGAGCGTGGAACTGGTCCTGCCCCTTTACCTGCAGCGGGTCCACGGGCTTTCGGCCTTCCATGCCGGGTTGATGCTGCTGCCGGGGGCAATCCTGGAAGGGGTGATGAGCCCGATCGCTGGTCGGCTGTACGATAAGTACGGGATCAGGAATCTTTCCCTCGTTGGTTTTGCAATTATTGCCCTGGGGAGTTTGCCGATGCTGTTCTTTACGCCACACACCAGCCTGTGGATCGTGGCCGGGTCCTACGCCTTCCGGATTGTCGGGATCGCGACCGTCATGATGCCAACCTTTACCGAAGGGTTAAACGCCCTGCCACGTGAGCTCTACGTTCACGGGAACGCGGCCTCTTCGACGGTTCGGCAGATCGCCGGTTCCCTGGGGACGGCCCTGTTGATGATGATTGTTGCCTTTGGAACCCAGTCCACGGCGGGCGAGGGGCTTTCCCGGGCCAGCCAGCTCAACCACGGTTACTGGTACGCTTTCCTGGCTTCGTTCATCTTCGCCGCCCTGGGCTTCATCTGCTCGTTCTGGCTGAAGCCGAAGAAGGCCCAAAAGTAATTGAAACTCTTCCTTGACAGCTTACTTATAATAAGCTATGATGTAACCATCATTGATTAGGAGGAAACGTCAAATGTTCAACAAACCATTTGTTAACGCTAGTGTTTGTTGTTGTGGATCGCGTCTTATGCGACCCATGTTTTGGCGTGCTCATTTTTAAGTAAGTGACCGACTAACAACACGGGATAAATGCATAAGGCGCAGATTCAAGAATTCTTGAATTTGCGCCTTTTTCTTATCCTAATTTTTTGAGGAAAGGATTATCAACTATGTGGGAAACAATTCAATCATCGCTGCCCCAGCTCCTGGCGGCTGGCTTTAAGTACACGATTCCCCTTGCCATTATTTCATTTTTCTTCGGTCTCATCATCGCCCTGGTGACGGCCTTGATCCGGCTGTCGCGTCAGCGCGGTGCCTTCATGATCCTGAAGTGGATCGCCCACTTCTACGTCTGGCTCTTTCGGTCCACGCCGCTTTTGGTCCAGCTGTTCATCGTCTTCTTTGGCCTACCATACCTGCGGATCAAAGGAGTCCTGCCCCACGGTATTAAGCTGGAACCGTTCACCGCGGGGATCATTACCTTCTCGCTGAACACCGGGGCCTACGCTTCTGAAACCATCCGGGCGGCGATTGCGGCCGTACCGCGGGGACAATGGGAGGCGGCCAGTTCGATCGGGATGACCCGCTGGCAGATTCTCTGGCGCATTATCCTGCCCCAGGCACTGCGGATTGCGCTGCCGCCGCTGTCGAACAGCTTCATCAGCCTGGTGAAGGACACCTCACTGGCGGCCTCGATCACGATCATGGAGATGTTCGCGGTCAGCCAGCAGATTGCGGCGGAAAATTATCAGCCCCTGGTGATGTACACCCTGGTCGCGGCGGTTTACGCCGTCTTCACCACCGTGCTCTCGTACCTGCAGGGCTACTTGGAACGGCGCCTTGGTCAGCAGACAAAGATTGGGTAGGTGAAATGCAATGAAAATCAGCAATGTTAACAAAACCTTTGGTGAAAAGCACGTGCTTCACGACGTCAGCCTTGACTTTCCAGCCGCCAAGACGACGGTGATCGTCGGGCCATCCGGTTCTGGAAAATCGACCATCCTGCGCTCCCTCAACCTGTTGGAGGTGCCGGAGAGCGGCCGCTACGACTTTGATGACCTGCAACTCGACTTTGCCAAAAAGATCACCAACAAGCAAAAACTGGCCCTGCGCAAGAAGACGGGGATGGTCTTCCAAGATTACAACCTTTTCCCGAATAAGACGGTGCTGGGCAACATCATCGAGGGCCCGACCCAGGTCCTCAAGCAGAGTAAGGCGGTGGCCACTAAGACGGCCAACGAGCTGCTGGCCAAGGTGGGACTCGCCCAGTACGGGGATTCCTATCCCAACCAGCTCTCCGGTGGTCAGGCCCAGCGGGTGGCCATCGCCCGGGCCCTGGCGATGAATCCGGAATACATCCTGTTGGACGAGCCGACCTCGGCCCTCGACCCCGAACTGGAGTTGGAGGTGCTCAAGGTCCTGCTCCAGCTGGCCCGGGAAAAGCAATCGATGGTGATCGTGACCCATAACATGATCTTTGCCCGCCACGTCGCCGACAAGATCGTCTTCCTGGAGGACGGCCACGTCCTGTTCGACGGGGCGCCGGAGCAATTCTTCGCGCCGGATAATCCCAATGAACGGATCAAGAGCTTTATTGCATCAATGACAATGGAAAACTTAGACTAAGAGAGGTAAATAAATTATGAAGTTTTGGAAGAAAGCATTATTAGTTGTCGCCGCATTAACTTTGGGAACCGCGGGGAGCGTCACCAGCATTCACGCCGCCAGTTCCAGCGTCAATTCCGAGCTCCAGCACAAGGGCGAGTTGACGATCGGCCTGGAGGGAACCTATTCTCCATATTCTTATCGTAAGAACGGCAAACTGACCGGCTTTGAGGTCGACCTCGGCAAGGCCGTTGCCAAGAAGATGGGCTTGAAGGCCCACTTTGTACCAACCAAATGGGATTCGTTGATTGCGGGCCTGGGCGCCGGCAAGTTTGACGTCGTGATGAACAACATTACCCAGACGCCGGAACGGGCCAAGCAGTACAACTTCTCAACGCCTTACATTCGCTCCCACTTCGCCCTGATCGTGCCGAAGAGCAGCAAGATCACTAACCTGAAGCAGATCTCCGGAAAGAAGATCGTTGCCGGGACCGGGACTAACAACGCCACCGTGGTGAAGAAGCACAAGGGGAAGCTGGTGGCTAACAGCGACTTTGCCAGCGCCCTTGACATGGTTCGCCAGGGTCGGGCAGCCGGGACCGTCAACTCACGGGAAGCCTGGTATGCCTACACTAAGCAGCATGCCACCAAGGGCTTGAAGATGATCGACGTTTCGAGCGAGCAAAAGCCAGCCAAGATTTCCGCCCTCTTTAATAAGAAGGATCCGGCAATCCAGAAGTCCTATAACCAGGCCCTCCAACAGCTGCAAAAGGATGGCACCGTCAAGAAGCTTTCCCAGAAGTACTTTGGGGCCGACATCACGAAGTAATTAGAATACCGTTTGGTGAAACATTGTCGTTCACCAAACGGCTTTTTTAACTGCTACCTGGTGAAAAGTGCACAGATTGCACAAAATGTGCCACTTATTGTGCAAATGTTAACCATCTTTCCCAATCGGCGTTAGAATAACCCTAAAGTGGGAGATGGTGACAAATGGCTGACGAAGACAAGAAAAACAGCCAAAATGATCAGACCATCGAAATAGCCCGGCTCCAACCCGCCGAAATTTATCAGCGGCTCGCCAGTCGTGACCAGGGTTTGACCACTGCGGAAGTTGAAAAACGACAAAAACAATTTGGCAAAAATATTTTGGAAAAGAAGAGCGGCGAATCCCTCTTCACTAAGTTTATTAAGAACTTTACGGGACTGATGGCCATCATGCTGTGGGCAGCCGGTTTAATCGCCTTCGTGGCCCAGCTGACGGAACTGGGGATTGCAATCTGGTTGGTTAACATCATTAACGGCTGCTTTAGCTTCTGGCAGGAATACCAGGCGGGCAAGGCCACCGATGCCCTGCAGAACATGCTGCCGGCCCACAGTCGGGTCATTCGTGACGGCAAGGAGATCAAGATTCTGTCGGCCGACCTGGTACCCGGCGACGTGGTGAAGCTGGAGGAGGGCGATGACGTCCCGGCCGATATCCGGCTGATTGCTTCGACGGACGTGGCCGTGGACCAGTCCTCTTTGACCGGGGAGGTAACGCCGGTGCATAAGCAGAGCGGTGCCGTGAAGGCCAAGGCTGATACCAATCACTTCGACCTGGACAACATTGTCTTCTCTGGGACCTCGATGATGAAGGGCAACGCCACCGGGGTAGTGGTCAAGACCGGGATGCAGACTGATTTCGGCCAAATCGCTGCCCTGACGCAAAACGTGCAGGAAGACCTGAGCCCGCTCCAACGGGAACTCAACACCCTGACTAAGCAGATCACCGTCCTGGCTGTCAGCATCGGGGTGGTCTTCTTTGTGGTGGCCATCTACTTCGTTCACTATCCGCTGGTAAAGTCCTTTGTCTTTGCCCTGGGGATGATCGTAGCCTTTATTCCAGAAGGCCTGGAACCGACCGTCACTCTGTCCTTGGCCGGAGCGGTTCAACGGATGGCTCGGCATAACGCCCTGGTCAAGCGGCTTTCCAGTGTGGAGACGCTGGGTAGTGCGTCGGTGATCTGTTCAGATAAGACCGGGACACTGACTAAAAATGAAATGACGGTCCAGCACCTGTGGACGCCGGAGCGTGACTACACGGTAACCGGCGAGGGCTATGACGCTCACGGTAGCATCATGGCTGGACCAACCGACCAAACCTATCGCGATAACGAGAGCTTGAAGGAACTGCTGCTGGGCGGGGGCTTTGCCGACGATGCGCGGATCGTCGCCCCAACCAAGGACCACCCGCGCTACCAGATTCTCGGTGACCCCACCGAGGCCTGCCTCGAGGTGGTAGCACGCAAGGGTGGCGTTGCCGTTGAAAAAGAACAAGCGGCCACGCCCCGGATCAAGGAGCTGCCCTTTGACTCCGAACGGAAGATGATGACCGTCATCTTAAAGGACAAGGGAACGCACCGCTTTGACGTTTACACGAAGGGTGCCCCTAACTGCGTGATCGAAAAGTGTACCACCTATCTAAATCAGGGAAAGATTGTCCCCTTGACCGCCGAATTAAAGAAGCAGGTGATGGGCGCCAACGACGGTTATGCCAAGCATGGCCTGCGGGTGCTGGCGGTTGCCGGGCGAATCCTGCCCGACGCATTGCGCCAAAACCTGGACGCGGCCACGATTGCTGCCGTTGAACAAGGGTTGACCTTCATCGGGCTCTCGGTCATGATGGACACACCGCGTTCGGAGGTCATGAAAGCGGCCACCGAGTGTCGGAATGCCCACATTAAGATCATCATGGTCACCGGGGATTATAGCCTGACGGCGAAGAGCATCGCCCGGCAGATTGGCCTGACCGATCCTGACAAGCCCCTGGTGGCGGTAACGGGTGAGCAGCTGAAGACGATGTCCGACGATGAATTGCGCCAGGTTCTGTCCGGTGAGGTTGTCTTTGCCCGGATGGCACCGGAGCAGAAGTACCGGATCGTCGATATGCTTCAGCAAATGGGCAAGACCGTCGCGGTAACTGGCGACGGGGTCAACGACGCACCGGCACTCAAGAAGGCGGACATCGGGGTCGCCATGGGGGAGACCGGGACCGACGTTGCCAAGGAAGCGGCGGACATGATCCTGACCGACGACAACTTTTCCTCGATTGTGACCGCCATTCGTGAAGGGCGGGGCGTCTACGCCAACATCCGCAAGTTCCTGCTCTACATCCTTAACTCCAACATGCCCGAGGCCATCCCATCGGTCTTCTTCCTGCTCTCCGGCGGGCGAATTCCCCTGGCACTGACGGTGATGGAAATCCTGTTTATCGACCTGGGGACAGACATGCTGCCGGCACTAGGCCTGGGACGGGAAAATCCGGAGCCGGGGACGATGCATCAGCCACCGCGCTCTCGCCACAGTCACCTGATCAACCGGGCATTGCTGGGGAAGGCGTTTGGCTGGTACGGGCTCTGGTCGTCAATTATTGCGATGGGCGGTTTCTTCATGGCCAACTACCTGCACGGTCACGTCTATCCGGATCTGCCGGCCACTGGCTTTGACTACCGGCAGGCGACGACCCTGGCACTCGGCTTGATCATCTTTTGTCAGGTCGCCAATGTCTTGAACATCCGTTACCAATTCGGGACGATGTTTAACCGGCACTTCCTGACCAATTCGATGATCTTCATTGGGATCGCCTTTGAAATTGTCCTCCTGATCTGCGTCAGCTACGTTCCGCTCCTGCAGGACGTCTTCGGAACCGAAGCACTGTACCGGCAGGACTGGCTGATGCTGGTCTGCGTACCGCTGCCATTAATCTTGATTGACGAGCTGCGGCGGTGGGTGATCCGGCGGCACAGAAGCCTGTAATCATATTAAAGATAAAAATTCAAAAAAATGTTTGCAACTCCGGCGGGGCATGCTATAATAATTATCGTTGATTTGTTATTCCGGCATAGCTCAGTTGGTAGAGCACCTGACTGTTAATCAGGTTGTCGTCAGTTCGAGTCTGACTGCCGGAGCTTTCCAGAGCGGTTGATGTTTTCATCAGCCGTTTTTTTTATTTTCACAATGGAGGATTCAAGAATGGACATCGTATATTTGCTCTTATGTCTGGTATTCATGGTGGTTGGCCTGCAATTGCTGCGGGGTAAGTGGCTGAAAATCCTGGTGGGCCATCGTGCTGCCACTGCTGATCAAGTTAAGCGCGGGGATGGCACTGGCGCCAGGGGCGATTGCCTTGGGGCTGAGCATGTTTTTCTTCGGCTTCTTTGACAGTCATTACTGGGCAAACATCGGGAACGTCATCTTTGTGCTATCGATTGCCTACCTGATCGTGATTGACGTCTGGTTAATCAGCCGTGAGCGGCAGGGACGGTAGGGCGGTTCATATTGTGTCGTCGAAAGGGTTTCCAGTCTTAAGATCATTAAAGCCGTCTGCTGGCCTTCCTAAATATTTTTAAGCGAAATGCAACAAAATGCCGGTATTCTCTCATCAAAAACTTATTTTTCCATTGACTAATTTAGAGGACGGGTCTAAAATAGTTACATTGTTACAAGAAAGTTAGATTTTTCTAATATTTGGAATGAGTATTCTGAATGATTAAGCTGACTTTGCAATAATTGGAGGAATATAACTCGATGAGTAAGCAAAAAGATATTGATACCGCGTTCTTCGGGCAACCGCGTGGTTTATCTACGCTGTTCTTCACTGAAATGTGGGAACGGTTTAGTTACTACGGAATGCGGGCAATCCTGTTATTCTACATGTACTACGCCGTTTCCAAGGGTGGTTTAGGGATGAACCAAACCACCGCCGCATCGATCATGTCCATCTATGGATCCTTGGTTTATCTGTCCGGGGTTGTCGGTGGGTGGCTGTCTGACCGGGTCTGGGGCCCACGGCGGACCGTCTTTATCGGTGGTGTCCTGATCATGTTCGGGCACATCGCCCTGTCATTGCCGTTTGGCGTTGGTGCCCTCTACGTTTCGATCGCCCTGATCGTTATCGGGACCGGGCTGCTGAAGCCAAACGTTTCCGAAATGGTTGGTGGCCTTTACTCTGAAAACGACCGGCGCCGGGATTCCGGTTTTAGTATGTTTGTCTTCGGGATCAACTTGGGGGCTGCCGTTGCACCATGGGCTGTTCCGTGGGCTGCTAACGGTTTTGGCCTCAACCTCTTCCATGGCGAAATGAACTTCCACGCCGGGTTCTCCCTGGCCGCCATCGGGATGTTCTTTGGCCTGATCCAATACGCGATCGGTGGACGGAAGTACCTGTCCAAGGACAGCCTCTACCCGGATGACCCGATCGACCGGGAAAGTCTTCGTCCAGTCCTGATTTGGAGTCTGGTTGGGATCGTTGCCTTAGCGATTGTCCTGGGCCTGCTCGCTGCCATGGGTCAGCTGAACGTCAACAACATCATCACGATCATCACGATCATTGCGATTGCACTGCCAATCTACTACTTCATCATGATGCTGAACTCCAAGAAGGTTACCAAGGAAGAGCACTCACGGGTGCTGGCCTACATTCCGCTCTTTATCGCGGCCGTAATCTTCTGGGCAATTGAAGAATCTGGTTCAGTTGTTCTGGCCCTCTTCGCCGAACAACGGACCATCTTGCACATCGGTGGCTGGCACTTCGCCGCTGCCAACTTCCAGACCTTGAACCCACTGTTCATCATGATCCTGACGCCGGTCTTTGTTACCCTTTGGGATCACTGGAAGAACCAGCCAAGTGCCCCTGGTAAATTTGCTGCCGGGCTGGTCTTCGCCGGTCTGTCATACGCCTTCATGGCACTGCCTGCATTGATTCACGGGACGACCGCTGGACGGGTTAGCCCATTCTGGCTGGTTGGTTCCTGGTTCATCGTTGAAATTGGTGAAATGTTGATCTCACCAATCGGTCTGGCCGTTACGACCCGGCTGGCACCAAAGGCCTTTAAGTCCCAGATGATGAGTATGTGGTTCCTGGCCGATGCCGCTGCCCAGGCGGTCAACGCCCAGATCGTTAAGTTCTACTCATCAGCAACTGAAGTGCCATACTTCCTGACGATCGGTCTGGTAAGTATTGCCTTCGGGATCATCCTGATGTTCTTCGTCAAGCGGATTCACGCTTTGATGGGCGGGGTGGACTAAAACCCTTTGAGAAAATTCATTTGATTACAGCTAAAATTGCCGTCTTGCGGGACGGCAATTTTTTTGTTTAAAAAGTTCTTGCATTTAGTTCGGAAATTCGGTATTATAATAAACGTTGATTAGTTACTGATCAGTAATTAATCCTCTCAACCTTTTGGGGGAGTAGCGAAGTCTGGTTAAACGCGACGGTCTGTAAAACCGTTCCTTCGGGTTCGGTGGTTCGAATCCACTCTCCCCCATTTTATTATTGGGCTATAGCCAAGCGGTAAGGCAACGGTTTTTGGTACCGTCATGCGCTGGTTCGAATCCAGCTAGCCCAACTGTACTAAGGTCGGCGACTGATATCGGTTGCCGGCTTTTTCTTTAGCCAAAAGAGGGGGACAATATGCCGAAGCAGGGACACTTTGCCAAGTCAACGCGAATCAAACAGCTGAATAATTTTAAGGTCAAAAAACATTTCCCGGGAAATACCATTCCCGACTCTCAGCTGACGGACTTTTTAGTGGCCCGCTTTGCCCTGACCGCCAAGAAGCGGGTTCCGCGGGACTCTCAGGAGGCCGTCCAACGCTTCTTGATCGAATTAGCCGATCAGCTGCTGGCTTATCACGGCAAGCTCAGCGACCTGGTGCCCGTCCTGCTACAGGACATTAACCACCGGGCGCCCTGGCAGTTTTACATGCAGCTGCTGCCGGAATGGGATCTCTTGCAGGATTTTTTGAAAAAGGAAGTCCCAGCGGTGCCACTGCGGCAGCGCTGCTATTTGACGGGGTTACTGACCAAGGAGGAGGTTAGCTTGGTGGTGGCGCAGCTCTTAGCCGACAAGGCCAGCGCCATTACCTTCCTAAAGCAGCCAAATGCGCCGGCCGCCCTGCGCCAACAGACTGCCAAAATGCTGCTGGCCACGATTTATCACGACAGTCAAATCGACTGGAGCAAGGTGCGGGCACTCTTGGCGCCGTTCCCATTTCAGGTTGATCCGAACCTGGATGCGGGGACGAAGGAGTGGCTGACGGCCCTCAGCCGGCAATAGGATTTAACCATGAAAAATATTTTGATCTTTGGTATAATCAAATCAACATCAAAAGAACAACTTTAGGGTGCTGTGGTGGAGCTTTAATCACCATAGCGCTTTTTATTTTAAATTTTTAAAGGAGGGGATAGTTTGGCTAAAACTAAACTACAACACATTTACTTAGCAATTATTTCGCTGGCGCTCCTGACGTTCATCGGGATTCTAAACGAAACCTCGATGAACGTCACCTACCCGGAACTGTCAAAAACCTTTGGCGTTTCTTTGGACACGGTCCAGTGGGTCACGACTGGCTACCTGCTGATGGCGACCATCACGATGGGAACCACGGCCTACCTGCTCAAGCAATTCCCGGCTCGCAGGCTGCAACTGGTTGCCGTCTCAGCCTTCATCATCGGCGATCTGCTGGGGGCGCTTTCCCTGAACTTTCCGATGCTGTTGATCGGCCGGCTGGTTCAGGCGGTGGCGACGGGCCTGTCGACGCCGATCCTGTTTCACTTGATCTTCACCGAGATCCCGCGGGAACGACTGGGATCGATGACCGGATTTGCCGGAATGGTGATCTCCTTCGCCCCGGCCCTCGGACCGACTTACGGTGGCTGGATCTCGGAGGCCAGCTCGTGGCGGATGATCTTCTGGTTGCTGATCCCATTCGCCCTGGTCAGCCTGCTGTTGGGCCAGCTCTTTATCCGCAATCAGCCGCTGGGTAACACCAAGCGCTTCAGCTACGCTAGTCTTTTGACCCTTTCACTGGCGCTCTTTTCGATCGTCTACGGCCTGTCGACAATCGGGAAACATGGCTTGGGCTGGCCGATCGTTGGCTGGCTGGTCCTGTTCGTTGTCTTCTTTGCTCTCTTTATCTACATCAACAACCATGGCCAGTCGCAGCTGTTTGATCTGCGGGTATTCAAGGTGCACCCGCTGCGGTTGTCGACCTTGACCTACTTCAACCTCCAGTTCATCAACATTGGGGTCTCGTTGGTGATCCCCCTGTACGCGGAATACGTGCTCAACACTTCCGCAACGGTGGCCGGCCTGATCCTGCTGCCGGGTTCGGTCATCGGGGCTTTTATTGCCCCACTTGCCGGACGCTTGGCCGATAGCCAGGGCTTTGCCAAGCCGGTCACTACTGGTGGTAGCATTCTTTTAATTGGGATCGCTGGCTTTGTGTTCTTCCAACGTCAACTGACTCCAATCCTGATCATGACCTTCTTCATTCTCATGCGGATCGGCTTCAACTTCTCGTTCTCCAACACCATCTCGAACGCCACCACGCTGGTCGACTCAAAGAACAGCGCGGACGTCAACTCCATCTTTAACATGCTGCAGCAGTTTGCTGGCTCGTTGGGCACCGTCTTCCTGTCGGCCGTCATGGCGCTCTTCCAAAATAACGGGACCGGGACACTGGCGGCGCGGTCGTACCGGGGTGGCCGCTTCGACTACCTCTTCCTCTTCGCGATGGCAATCATTGCCTTGACGGCGATCGTCAACAACTACCGGATTCAAAAACGAATGAAAATTCGGGCCACCAACTAAACTTATGGTAAAATAGGGGCTTGTAGAATGACGATAACGAAAATAAGGAGGAAGATTAATGAGCGAACAGCCTTTTGTTCCGCTGATTCTGGGGAGCGACTTTAACGCCTATGGGATGGCACGGTCGATGTACGAAAAGTACGGGATCAAGTCCCACCTGTACGCCCGCCACGAATTAGCGCCGACTCGTTTTTCCAAGATTGTCGACCTGCACTTCAACAAAGACCTGCAGGCCCCGGATGTTTTTACCAAGGTCCTGATTGATGCCGCTAAGCAATACATTGCCCAGGGGAAGAAGGTCGTCCTGATCAGCTGTGGGGACGATTACACCGAACTGGTCAGCAAGAACCGCAAGGAACTGTCCAAGTACATGGCCTGTCCATACGCCGACTACGAGGAAGTCGCCAAGCTGACCAACAAGGAAGAGTTCTACCAGGTTTGTGAACAATACGGCCTGCCATACCCAAAGACCGACATTCTGAAGCCGGACCTCGACTACAAGCACTACCAGTCACCGTTTGATTTTCCGATCGCCCTCAAGGCGGCCGACGCGGTTGAATGGCACAAGGGGAATTTCAAGGGCTACGAAAAGGCCTACATCATCAAGGATGCCCAGCGCCTGCAGGAAGTCTTGGAAATCATCTACGAGCACAGCCCCTACAAGGGTGATTTGATCCTCCAGGAATTTATTCCCGGCGACGACAGCAACATGCGGACGATCAACTGTTACGTCGACCGCAACCACGAGGTCAAGCTGATGAGCCTCGGCCACCCGCTGCTGGAAGACTGCAACCCAGCTAATGTCGGTAATTACGTTGCCATCATGCCAGCCTACGACGAGCAGATCTACAAGAATATCAAGAGCTTTTTGGAGAGCGTCAAGTTCACCGGTTTCGTCAACTTTGATCTCAAGTACGACCGGCGTGACGGCCAGTTCAAGGTTTTTGATCTGAACCCGCGGCAGGGACGTTCCAGCTTCTTCACTTCGCTGAACGGACACCAGCTGGCCACCTTCCCGGTTGAGGATTACATCTTTGACAACCTGAAGGACCAGGAAACAATCTACGCCAACCAGGATCCAAAGCAGTACAAACTCTGGCTCGGGGTGGGCAAGCAGACCTTCCTCCAGTACGCCAAGGACAATGAAATTAAGCATCAGGCGGAACAGCTGATCAAGGAGGGCCGTTACGGGACGACCTTCCACTACGACCGCGACATGAACCTGATGCGCTGGATCATGGAGAAGCGGATCAACCACAATTACCAGCAAAACTTTGAAAAGTACTTTATTGAAAAGAAGTAAGAAAAGCATGAGGCAGAGTTAAATCTGTCTCATCTTTTGCTTTTAAACTGGTGATTCAATTGAATTCAAATACTGGCAATGTGATAATGTTGTCTGAATCAAAAGAAAGTATAGAAGAGATAATTAATAATGCACACAATCGTTCACTTCATGGTGAATAATCAAATTTTTACCCTCTTTATCTGCATGGCCCTTGGCTTTGCGATCGGCAACTACAAGATCGGTGGCCGCTTTAACATCGGGGCGACGGTGGGGACCCTGGTCGTCACCCTGATTGTTGGCCAGATCGGGGCCTTCCCGCGTGATGAAATGCTCGGCACGATCTTCTTTGGGGCCTTCATGTTCTCCGTCGGCTACCGAATCGGCCCCCAGCTGCTGGTCAGTCTGCGGATCTTCGGGGCCCGGATCATCCTGGCCAGTTTGTTCTGGATGCTGATCGTCTTCCTGGTCTCCTGGGGACTCTTTGTGGCCTTCCACATCGGTCCCGGGGTCGGTGCGGGGATCATCTCCGGTTCACTGACCCAGTCGGCAACCGTCGCCAGTTCGATGCAGACGATTGAGGCCCTGCCGGTGAGTCACGCGGTGAAGGCGGCCTACGAGGCCCAGCTGCCGGTTGCCTACGCCTTAACCTATGTCTTTGGGACCCTCGGCGTCATCATTTTCCTGCGGGACCTGGCACCGAAGATCTTGGGAATCAAGGTTGAACAACAGGGCCCAGCGATGGCGCGTCGGTACCACTTCCACGCCAAAAACCCAAACCCGACCTGGCGACGGACCTACCTGGTAGCGGAAGACTCGCCCCTGGTCGGCAAGACGATTGCCCAGTTTAACAAGTGGTCCGATTACCACCTGATTGCCCTGGCGGTCTTTCGTGACCTGGAAATGACCGATCACCTGGAATACCGGATCGAACCGGGGGATATGGTGACGGTGATTGGCTATGCCGTTCACTTCGACCGCCTGCACCAGGTTCCGGGAATCAAAGAAGTCCTGACGCCAACTAATGCACCAAAGGAACGGAAATTTGTTTTGGGAAAGAATTTCCGGCCGGTCCTGCTGGCCATCCTGCGCCAGCATGGTGTCTTCATTAACATTCAGGACCCGATTACCGGGAACGAGCAGCTGATCAACCAGTTGCGGCCCGGGGACGTCATCTCCCTGACCGGGAACACCTCGCGGACCGCGGCGATTCTGCGGAAGATGGGGCGCTGGGCGACGACCGACAAGGCGATCAACTACGTCCTCTTTTCTTTGGGGATCGGTGGGGCTTCCCTTTTGGGGATTCTCGGCTTAAAATTAAATGGTATCCCGCTTCAATTAGGTAACGGAACGGCGGCCCTGATTATGGGACTGCTCTTGAGTTCGTGGATTGACCGGCACCGGGACTACAAGTCAATTCCGGTCACAGTCACGGACTTCATGCAGAGCTTCGGCTTGACACTGTTCGTGGGCACGGTCGGGCTTCAATCAGCCCAGGCCTTTACCAGTGCGATCAAGAGCCTCGGGTTCGGGGTGCTGATCATCGGGGCGGTTGTCTCGATTGCACCACACCTCTTGACCCTCTTGTTTGGTCGTTACGTTCTGCGGATGGAACCGCTGGCCCTGATGGGGGCACTGACCGGTTCCGGCACGATTGCCGCTGCCATGAGTGAGATTTCGCAGAAGGCTGGCCCCGAGGGTGGTGCCTACTATGCGGCTGCCTTTACGCCCGCCTTCGTAGTTGGTAATATTGGTATTACATTACTAGGACCGATCTTCGTGGCCCTCTTGTCATGACGACCGGTAGAGAAAGGTTAAAGATAAAATGAAAAAATTCTTCACAGTGCTTGGTGGGATGGGGACCCTGGCAACGGAGAGCTACGTCCGGATCTTGGACAAGCGGACGCCGATTCATCGTGACCAGGATTACCTGGACTACATCGTCGTTAACCACGCTACGGTTCCGGACCGGACGACCTGGATCCTGGACCATTCCAAGCCCGACTATAACCCGGCCCTGATCGAGGACATCAAGCAGCAGAGCCTGCTCAAGCCCGCCTTCTTCGTGCTGATCTGCAACACCGCCCACTACGCCTTCGACCGGCTCCAGGCGGCTACCGACATTCCGATCCTGAACATGCTTGACGAAACGGTCAAGGCGATCAAGAACATCAAGCCAGACGCTAAGAAGGTTGGCCTGCTGGCGACTCGGGGGACCATCGAGTCCGGTCTGTACGACCACTACATCACGGCCGCCGGCTACGAGGAGATCAAGCCGACCGCGGAGATCGTTGATCAAACGGAGGACTTGATTTACCACGACATCAAGGAAGCCGGCCACTCCAACGGCCAGAAGTACCACGAGCTGGTGCGGAAGATGATCGAGGAAGAGGGCGCCGACATCGTCATCCTGGGCTGCACGGAGCTTTCCTACGCTGAGGAAATGGACCCGGAGACTGAGTACCCGGTTGCCGATTCTCAGTCCATCATTGTTGATCGTTCATTGGAGCGCGGCCTGGCACTGCGCAAGTAACAAAGAGGCAAGAACCACCGATTGGTCATCACGGTTCCTGCCTCTTTTTGGTAGGCAAAATTTTAACAATGTCTTAATTGGTCTAGATAGGTGATTCCATGTTAGAATAGAACAAGCTGAAGAGAGCATAAGAGGGGGAAGTGCAATGGGTTCACCAGTATATATTAAGATTCATAATCAGCTCCGCGAAAACATCGAAAGCGGCAGGTGGACGGTCGGCCAAAAGATTCCGGCCGAACGGGAATTGGCAGCCAGCTTTGACGTCAGCCGGATGACCCTGCGCCAGGCAATTCAGGCCCTGGTCGACGAGGGGATTTTGGAGCGCCGGGTTGGTTCCGGGACCTTCGTAGCCAACCGGAAGGTCCAGGAGAAGATGTCTGGGGTCACCAGCTTTACCGAGATGATGCAGGCGGCCGGCAAGCGGCCCTCCAGTCGTACGATTTCCTACCACCTGACGATCCCGTCCCAGACTGAGATCGAAAAGCTCAAGCTGCCGGCCGGGGCTCAGGTCCTGCGGATGGAGCGGGTCCGCTACGGCGACGACGTCCCAATCTGCTTTGAAATCGCGACAATTCCGGCCCAGCTGATTGAGAATTTCAGCAAGGAGGAGGTCACGAGCTCTTTCTACCGGACCCTGGAGAAGAAGGCCAACCTTTATCCCGGCCACGCCGTTCAGATGATTTCGGCCACCAAGGCCACGGAGCGAATCGCCACTTACCTGCAGATCAAGCGAGGGGATGCCCTGCTGCGGATGAGTCAGCTCTCCTACCTGCAGGACGGGCGGCCGTTTGAATACGTTCACACCCAGTACGTGGGTTCGCGCTTTGAATTTGTCCTGGAGAAATAGCTCTGGCTAATCGCCACTGCCAAATCGTGCTACAATAACGTTATTATTTATTGATTGATAAGGGGAAAATTAATTATGAAGTTTGATTATCCAGATGATAGCCTGGCACTGCATACCGATGCCTACGAACTGAGTATGATGCAAACCTACTGGAAACAGGGTGTTGGCAACCGCCGTGCTGTTTTTGAGGCTTTCTTCCGGAAGATGCCGTTCCAAAATGGTTACGCGATCTACGCAGGACTGGATCACATCATTCGCTACATCAAGGACCTGCACTTTACGGACAGTGACATTGCTTACCTGAAATCCACTGACCAGTTCGACCCGGACTTTTTGGAATACCTGCGCGACTTCAAGTTTACCGGGACCATCCGGAGCTTTGAGGAGGGGGACCTGGTCTTCAATCACGAGCCAATCCTGCAAGTCGACGCACCGATGATTGAGGCCCAGCTGATCGAAACGGCAATCCTCAACATCCTTAACTACCAGATCATGGTGGCCACTAAGGCTTCCCGGATCAAGTCAATCGTCGGGGACCAGAGCATCATGGAATTCGGCAGCCGGCGGGCCCAGGAACTGGATGCAGCAATCTGGGGGACTCGGGCGGCCTACATTGGCGGCTTCAACGCCACCAGTAACGTTCGGGCCGGCAAACTCTTCGGGATTCCGATCTCGGGGACGCACGCCCACGCCCTGGTACAGGCCTACCGCAACGACTACGACGCCTTCAGGGCCTACGCCGAGACGCACCACGATTGCGTCTTCCTGGTCGACACCTTCGATACCCTGAAGAGCGGTGTGCCGAACGCCATCCGGGTGGCCAAGGAGTTTGGCGACAAGATTAACTTTATCGGGGTCCGGATCGACAGTGGCGACATGGCCTACCTGTCCAAACGGGTCCGGGCAATGCTGGACGAGGCCGGATTCCCGAACGCCAAGATTTTTGCCTCCAACGGACTGGACGAAAAGACCATCCAGAACCTGAAGATGCAGGGGGCCAAGATTGACGTCTGGGGTGTCGGCACCAAGCTGATCACCGCCTACGATCAACCAACCCTGGGGGCTGTCTACAAGCTGGTCTCCATGGAGGACGCCGACGGTAAGATGGTCGACACCATCAAGCTTTCCAACAACGTTGCCAAGATGTCGACGCCGGGCGAGAAGCAGGTTTGGCGGATTAACGACCGGGTCGATGGCAAGAGCGAGGGTGACTACATCACCCTGATCGACGAAGATCCGCGCACGGAGGATTCGTTGAACATGTTCAACCCGAACTTCCCACTCCAGCAAAAGGACGTCAGCGACTTCCTCGCCCGGCCAATGCTCAAGGACATCTGGAAAGACGGCGAGTTTGTCTACGATGAGCCAAGCCTGGACGAGATTAGGGATCACCGTGAGGCCAGCCTGGACGCCCTCTGGGATGAATACAAGCGGGACCTCAACCCCGAGGTCTATCCGGTCGATCTGTCGCAGAAGTGCTACGACAATAAGCTGCAGATGATTCATCACATTCACGAATACGTTAAGACGCTTGAGAACAAGGAGCGATAATTGATGCGCAAGATGCAGGAACAGATTATTAAAGATCTTAAGGTCCTTTCGACAATTGATCCGCAGGTTGAGGTTAACAGGCGGGTACAGTTTCTCTGTGACTTTTTACAGAAAACGGGGATGAAGACCCTTGTGCTCGGCATTTCTGGCGGCCAGGACTCAACCCTGGCCGGCCGGCTGTGCGAGCTGGCGGTGACCAAGCTGCGGCAGGAGACCGGGGATAGGGACTACCAGTTTATCGCGGTTCGCCTGCCGTACGGGACCCAGGCTGACGAGTCGGACGCGATGGCGGCCATCAACGACTTCATCAAGCCCGACCGGACAATACGGGTCAACATCAAACCGGCTACCGACGCGATGGTTGAGAGCCTGACGGATGCCGGCAGCACGATCAGCGATTTTAACAAGGGCAATATCAAGGCCCGGGAGCGGATGATCGTTCAGTACGCCATTGCCGGTCAGTACGGCGGGGCCGTCGTGGGAACCGATCATGCGGCTGAGGCGGTCACCGGCTTTTACACCAAGTTTGGTGACGGCGGGGCCGACATCACGCCCCTGTCCCAGCTGGACAAGCGTCAGGGGAAGGCCCTCTTAAAGTACCTGCATGCCCCAGCGGAACTCTACGAGAAGACCCCGACCGCCGATTTGGAAGACGATAAGCCAATGCGGCCTGATGAGGCGGCACTGGGGGTTCGCTACGAGGAGATTGACGACTACCTCGAGGGCCGGCCGGTTACCGACGCGGCCGCCGAAAAGATTGAGGGCTGGTACCAGCGGACGCAGCACAAGCGTCACCAGCCGATCACCCCACTTGATACCTGGTGGAAATAGTAAATCAAAGTTAAGGAAGTATATATGGATAAACAGACACTGCAACTTGTAAGCCAAAATTTACCAAATTTACGCCAAACACAGATTGATGCCGCCCTAAAGCTGATGGACGAGGGGAACACGATCCCGTTCATCGCCCGGTACCGCAAGGAAGCGACGGGGACCTTGGACGAGGTTCAGCTCCAAGACATTCGGGACGAGTATCGCCACGTGACCAACCTGCTAGAACGCCAGGAGACGGTCATCAACAAGATCGCCGAGCAGGGGAAGCTGACCCCGGGCTTGGAAAAGAAAATCCGGGGCGCCAGTGAGCTCCAGGAGGTCGAGGATCTCTACCTGCCGTACAAGCAGAAGCGGCAGACCAAGGCCCAAAAGGCGCGGGCAGCCGGCCTGGCACCACTGGCCAGCTGGCTCTTAACCTACCCGGACGGCGACCTGCAAAAGGAAGCAACCAAGTACGTCAACGCCGAGGTGGCGGACGCCCAGGCGGCCCTAGAAGGTGCCCACGAAATCCTGGCGGAGGCCATTAGCGAAATGGCGACCGTCCGCGGGTGGCTGCGCAGCTTTGTGTCCAACCACGGTCAGTTGCAAACCAAGGTCAAGCGCGGTGGCGAAGACAAGGACGAGCTTGGCACCTACAAGCAGTATTACGACTTTGCTGCACCGGTTAAGGATCTCAACTCGTACCAGGTGCTGGCAATCAACCGGGGTGAGAAGGAGAAGGTCCTAAACGTCAAGGTCACAACCGATGATGACGCGGTCCTCAACTACCTGCATTTCCGCCTGATCCGGACGAATAAGCAGAACGCGGCGACGACCTTTATTGAAGAGGCCTACCAGGACGCCCTCAAGCGGTTCCTGGGGCCCAGCATCGAACGGGAGATCCGGCGCCAGCTGACCGATCAGGCTGATGCCCAGGCCATCAAGGTCTTCGGTGACAACCTTTACCACCTCCTGATGCAGGCGCCGATCAAGGGCAAGATCGTGATGGGCTTTGATTCAGCCTACCGGACCGGGTGCAAGCTGGCAATCTTGGACCAGAATGGTAAATTCCTGACTAAGGCGGTTATTTATCCACACAAGCCGGCTCCCGAAAAACAGCGGGCCGCCGCTGAAGGTGAATTCCTTCAATTGATTGAGGACTACCACGTGGAGATGATTGCGATCGGGAACGGGACGGCCAGCCGGGAGTCAGAAAAATTCGTGGCGGCAGCCCTCAAAAAGCTGAAGCGACCGGTTTACTACGTGATCGTCAACGAGGCCGGGGCATCCGTGTACTCGGCCAGTGAAACGGCCCGGGAGGAATTCCCCGACCTGCACGTAGAACAGCGCACTGCCATCAGCATCGGCCGCCGACTTCAGGATCCACTGGCCGAGCTGGTGAAGATCGACCCGCAAGCAATTGGTGTCGGCCAGTACCAGCACGACCTGCCGACTAAGGAACTATCTGCCGAGCTGGACGCGGTGGTTGAGCGGGCGGTTAACCGGGTTGGGGTTGACCTCAACACGGCGAGCTACCAGCTGCTGACCCAGATTTCGGGCCTAAACAAGACCACGGCGAAGAACATTGTTCACTATCGGGACGAGCACGGCCGCTATACCAACCGGACCCAGCTGAAGAAGGTTCCCCGCTTGGGCCCCAAAGCCTACCAGCAGGCGGTCGGCTTTTTGCGGATTACCGGTGGTGAGAACCCACTGGACAACACCGACGTCCACCCGGAGAGTTACCAAATCGCCACCAAGATGATGGAAGACACCGGGATTTCGGTTGATCAGCTGGGCTCGGCGGCCGCCAACGAGCAGCTGGCCAAGCTGAAGCCGGCGGACTACACCACCGACCAAGCTGGTGAGGCAACGGTGAGTGACATCATTGGCTCACTGGAGAAGCCGGGCCGCGACCTTCGTGACAGCATGCCAATGCCGCTGCTGTGCCACGACGTCATGACGATTGAGGACCTAAAGCCGGGGATGAAGCTCCAGGGAACGGTTCGCAACGTGGTCGACTTCGGGGCCTTTGTCGACATTGGCGTCAAGCACGACGGACTGGTGCACATTTCTAAGATGAGTAAGAAGTTCATCAAGGATCCCCGCAGTGCCGTGTCCGTGGGCGACATCGTGGACGTCTGGATCGATGACGTGGATCTGAACCGGCAGCGGATCCAATTGACGATGATCGCACCAAAGAAGGTTGAAAATGACTAATCAGGAATTACAAACCCTGACGGAAAAATGGTCGCTGGAGTACTTCCGGCGGCCTTTTCGTCACCAAATTTTCTTTAACCGCCGTTTAAAGACCACCGGCGGGCGCTACCATCTGGCCGACCATCACATCGACATCAATCCGCTGATGCTGACGGAATTTGACCAGGAAAACCTCAAGCGAGTGGTCCTGCACGAGCTCTGTCACTATCACCTGCACCTGACCGGACAGGACTACCACCACCGTAGTCCGGCCTTCAAACACCTGCTGGCAGCGGTGGGCGGATCGCGGTACGCGCCACCGACCAGCAAGGTTCAACACCGACGGCAGGCCAAGTGGCTTTACCGCTGCCAGGGTTGCGGGGTAGTGATTGCCCGCCAGCGGCGCTTTAATACCGCCCGTTACGTCTGCCGACGGTGCGGTGGCCGGTTTCGATTAATAAATTAAAAAAAGTTGTTGCCAAGGTTAGGCGCGTTTGCTATAATAGTTCTTGTTGATGAGATATGCGGCCGTGGCGGAACTGGCAGACGCGTAAGATTAAGGATCTTATGGTCGATTATGACCGTGGAGGTTCAAGTCCTCTCGGCCGCACTACTCAAAAGCCGGAACGATTTTCGTTCCGGCTTTTTCTTTTTAAAATTTTCTACTGCTAAAAATTAAGTAAATTTTACTTGTAATCCTATCATTCTATTTATGAAAGCGCTATACTTAAAGGTGAACTTGTTGAATGAGGAGGATTTATTAATGGATGCAGATATTAAATGGTTAGATGACCCGGAGACTTTCCGGGTTAACCAACTACCCGCCCACAGTGACCATCATTACTATGGCAACTATGCGGAGTGGTCAGCAGACGACAGCCGTTTTGAACAGTCCCTGGATGGCCAGTGGCAATTCAAGTTTGCCAATTCACCATTGGAACGGCTGAAGGGCTTCTACGAGACCGATCTCGATACCACCGATTTCGACGAGATTGAGGTGCCGAGTGAAATTGAATTGAGCGATTACGCCCAGAACAATTACATCAACACACTGATCCCGTGGGAAGGCAAGATCTACCGGCGGCCAGCCTACGCCCTGAGCGCCGATGACGCCCAGGCCGGCTCCTTTAGCGAGGGTGCCGACAACACGGTGGGCATGTACCGGAAGACCTTTGACCTGGATCCGGCCCTGCGTGGCAAACAGATCCGCGTTCGTTTTGAAGGGGTTGAACGGGCAATGTTCCTGTGGCTTAACGGTCACTTTGTTGGCTACGCCGAAGACAGTTTCACCCCATCCGAATTCGACCTGACTCCGTACATTGAGGACACGGGCAACGTGATGGCCGTTGAGGTCTTCAAGCACAGTACAGCTTCCTGGATTGAGGATCAGGACATGTTCCGCTTCTCCGGGATCTTCCGGAGTGTTAGCCTCTTAGCCCAACCGGTAACCCACGTTGAGGACATGACGATCCGGCCGGTCCTCGATGACAACTACCAGGATGGTAAGTTCAGCCTGCACCTGAGCCTGACGGGTGAGGAGAGCGGCACCGTTCGCGTCCTGGTCAAGGATGCCGATGGCCAAGACCTGCTCGACCAGTCCCTACCGGTGAAGGAGACCGTTGACTTGGCGGACGTGGCCTTTAAGAACGTGCACCTTTGGGACAACCATGATCCATACCTGTACCAGCTCCTCGTTGAGATTCATGACGACGCCGGCCAGCTGGTCGAACTGGTACCATACCGCTTCGGCTTCCGCAAGATCGAAATCAGCCCGGACCACGTTGTTCTGCTGAACGGCAAGCGGCTGATTATCAACGGGGTCAACCGGCACGAATGGGATGACCACCGCGGCCGCAGCGTCACGCTGGCCGACATGAAGGCCGACATCAAGACCTTCCAGGAAAACAACATCAACGGTGTGCGGACCTGCCACTACCCGGACCAGATTCCGTGGTACTACCTCTGTGACCAAAACGGGATTTACATGATGGCCGAGAACAACCTCGAATCCCACGCCACCTGGCAGAAGATGGGGGCCATCGAACCGTCCTACAACGTACCGGGTTCCGTTCCGCAATGGAAGGAAGTCGTCGTTGACCGGGCCCGCAGCAACTACGAGACCTTCAAGAACCACACGGCCATCCTCTTCTGGTCGCTGGGGAATGAGTCCTTTGCTGGTGACAACATGGTCGCCATGCAGAAGCTCTACAAGTCCCACCACGACGGCCGGCTCGTCCACTACGAGGGCGTTTGCCACACCCACGACTACAGCAAGCAGATCCCGAGCCTGGATCCAAAGGGCTACCTGCCAGCCGGCGGGACCAAGGACTACCGGGACGAGATTTCCGACGTTGAGAGCTGGATGTACCTGCCACCGAAGCAGGTCGAGGAATACCTGCAAAACAACCCGGACAAGCCGTTCATGGAGTGCGAATACATGCACGACATGGGGAACTCCGACGGGGGCATGGGCTCCTACATCAAGCTGCTTGATAAGTATCCACAATACTTCGGCGGCTTTATCTGGGACTTTATCGACCAGGCCCTGGTTGTCCACGACCCAATCAGCGGTCGCGATGTAATGCGCTACGGTGGCGATTTCGATGATCGGCACTCAGACTATGAATTCTCTGGCGACGGCCTGATGTTTGCGGACCGGACACCAAAACCAGCAATGCAGGAGGTACGGTACTACTATGGCTTACACAAATAAACTACACGTCATTTACGGTGACGGCACGCTCGGCGTTGCGGGCGAAGGCTTCCAATACATCTTTAGCTACGAAAAGGGCGGCCTGGAGTCGCTGAAGTTAAACGGCAAGGAATGGCTCTACCGGGTACCGACGCCAACCTTCTGGCGGGCCACTACCGATAACGACCGGGGCAGCGGCTTCAACATCAAGTCGGCCCAGTGGCTGTCTGCCGATGTCTTCCAGAAGTGCGTCGGCATTGACCTGACCGTCGACGACCATCACTTTGGCCAGCCACCGTTGGCTCCTGAAACGAACCAGTTCTCGAACAACGAGTACGCCGACAAAATGACGATCGCCTACACCTTTGAGACCCTGACCGTGCCGGCTACCCAGGTCACGGTTAGCTACACGGTTACGGCGGACGGCAAGATCAAGCTCAGCGTTCACTACGCCGGGCACGCCGACCTGCCGGAGCTGCCGGTGATGGGAATGCGCTTCGTCATGCCGACGGCGGCCACTGGCTTCACCTACGAAGGACTTTCCGGCGAGACCTACCCGGACCGGATGGCGGGGGCTGTTCATGGGACCTATACCGTCAAGGGCCTGCCGGTTGCCAAGTACCTGGTTCCACAGGAAAATGGGATGCACATGGCAACGGACTGGCTGACGATCACACGGGCAACGACCCAAAACAACGCGGATCCAGACCAGGCACCGTTCTCCCTGAAGGTGGCCAAGGCGGATCAGCCGTTCAACTTCAGCTGCCTGCCGTACACGGCCGAGGAACTGGAGTCGGCGACCCACCTCGAGGAATTGCCGTTAGAACGGCGGACCGTCCTGGTAGTGGCCGGGGCCGTCCGGGGCGTCGGCGGCATCGACAGCTGGGGTGCCGACGTTGAGGAACAGTATCACATTCCGGCGGACAAGGACATCGACTTCTCATTTGTCCTGGAACCGGCTGAATAAGCTCATAATAAAAACGACCTGCAAAAAATTGCGGGTCGTTTTTTATATTTTAAAAACCCTAAATTTCAAGAATAAGTTAGCCACTGGACTCAAATAAATAATACTGACCAATTGATTATTGGTTGATGGAGCTGTGATATCTCTTGGTAGAAGGCCTTACGATAGATATCCATTGACGAATGTCCATTAAACATAGCTCGTGGATAGTGATTCATCCAATCATTAGTCGCTATGATCTGAGCACTACTATAGTTATTTATAGCTTCACCTTTGGTAATCTCCTTGCGGAGAAACCGGTTATTGATCTCATTGGATCCACGTTCCCAAGGGGAATACGGATCAGCATAGAAAACATGATCGTGAACTTGTGTTAACTCACTAAATTCTGAACCGTTGTCAGAGGTTATTGTCTTAAAAATGCGATAGTAAGCATCTGTGCCCATTTTCTGGCGCAAATTTATAAAGAACTGATTTACTGCATGCGCAGTTTTACCAGCAATTTTACTCGTGATATTAACTCGTGAAAGGCGATCAGTCATTACTAGTACAACACTGTCATTACCGTTTTTCTGTCCCTGAACTGTATCCAGTTCCCAATGGCCAATTTCGGACCGTTGGTCCGCAGTTTGAGGTCGTTGAGCAATATTAGGCCCTAAGCACCTTTTAGCTTGCGGATGAGTTTGATGATGCTTACGTTTAGGTTTTTCAAAGAGGTCTAAATTGGACGTACGAAGCACACCCTCATTAATCCATTGATATAAAGTTACAACCGACTTTGGGATCAGGGTGCCATCATTCATTAAATCTCGAGCCTTATAAATAACCGCTTGTGGGGAGTAATGGTGGTCGTCAAACTCACCAAGCATTAGCTGATCAGCTAATCGTAAAAATTGCTTTGAAGAATAATATAAGCGACGACGACCAGAATGGCGGTGATGTTCAAGATATGTGGCCTGACCAGCTTCATAACTATAGATGTAGTAAGAATATTCGTAAATCTTACCATTAGATTTTTGACGACGAAGTTGGCGGACCGTACCACGGTTGAGCTCGTTATTAATTGTTTGATGATTAACTCCTAATTGGCGACCAATTGCGCGATTGGAAAGTCCTTGCGACTTTAAAGTCGCAATCATCACACGTTCTTCTTTAGTAAGATGAGCATTCTTTTTATGAGTAGTCAATAAAATAGTAGACATGGTATCATTTAAGTGCGTCATTTGACGGACATCCTTTCATATAGGTTTGGTTCACTTAATATGATACCTGATGTCACGCCGAATGGCGTTTTTTATTTACCACCAACTGGGTGGCTAACTTCATTCTATAATCTACCATATTTTAAAAACTGTTATTGATGACGAGCTTGGTTGGCACGATTTTAATCGATGGCTCGAAACTTTCCTGCGGATTTTCAAGCTTGTCGATTAGTAGGGCCGCGGCTTCCACGCCCAGCTCACGGGAATCCTGCTGGATGCAGCTGATCTGTGGCCGCATCGTCTTCATCCATTCAAACTCCTCGTACGTTGCCAGGCCGTAATCGTCTGGGTAGTTGTAATTGGCCAGTTGCATTGCTTGCAAGAGCCTGATGAATACGCGGGCGTTCATCGTGAAGAAGGCTGGCTTATGGTCCCGATGGCTCTCCATGATTTCTTTGATTTGCTGGTTAAACTGATCGTAGAGCTTCTTTTCGCCCAGGTGTGGGACGGTAATCAGGTGGGACCCCTCCGTATAGCCGGTTGCATCCAGAAAGCCATGATAACGCAACGTCCGTGTGCTGACGGCATCCAGCGGCCATGAGACGAAGTAGAGATCCTGGTAGCCCTTTGCCATCATCTTTCGAATCATCTGGTAGACGGAGTGGTTGTTGTCGGTGACGATCGTATCGATCTTCGTCTTGACGGCTTGCCGGTCGACGATCACGGTTGAATTATTTGAAAATGACTTGTAGATCGGTCCGTTGGCGTTAACGGGATCAATAATAAAGCCGGCAACGTTTTCGGAACGAAGTCGGAGAATATTATTTATTTCGCTTTGTTGGTTGTTATCGGCGTTTGTAAACAGCACCTTGTAGCCGTGTTCGTCACACACCTTATAGATCCCCGAAAGGACGGACGAAGTGAAGGGGTTGGTAATATCGGCAATTGAAACGCCGATCGTTTTATTTTCGTTTTTCGCTAGACTGCGTGCGGTCCCGTTTGGTCGATAATTGGTCTGGTTGATTATTTGCTCCAAATGGGTCCGGGTCTTTAATGACATTTTTTTGTAGTTGCCATTAAGGTAGTTTGAAACGGTCGCAATAGAGACATTAGCTAAAGAAGCAATATCGCTGATCGTTAGTCTTTCCAAAGAAGAGCCTCCCAACGTAACTAAAACGTTACAAAAAATTTTAATGCTTAAATATAATTTTACCACCGTCTTAATAAAGGGAAAATAAAAAATAACCGTTAGGGAGTTGACGGAATATTTGATTGATGATATATTATAGCCGTGCCTTAGTTAAGCGCTTAACCAAGGAAAACAGGGTAAATTCAAGTTTTTGTTCTACTACTTCAGCAAACGAAAGGAATAAGAGTTATGAGTAAAGCAAAGGTATTGGTCACCGGAATTATTCCAGAGCAAGGCTTGGTTGAATTACGAAAAACGTTCGATGTGTTTTACGATCCCGAAGTTGAAACGCGTGAGTGGATCTTAGAGCACCTGCACGAATACGAAGGATTGCTTTTGATGGGTACCAAGGGCGACAAGGAACTGATCGACGCTGGTACCAACCTGAAGATCATCACCGCAAACGGGGTTGGCTTTGACCATATCGACATCGACTATGCCAAGAGCAAGGGCATTGTCGTTGCCAACTGTCCTCAGGGCGTTCGGGTGCCAACGGCTGAAATGACGTTTGCACTGCTGCTGGCAACTGTTCGCCGGCTCTACCTGTATGACAAGATTGTTCGTTCGGGCAACTGGGTTGATGTTTCCGAACAAAAGTACATGGGGATGAGCCTGCAGGGCAAGACGCTTGGTGTGTACGGCATGGGACGGATCGGCTCTGAAGTTGCTAAGTTCTGCCAGGCACTGGGGATGAACGTGATTTATAACGATGCCCGTCGCCTGTCTGCCGACCTGGAGGAACAGCTGGACGTTAAGTACGTCGACTTCGATACTTTAGTTAAAACCGCGGATGTCATTACCCTTCATGCACCCGCACTGCCATCGACCACCGGTGTATTTAATGCCGAAGTGTTTGATGAAATGAAGGATACTGCTTACATTATTAACGCCGCACGGGGTGTCCTGATTAAGCAGGATGATTTGATCGACGCGCTGAAGAACCACAAGATTGCTGGGGCGGGCCTGGACGTCTTTGAGACCGAACCAAACGTTCCAGAAGAACTGCGTGCATTGGATAATGTTATTATGTCTCCTCATGCAGGAACCGGTACTTTAGAAGCACGGACAGCGATTGCCAAAGAAGCTTCCAACAATTTGATTTCCTACTTAAGAGATGGGAAGCCCGTTAACCAGGTAAATAAATAAAGCTGGACGTGTTGAGAGGATTCGGTACTTTCCGAGTCCTCTATTTTATTTTGGATAGTCACTGCTAATTGTTGGAAAGAAGAAAAAACTATGAAATTTAACAAAATTTTTAAAGACAAATTGGACCACTGCTACGCGATTATGCGGATGCATGAGCTTGGTCGGGACTTCATCGTGGTTGCTTCTGAGGAAAATCAGCCATGCTATGCATACGACCTTGACAATGATTTTGCCCGGACCACCGTCTGGCCGGATGTTGGTGGGACCATGACGATGGTGCACCTGCCGGGAACCCTTAATTTCCTGGCCACCCAGCGCTTCTACCCCGGATTTAACTCAGCCCAGTGCCGAATTGTTAAGGAAACCTGGAATGGCCAGGACTGGGACCAGACAGTCATTGGCGACTTCCCCTATGTTCACCGTTTTGATGCCATCAAAAAGGACGACGGCAGCGGCTACTGGTTTATTGGCTGCTCGATTGCCAACAGCAAGAAAAACACGGATGACTGGTCCGATCCGGGCAAAGTATGGGTCGGTGAGTACGATGACGAACAGGAAAAGGTTGTTAACCAGCACGCCTTAGACATTCGCATTACCAAGAACCATGGCTACAAGCGGATGGCCGGCTACTCCCTGATTACCGGTGTCGAGGGGATCTTTAAGCTGACTTGGCCAACGGCGGACAGTGATTGGGTAATTACCAGGCTGTCGCCGGTTGAAACCTCGGACATTTTTTCCGCCGATGTCAACGGTGACGGCGCGGATGAATACTTGACAATCGAAGGCTTCCACGGCCCGTACCTGCGGGTGTCTGACAGTCATTTTCAAACGATCTTTCGCAGTGAGGCGGACACGCCGTTTGGGCACGCTATTTGGGGCGGCAAACTGGGCCAAAGAGAATACTTTATCTTTGGCTGGCGCGCGGGCAAGCAAAACCTGGAGCTGATCACCAGCGACCACTTGGCTAGTCAGCTCATCGACCAGCAGGTTGGCCCAAGCAACGTCACGGTTTACGAAAAAGGTGGGCAGCAGTATCTGTTGGCGGCCAACCGGGAAGCTAACCAAGTGGCGGTATATTCGATTGATCAATGATGGGAGTGAGGATGATGAAGCACTTCTTAACGATTGATAATGGTGGGACTAATACCAAGGTCGTCATTTTCGATGAAGCGGGAACGCAGGTGGCGGTAAAGTCATTCCCGACTAAGGGATTGGAATACCAAGCGGGCTTTCATGAGATCGACCTTCATAAGCTGCAGCAGGATCTCGGACAGGCTATTCCGGCGGCACTGGCTCAGGCTAAGCTCACGGGCGACCAGATTGATGCCGTCGCAACCGTCGGCCATGGGAAGGGACTGTACACGCTTGATAAGGACAAGCAGGTCTTCATGAACGGGATCCTTTCGGCGGATAGCCGGGCGGAGGCGTACGCCAATAAATTTGAGCGGCAAGTCAGCACGATCTTCCCAATCAGCCACCAGCACGTCATGCCTAGTCAGGCGCCGCTGCTGTTGCGCTGGCTGAAGGATCACCAACCCGAGAAGTATGCCCAAATCGGCTACGTGCTTTCAAACAAGGACTTTATCGGCTACCTATTGACGGGCGAGGTGAAGCAAGAGCTCGGGGATGCTTCCGGCAATAATTTGATTAACTTAGAGACCGCGGAGTATGATCGGCGCCTTCTCGACTTTTTTGGCATTGAAGAAATGGCCGACAAGCTGCCTGAACTGATCCACGCGACCGATCTTCGGGGCCGAATTTCACCAGCGGCGGCCCAGCTAACGGGCTTGACAGCGGGCACGCCCGTTTTTGGCGGGATGTTTGATATTGATGCCTGTGCCGTTGCCACGGGGGTTCTTGATGATACGAAGCTGAGCTTAATCGCCGGTACGTGGAACATGAATATTTTTCCCAGTGATCACCTGGCCTCGGATGAAAGCGGCCTGATGAATTCGATCTTTCCAACGGGGAAGTACCTTTGGGAAGCCTCGAGCCCAACCTCGGCCGGCAATCTAGCCATTATTTTAAAGATGCTGATGACGGCCGAAATGCGGGATGCTGAGGATGCCGGAAGGTCCATTTATGACAATCTAGAGGACTTTTTGGAGAACACCGACGCCGCTTTTGCCAAGGTGATTTTCTTTCCATTCCTGTACGGTAGCAACGTCTCCCCAGACGCCGAGGGGACCTTTATTGGCCTGCGGAGTACGACGACAAAGTCTGAAATGATCCGGGCCGTCTACGAAGGGATTGCCTTTGCCCACCGGTATCACGTGGAGAATTTGGTTCGGGCCCTTGGTCACCGGCCGGCCGTCATCCGGATGTCTGGTGGGGCCTGCAATTCCCCAAGCTGGGTCCAAATGTTTTCAGATATCCTGAATACGCCGATTGAGCTCGTCTCGGCAAATGAATTAGGTGGCCTTGGCGGCGCAATCACGGCCGCGGTCGGCCTTGGCGACTACGCGACAATCAGCGAGGCGGCTCAAAAAATGAGTCGGGTCCTGAGACGCTACGAACCACGACCGGATCAGGTAAAAATGTATGATGAGAAATACCGGGTCTACCGTCAGATGCAAGTTGCAATGGACCCGGTCTGGGCTAGTTACCATCACATGCAGAATCAATTGGTGAACCGGGCCAATTAACGTTAGATTCCCTCCCCAAGAGGCTCAGCATAATTCTTGCTGATCCTCTTTTTTTGTATCATTATTGGTTAAACGTTTAACGAAAGAGCTGCTTTGAAATAGATGACAGAAGTAGACAGAGGTCTATAAAAATACAATTAATTTTGAACGAGTTAAGTAACTGAAATCGTTGATGTATTGGCATTTTTAACAATTCATTTGAGAACTAGTTCACATTTTTTCACTGAAAGGGGTTGCAATGATGAGTCGCCTTTGTTATTATCTAACCGTAAGCAATGGTTAAGCGATTAACTATTAAAAAGTTATTGCGATTTCATTCTTACATGCAATTTTTAGAATTTACCTTTTGTGTCTATTAGCCGAGTATTCGGTATTTATTTTCCAAATTTTGTAAAGCGCTTAACCAAGTTAAACAATAGACACTTTTAATTCGATAAGGGGATGGTTTATAAGATGAGCACATTTATCTTAAATACAATCGCTTTTAAGAAAGAATTGGATAACGGAGTTTCTCAGTCTAATTTTGTATCGGCTACGCATGAGCTTGGCTTTGATGCAATTGAAATTAGACAGGAATACTTACACGGGAACGAAGAGGAACTAACTGAGATAAATAAGCTAGCTAATCAAAACGGCCTCCAAGTTTATCTAAGCGTTAATGATGACCTCTTGGTGAACGATTCTTTCAATCCGAAGTTTGCTGATTATTTGCATATGTTAAAGTCCTTGGGATCGAATCATTTGAAAATGAACATAGGTCCTTTGGACAAAGCAAATACAGAGCTTATTAAGTCCAAACTGATTGATTTGTTACCTTCAAATTGTGTTCTAACTTTGGAAAACAATCAGACTTTAGAAGACAGTAATTTTGAGAACACAGTCAAGTTTTTCCAACTGCTTAATACAACCGATGTGGAAAACATTCATTATTGCTTTGATATTGCAAATTGGTCATGGCTTGATGCTAGTGCTGAAAAGGCTGCAAAAGCATTATCGCCTGTTACAACATATTTGCATCTTAAAAATGTAAATAATGAAAATGGTCATTTAACAGTAACTTCGCTTGATGAAGGAAAGCTGGACTGGTGCCAATTAATTGGTTTATTTTCGAACGTTCAAGAATTTGGACTTGAATATTCGGCTGACCTTAAGACGCTTAGCAAGGACTTAGGAACACTAAAACAATTTTTGAAAAAATAGAGGTGAAAATGGATGCTTTCGGCGGTAAATAATTTCTTTTCGGCATTTGGAGCAAGTGTTGTTGTTCCGATAATGATTTTCATTATCGCGCTGTGCTTAAAGGTTAAGCCAAAAACAGCAATGATGAGTGCGTTTTATGCTGGAGTTGGATTAACGGGTTTTGGATGGATTATTAATTCATTTACTCCTGTAGTAACTAAGATCATTCGGCAAATGGTTAACAATACTGGGATTAACTTGCCAGTTGTTGATATTGGGTGGCAAGCTGGATCATTAGCAACCTTTGGCTCAACAGTTGGGTTATCATTCTTTGTCTTTGGTCTGATAGCAGAACTCATTTTGTTTGCATTAGGTATTACTAAAGTTTTCATGGCTTCCAACTTATGGAACAACTTTGGCTTTATGATTTGGGGAACGTTAGCCTACTACGTTACGCATAATTTCTGGCTTTCTCTTGGGTTATCATTCTTCATGTTGTTCTACACTTTAGTATTAGCCGAGGTACAAGCAGATCGTTGGTCAGAATATTATGGTGTGAAGAATGCAACGGTCTGTTCCATTCACAATATGGAACAAACGATTCCAGCAATTTTGTTAGATCCATTATGGAACTTATTAGGATTCAACAAGGTAAAGATGACGCCACAATACTTCAAAAATAAGCTTGGTGTCTTTGGTGAACCAACAACCCTCGGTGCTTTATTAGGTTTGATTATTGGGATACTAGGAAACTTAACATCTCTAGGAACCTTAAAAGCATGGGGACAAATTCTTCAATTCGCAATTCAACTTTCTGCGGTAATGACCATTTTCCCACTAGTAACAAATGTGTTTAGTAAGGCCTTTACCCCATTGGCAGCTGAAATTGACAAGAATAGAAAAGAAATGTCTTCTGAGACTGGTAAAAAGATTGACAAGATTAACGATAAGAAGCGTTGGTTCTTGGCGGTAGATGATGGTGTTGGTTATGGTGAACCTGCAACAATCATTTCCGGTGTAATCTTAATTCCAATCATGGTTTTGATTGCCTTTATTCTTCCAGGAAACAAAACCTTACCAGTTGTTGATCTGATTTCTATCCCATTTATGGTTGAATCAATTGTAGCAGTAACTCGTGGGAACATTTTGAAAGTTATTGCCAACGGAATTGTCTGGTTCAGTATTGGCCTTTATGCATCTAGCTGGCTGGGCCAGATCTATACAGGAGCTGTTTCACACTATGGGGCTGCAATTCCAGCTGGAGTTGTCTTGATCACCAGCTTTAACTTAATGGCTCGTCCATTGAATGCATTAGTGTTTGCAGCCTTTATTTCTAAGAGTCCGCTGTGGATTGGTATTTGCATAGTAGTTTATCTGGTTCTATTATTTGCATTACGCAAATACCGTCCACAAATTTGGACTTACTTACAGAAGATGGCTAATAAAAATGCTGGTTTCTCGGGTAGTAAAGAAAAAATTGAATATTAATTAATGGAGGTATTTCTCATGAAGAAAATCGAAGGTCACATTCATTTAGTTCGTTCACTTGCAGGATCAAAGAGTCAGGGTCGTTTGAGCCCGTTAGGTAACGGTTATGCAATTTGGGATAATGGTGAAATTATTAAGTTGATTCCTGATGGTTGGGGTGACGATAACTTTGTTGCTGAAAAGTATCTTCCAATCATGAAAGAAGAAAATATTGAAAAGGCCGTTATTTTGCAAGGTACGTTAAATGGGTACCAGAATTACTACACTTACCAAGTTGTAAAAAAGTATCCTGGCAAATTTATTGGGGCGTTTTCTGTAGATCCATTTGCTGATTTTGCAATGGATATCGTTAAACGTCATGTTGAAGATTTAGGATTCCGTGCAATGAAGTTTGAAATTAGTCAAGGTGGCGGACTCCACGGCTTCCATAAGCCATTCCGTCTGGACATTGACAATAACGTTTCTAAAATTCTTCATTACTTAGCCGATTATCCTGGATTTGTAATCACTACTGATTACGGAGCATATGACCAAACCAGTTATCAACCAGAAGCGATCGTTAACTTGGCAAAACGTTACCCACAAATGGATTTCGTTGTATGTCACCTTTCCTTCCCTAATGCTGATCACCTTAACAGGCTTCAAAATGCGTTAGATCAATTTGCTCCTTATGACAATATCTATGTAGATATTTCAGCTATTCAAGATATTGATGGTGAAGCAACTGACCAGTTCCCTTACCCACGGTGCCAAAAGACGGTTTCCTTAGCTAAGAAGATTTTAGGGGCTAAGCGGATTATTTGGGGGACTGATTCTCCTTGGTCCTCAACATTTAATACTTATCATCAATTGGCAACTTGGCTGGAGAATACGGATATCTTCACTCAAGATGAGCTTGAAGATGTGATGTACAACAACGCAAATAAGGTTTACTTTAAGCCAGCTAGTGTTAAGGCCGCTGAAGAGGCAGAGGACCCAGCATACAAGCAATTTGCTGATAACGGACATAAGCTCAAGTAGATCACTGTAAATAAAGAGGCTGGACAATACCAGCCTTTTTACTGTCCATTTTAGTTAAGCGGTTAACAATGAGGGTGAGGGATCTATAAAGTGACTGTAAATGCATTAGGAATTTATGAAAAGGCGCTGCCACAGGATTTATCATGGAAAGACAAATTTGAATTAGTTCATGAGCTGGGCTTCAACTTTCTTGAATTTTCAATTGACGAGAGTGACAAGCGGCTGGCAAGGCTCGATTGGACCGAGGAACAACGCGCTGACTTTAGAAAGGCAATGTGGGAGACCAACAGTCGGATTAACACATTAATGCTGTCGGGCCACCGCCGCTTTCCACTGGGGTCCAAGGATCCAGAAGTTCGGCAAAAATCATTAGAGATGATGCAAAAGGCCATCGATCTGGCGGTTGACCTTGGGATTCACAACATCCAGATGGCTGGTTACGACGTCTTTTACGAGGATAAGACAATGAATTCTCGTGAGCTGTACGTTGAAAACCTGGCCAAGTGTGTCCACATGGCAGCTAAGAAAATGGTAATGCTGTCGATTGAGACGATGGACGACCCGTTCATCAACTCGATCACCAATATTGCCCACTACAAGACGCAGGTTCACAGTCCGTGGCTTCAGGCCTACCCGGACCTCGGGAATCTCAGCGCCTGGCCAGAAAACGATGTGCCGGCTCAGCTGGAAAAATATGTTGACGACATTGCCGCCGTTCACCTGAAGGATACCGAAGCGGTAACGCCGACCTTCAAGGGAAAGTTCAAGAATGTTCCGTTCGGCAGCGGTTGCGTTGATTTTGAAGGCTTGCTGCGGACATTAGTGCGGCTCAACTACAATGGCAGCTACACCATTGAAATGTGGACGGGCGACAACCAGGATTCAGATCCCGTTGCCGAAGTTAAGGCAGCTAAGCAATACTTTGACGACTTATTTGCAAAAGTCGGCATTCAGCAAGAAAAAATTCAATAGGAGAGGTAACAATGCTAGAAGAATTAAAGCAAGAAGTGTATGAGGCCAATATGCAGCTCCCCAAGCTGGGCCTGGTGACTTTTACCTGGGGAAACGTTTCCGGAATTGACCGCGAAAAGGGGCTCTTTGTAATCAAACCTTCCGGGGTTCCCTACGATGAACTCAAGCCGGAGGACATGGTAGTCGTTAACCTGAAGGGGGAGGTTGTTGAAGGGGAACTCAATCCTTCCAGTGACACGCCAACGCACACCTACCTCTATAATCACTTCCCAAAGATTGGCGGGATCGTGCATACCCATTCTCCGTGGGCGGTCTCGTTTGCAGCGGCACATATGGATATTCCGGCAATGAACACCACCCATGCTGACACGTTCTATAATGATATTCCGGCCGCCGATGCGCTGACCAAGCAAGAAATCGAGGAAGACTACGAGGGCAATACCGGGAAGGTGATTGTTCGAAGCTTTCAGGAGCGGGGCTTAGACTACGAAGCAACGCCGGCCGCCTTAGTTATGCAGCACGGGCCCTTTGCCTGGGGACCAACGCCGGCGAAGGCCGTTTACAATGCGAAGGTGCTTGAGGTAGTAGCGGAAGAGGACTACCATGCAATGCAACTGACCCGCGCCGACAACCATCTCCCGCAGTATTTATTGGATAAGCACTACTACCGGAAGCACGGTGCGAATGCTTATTACGGACAAAACAATGCTCATAGCAAGGATCATGCCAAGCGTGAGAACTAGCAAGTGAGCAATTAAATTAAAAGCCATTCCCTTTCATCGAGGCAGTGACCCAGTAGACGTGAGTGCTGGGTCACTGCTTTTTTGCTGGCTAAAAAAGCAAAAAATTTTGAGCATTCAGTTGATAATTTTTGAGTAACATTTAACGATTTACCTCCAAAATTGGCGCTGTTGATGGTAACGTTTAGCAATCAATTTCATGGCTTTTTGACACCAGATAGGGACAGTTGGCTGAGAAAAAAGCGCTTGCGGCTGAAAATAAGGGTGCTTTTTAAGATAAAAGGTTTTATTAAACGATCGAAAGGATGTTATCCCTCACTAACAATTTTCTCTTTTAAATCTTTAGTGGTTTTTATCAATATATTAATGTTTCTAATCCGCTTGACAGTAGTATTTACAGTCTCTTATACTCAAAAAGCATTTTAAAAACGGGAAAAGGAGTAAACGTAATTAGTTGCGTTTTGTTCGTCGAAACTTTTATTTTTGGACGAGCAAGGGACTAATTCTATTTGCGCCTTTTTTCTATGGATACAGAGATTGGAATTGGTGGGCAGATACTGCGCCACAAGAAAATATTTACGGGAGAAATTGTTCATGGTCGGGAAAAACAACCATTACTTGAAAGAAAGCAAGAATAATCAAAAATACCAGCGCTTCTCACTGCGGAAGTTCAGCATCGGGGTCGTATCGGTGGCCATCGCTGCCGGCTTCTACCTGGGGAGTAGCCAGAGCGTCATGGCCGACACTACGACGCAGGCGGCTCAGACAAGTGAAAGCACTGTAGCCGTGTCGACAAGCGGTAGCACGGCCAGCGACTCTTCTGAAGTGACTCAGGCTAGCAGTGCAACGACAACCAAAACCTCAGCCAGTGCCAATGCGTCTGAAGCAGCTACGACACCGACTACAACGGAGTCATCTGCGGCCTCTGCTAGCGATGACGCAGCAACCATGACATTAAGTACCAAAACTCCTGTCACGAGTATCACTGCGCTTGCTGATTCCAAGACCCAAACCCCGACAGTTGCAAAAACTGCTCATAACAATACTGAAAATCAAGCTGTTAACAATACTGATGAGGTGACAGTAACGATCATCTACAAGGATGAAACGACTGGCAAGACTTTAGATACTGAAACGGTAAGTGGCAAGGCAGGCCAGAAGATTAAGTTCAATAATCAAAAAATCTTAGATTACCGAAATCTGCATTACAAATATAATGACTCCAACCTGGATAAGCTGATTTATCGAGTAGATGTGAAGGAGTACACGATTTCTTTTACCCATAGGACTAAGCCTGATACCAAGAACGTTAAAGTTACCCGGACGATTAACGTTACTAAGCCGGACGGCAGTGTCACGACTACAACGCAAATCGTTAACTCAACGGGTAAGGGCACTAAGGATCTGGTTACTAACGAGACCACTTGGAATTCTTGGACAACCGGCACCTGGGCTGAGTTTGATACGCCAACCATTTCAGGCTACACGCCAAGCCAAACTACGGTAGCTGCGGAAGAGGTTAATGGTACTACTGCAGATCAAATTGTTAAGATTACCTACACAGCTGATGAGTTGACGGCAACGATCACCTACAAGGATGATACGACTGGCCAAATTTTAGGGACCGAAACGGCAACTGGCAAAGTGGGTCAGAAGATCGATTTCAATAATAATCAAAAAATCTTGGACTACCGGAACGCGGGATACGCCTATCGGAAGACCGATCTAGATGGCCAGACTTATCAGGTAAATGGTCAGAAGGACTTCACGGTTCACTTCACGCATAAGACTGAGACTGTTACTAAAAACGTTACGGTCACTCGCACGATTCGCTACGTTTACAGTGATCGCAAGGAGGCTGCCAAGGATGTCGTTCAGACTCTGACCTTCAAACAGACCGGTACGAAAGACCTGGTTACTGGTCAAACCACTTGGAATAATGTTGCGGATCAAGACTTTGCGGCAGTCGATAGTCCGGTAATTGCCGGCTACACGGCAAACAAGGCAACCGTTGCGCAGGAAAGCGCCAATGTCGACACAAAGTCTTCTGAGCTTACGGTTACCTACAAGGCTAGCGACGCAGATGCCATGATTACCTACGTGGACGAGGCAACCGGCAAAACCATTAAGACCGAGAAGGCAAGTGGTAAAGTAGGTCAAAAGATTGTCTTTGCGACCTACCCTGGATACCAGATCAAGCTGCTTGAACAGCAGGGCTACGAGCTAGGACCAAACGACTTCCGCTTTGAGGGTGAATACTACAGCAGCGACAGCGCCAAGAACCACTTCACCGTTCATTTGAATCACGGCAAGAAAGCGGATGTTGAGAACAAGACGATTACCCGGACGATTAACGTTACCAACCCGGACGGCGCGGTCAAGACAACGAAGCAAGTTGCTGAATTGTCCCGGATGGTTACTAAGGACGCGGTGACTGGTGACGTGCTTGAAACCGGCGACTGGACAACTGGTAGCTGGGCTGAGTTTGATACGCCAACCATTTCAAACTATACGCCAAGTCAAGCTACGGTAGCTGCGGAAAAGGTTGATAACAATACTAAAGATCAAGTCGTTAATATCACCTATACGGCTAATGAGCAGACTGCGACGATCACCTACGTAGATGATACTGATCACAAGGGGATGCGGACAGATAATGCCATCGGCAAGTTTGGCCAACAGATCGTTTTCGCCAATGATCCGGGCAAACAGATTCTGGCTTACCGGGATGCTGGTTACGTATACCAAGACACTGACTTCAACAACCAGGCTTACCAGTCCGATAATGCCAAGAATGCCTACGTGGTTCATTTCACGCATAAGACGCAGACCTTTACACCAGCTTATAATCCTAACGGCTACGATTTAAGTCGGAATGCAACCTATACCATTCACTACGTTTTCGCTGATGGAAAGCAGAACGACTATAACGTTGTTCAACAGTCTATCCTGGGCGCAGTTACGAGAACCGCGACGTTGGATGAAGCAACGGGCGAAGTGACGTACGGGAATTGGAAGGTCAATTCTCGCTTTGCTCAAATTTCTACTCCAGAGAGACCGGGTTACACACCAGATAAGGCTCAGAGTAACGGCTTTACCCCTGTCGTGGATGGCCAATCCCTGATGCTGGATGGTGACGAGACGGTAACCTATTACCCAGATTCCGTTAAGTCTGACGCTAAGCTGTATACCCGGACGATTCACTACGTTGACGAGCATGGCAACGAGCTCTTCGGCGACACCGTTCAGTCCGTTACCTTCAACAAGAGTACCGAGACTGACTACAACGGCAATGTCATCAACGACGGTGCATGGGTCAGTGACCACAACCAGTTTGACGCGGTAGTTGCTCCAACTAAGGATGGCTACACGGCCGACCAAGCTCAGGTTGATCAATTAGCAATCGACGCTAACGATTCAAATCAGAAGCATGAGGTTACGATTGTTTACCATGCAAACAAACAAACCGCCACGATCACTTACGTGGACGATGCAACTGGCAAGGCCATCAAGACCGAGACGGTCAATGGCAAGGTTGGTCAAAAGATTGTCTTTGCGACCTACCCTGGGTACCAGATCAAGCTGCTTGAACAGCAGGGTTACGAGCTGGGACCAAACGACTTCCGCTTTGAAGGTGAATACTACAGCAGTGACAGCGCCAAGAACCACTTCACCGTTCATTTGAATCACGGCAAGAAAGCGGACGTTGATACCAAGACCATCACCCGGACGATCAACGTTACCAATCCGGACGGCACTGTCAAGACAACGAAGCAAGCCGCCGAATTGTCCCGGATGGTTACGAAGGACGCGGTTACCGGCGACGTGCTTGAAACCGGTGACTGGACGACTGGGGCTTGGGATGAATTTGATACGCCAACTATCCCAGGTTACACGCCGAGTCAGGCCAGCGTAGCGCAACAGACCGTTACCAGCACAACACCGGATACCACGATCGCAATCACCTACACGGCCGATGCTAAGCCTGTCAAGCAGGGTGACGTGACGATCAAGTATGTTGACCAGGACGGCAACGAGATCAGTCGGCAGGTTATCTCCGGCAACGTCGGTGATACGATCAAGGTCACTCCTGAGATTCCTGCCGGTTGGGAACCAGCCGATCCAAGCACCGTCCCGAGTGAGGTAACGATCCGCGAAGAAAACGGTCAGATCATCATTGTGGTCATCAAGCACGCCGTTCAGGATCCAACCGAAACCAAGACGGTCACCCGGACGATCAACGTGACAACGCCGGATGGTCAGACGACGACCACCAAGCAGACGGTTACGCTGACTCGGAGTGGCGACCTCGACCTGGTCACTGGCCAGACGACCTGGGGTGACTGGACGACCGGGACTTGGCAGGACTTCAAGCCAGCCGCAATCGCCGGCTACACGCCAAGTCAAAGCGACGTGCCCGAAGTAACCGTTGATGGCGACACGATGGATCAGGTGATCAACATTACCTACACGGCCGACCAACAAACGCCGGTTGATCCAGGCCAGACGACGGATCCGGTAGAACCAGCCAAGCCGGCCGATCACGACGCTGACACGTCACAGCCAGGTGATCACAACACCGACACGTCACAGCCCACTGATCCAGACTTTGACGCACACTACAGAAATGCTGATGCTGCACCGGACGATAGCAATCAACAGGATGACGCTACTACCAGTGAAGCTCCTGTTAGTGAAGCCCCCGTCGCATCAACGAGTGCTGCGCAGGCTAAGTATGCACCGACGACGGATCCAAATGGTGCTACTCTAACGGGGATCACTGTTCGCGGTACCGCCAAGTCGACTACTTCAACTGATGCACAGCGCGCAAGCAACGCAGCTGCACCAACTGACACCACGTCGGCAAATGAACGTGCCACTAGCCAACGCCTGCCACAGACCGGGAATGCCGATTCCACGGCCCTGGTTGGCCTAGGCTTTGCCTCCCTGCTGACCATGTTTGGCCTGCTTGGTTCTAAGAAGAACAAGCAGGACTAAGCTTGATCAGCAGCCCAAATAAAAACTAAAAAACGCTGAATCGATCGAAGATGCTCATTAAAAGCATCTGATCGGTTCAGCGTTTTTTCTTATGTGGTAATGTGGTACCAGAATCCGGGCAGCGAGCGGATCAGGGCGTAAATCCCGTAGAGCAGCAAGATGCTGATGCCAACTAGCGAAATTGCTAGGAGAACCTTAAACCAGCTTGCTACCTTAAAGTAGAGGGTGACGGTATTTTGTCCCTGGCGTTGATAAACGTAGGGAGCCCCGATTCTGGACCGCTTGTAGTTGTGCAGTCGCTTGCCATTGAGGGTGAGCTGCGATTCGTGATAGGTGATGATTGGCAGCCGGACCCGGCCGGCCGTGGCGGCGTTCCAGGCCAACTGCAGGCCGCCGTGGGGAAGGACCGTGTGCTTGTATTCGCCGGCGTGGTTGATGATCTGGTCCTGGTAGGCAAAGGAGCGGATGTACTTCCGGTTGTTGAGGTACTTCTTCGGAACCGGCAGGTAGTCCGGGCTGCGCTTTTCCACCATCGTCAGCAATTGACCGGGATAAAGGTCGTGAACCGACCGACGCAGGCCGAAGCGGTTCTCGGTGACCCAGGCAATCGCGCTGGAGGAGTTCAGGACGGCCGGCGACTTGTAACGCGCTGTCCGCCGAAAGACGTCGCTGGTGTTGGGCACGAGGACCTGGGCGACCATGAAGAGCAGGATACCGACGGTGATCTTGCGCCGCAACTGGAGCCGCGGTGCCCGCTCCCCGCAAACGAAGTCGGTCGCAGAAATCGCTACCCCCAAGAGGAGTAGGGGATAGGCGATGACGGTCAGCCGGCTGGGAAACTGGAGGGTGTGCGACAGGGCCGGGATGGCCTTCGCAATTTGATCCCAGGGCGTCCAGATGGAGGAAACCATCAGGATGATAAAGCCAAACAGGGTCACGGTGGTGTTGACCAGCGAACGTCGCCAGTGCCGACAGACATAAAGCAGCTGGGCCAGGAAGAGCAGCCAACAGAAATAGATGAGGTAGTTGCGCGTGCTATTGAACTGCGAGGGCTTGAGCGAGTTAAACAGCATGTTAAAGTCGGCCGGGGCGGCGATGTGGTTGTGGAGGTTGAGCATCAACAGCGCTCCCCAGACGTTGGCGGTCAGGATGACGGTGCCGATCACGGCCAGCGCGGTCTCCTTGATCATCCCCCAGCGGTTGCTCGTCTTCACCAGGCCGATGATGAAGAAGGGAAGCAGGGTGAGAACGAAGAAGATCGAGCTCAAGAGGTGGATCTGGATCACGGTCGTCATCACGATCATTAGGGGCAGCCAGTGAACCGGCCGCGCGCGGTCCTGGAGCATCGTGATCGCGCACATCAGCATGTAGGGCGCCAGCATTGCTCCCCAGGCGTTCATGTTCTGGGCGAGCTGCCAGCGGGGCAGCCAGCCGATGTTCATGAAGATCAGGCTGACCAACAGGGCGAACCGCCGGGAACTGTGCGCCTTGGTCGCCAGCAGGTACATGCCGATCCCGCCGACGACATAGACGACGAAATCGCTGATGACCTCGTAGCGATACCAGGTACCCAAGAAACCAAGCAGGGCCCCGTTGAGGTAGGCAAAGAGGGGACCGTAGACGGCGTTGATCACCCGCCCACTCTGTTGGAAGCAGTAGTTGCTCTGAAAATAGCTGAAGTCCAGGTGCTGGATCTGCTTGGCGGCATCGTAGAAGCGGTTAAAGTGGAAGATCGAGTCGGTCCCGAGGATCACCCCATGAGAAATGATCTGAGGGTACATAATAATGTAGGCCATTACGCAGATTGCAAGGTAGGGCAATGACCAGTTGATTAGGTGATACAATTTGCTTTTCATGATTATCTCCATACTTAAGATAATTAGTCAATCTCCCTAATTATAGTCCACTTCTTGCGGCGACGGGATTTTAATTGAGAATCTGCTTGATTAGAATTCTTAAAATTTGGTTAACGTTGTACAATAGAAAGATAACTTGAGAGAAAGTAGATGATGAAATGCTGTCAATATTCCTGTCCGCGATTTCCGGGGTCCTGATTATCCTGGTAATGGTGGTCGTCGGCTTCGTGCTCAACGAACGGGGCTGGTTTAATCCGGGGTCTTCGAAGGTCATCTCCCGGATCGTCACCCAGGTCGCCCTGCCGTGCTACATGGTGACGACGATCATGCATGACTTTTCGGCTGGGCAATTGAAAACCTTGCTGCCGGACCTGCGTTACCCGGTCCTGTCAATGCTGATCCTCTTCGCCCTTTCCTTTGCCGTGGCCCGGGTGATCGGGATCAAACGGTCGCACATCGGGCTCTTTTCCTCGATGTTCTTTAATTCCAACACGGTCTTCATCGGCCTGCCGATCAACCTGGCCCTCTTTGGCAACCGTTCGATTCCCTACGTCCTGGTCTACTACATGGCCAACACGACCTTCTTCTGGACGCTGGGCGTGTGGCTGATCCAGCGTGACGGGATGCACGAGGCCAAGATCGACGTCAAGACGGCCCTGAAGAAGATCTTCTCGCCGCCGCTGCTTGGCTTCATTCTGGGGGTGATCTTAGTAATCCTTCACGTTCACCTGCCGAAGTTCGTGATGAGCGACCTTTCCTACATCGGTGGGCTGACGATTCCGCTGTCGATGATCTTCATCGGGATTGCGATCTCCAACGCCGGCCTCAGTCGGGTGCGGCTGACCCGGGACGCCTGGGGGATTCTCCTCGGCCGCTTCCTCTTTGCGCCGGTCCTGATGGCCATTCTGGTGATTCCAAGTTCTATGCCGGCCCTGATGAAACAGGTTTTCATCCTGCAAGCGGCTATGCCGGTCATGACCAACGCCCCAGTTGTTTCCAAGCTCTACCATGCCGATTCGGACTACGCCGCGATCATGGTCACCGAAACGACGGTCCTCAGTGTGATCGTCATTCCGATCCTGATGGTTCTAATCAAGACGATGTTGTAGGTCCGACTGTTAAAGACTGCACAATTGCGCTATCATAAGTGGTGGCAAAGGAGTGAGAGCTATTATGGTAGATTTAGTGATTGTTCGACATGGTCAGAGTCAGGCCAACCGGGACAACATCTTCACGGGTTGGACCGATGTGCCCTTGACGCCGGAAGGCATTGCCCAGGGGCAGGCGGTCGGCCGGGAGCTGGCCCAGCTCGGGATTCAGTTCGCCGACGCCCACACCTCCTACATGGGGCGGGCGATCAAGACGACGAACATCATCCTGGAGGCGATTGACCAGCTGTACATTCCGGTTCATAAGACCTGGCGGCTCAATGAACGCCACTACGGCGCACTGAGCGGTCGCAACAAGGCCAAGGTCAAAGAAGAGGTCGGCGCAGAACAGCTGCATCGCTGGCGGCGGGGCTATTCCGACCTGCCGCCGCAGCTGACGGAGCGTCAGCACGACCGGCGCTACAACCGTCTCGGGGTGAAGATGCCGCTGAGCGAGAGCCTGGCGATGACCCAGCAGCGGCTCTTGCCATACTGGCAGGATCAGATTGCGCCACGCCTCTTGGACGGGAAAAATCAACTGGTGGTGGCCCACGGCAGCTCGCTGCGGGCCCTGATCAAGTACCTCGACCAGATTCCGGATGAGGACATTGACAAGGTTGAGGTGCCAAACGGCAAACCGATCTGGTACCGATTCGACGATCACTTGCACATCGTCAAGAAGACTTTCATTACAATGGATGGTGAAGATTAAATGATTCATGAGCTGCAAAACAACCCCACTTTAGATGGGCAGGTCCGCCTGCTCGATAACGTGACCTACGCGGCGGTTGATGGCCGCCCCCTCAAGATGGCCATCATGACCCCGTGGACCCAGCGTTACCCCCAACAGTACCACCCGGCGCCGCGCCCACTGCTTGTCTTCGTCCAGGGGAGTTCCTGGCGCACCGGCAAGCTGGGTGAGGAAATTCCGCAGCTGGTGCAATTCGTCAAGCACGGCTACGTGGTGGCGACCGTCCAGCACCGCAGCGCCGTCGACGGTTACGCCTTTCCGGCCTTCTTGGAGGACGTCAAGACAGCGATCCGCTACCTGCGGCGTCACGCTCGCAAATACGCGATTGACCCGCACCGCGTCGGCATTTGGGGGACTTCCTCGGGTGCCAATGCGGCGATGCTGGTCGGCCTGACCGGGGATGACGAACGCTACAAGACCCGGCTCTACGCCCACGAATCCGACCGGGTTGACGCAGTCATTTCCTGCTTCGCGCCGATGGACGTGGCCGACACCTTTGAGTATTCCAAGAAGGTCCCGGGCAACAAGCTGCTCCAGTTCTGCCTCTTTGGGCCCGATCCGTCCAAGTGGGCGGAGGTCGCCCGGGCGATGAGCCCGCTGGCCGTCGAGGAGCCGGGGCAGGATTACCCGCCATTCCTGCTGCTGCACGGGGATGCCGATACCGTGGTTCCTTACCACCAGATGGTCGACATGTACAACCAGCTCGACCAGGACGGCTACGAGGTCACGGCCTACCGGGTTAAGGGCGCCAACCACGAACGCGACTTCTGGAGCCAGCGCATTTACGACATTGCGCGGGACTTCCTGGATCAAAAATTAAAATAAATTGAAAATGCCACCCGATAAATTTGCAGATTTATCGGGTGGCATTTTGTCATTTTTAAGCTTTCGATTAAGCTAACGTTCCCATTGGGTCCCATGGCTTCAGGACGATTGGTTCCTGTTCCTGGGCCTTCTTTTGCTTGTCAGTCAGGTACTTCTTGTTGACGACGAGCTGGTAGACGTACTTGTCCATCCAGGCGTCGGACATCACGAAGTAGCCCTTGTGGCCAACCTTGTCACCCCAGGAGTTCTCGACCTTCCACTTGGTTGGCTTGCCATCGACCAGGTCAACCCCGGTGATGACCATCGCGTGGTCCATCATGCTCTGGCCGTAGTCGAGGGCCTCGGCCTTGGTCATGTCGAGATCCACGTCGAAGAGGGCGCTGTAATCGTAGGTGTTCAGCGCCATGATCCCCAGCTTGGTCTCAGAGTACTTGACGACGTCGGAACCGAACCAAACGCTTTCGCCGTTCTTCAGCTGTTCAATCGCCAGCTGCTTGAACTCGTCCATCGGCAGGTTGAGGTGCTTGATCTGTCGGCCACCGACGACGTTGCCCAGCATGTCGATCGTGTAGGTCTTGTGGTACTTCTTGTCGGCGGTTGGGGCCTGGATGATCGAAACGTAGTCATCCAGGTTCCAGCCGACGTACTTCTTGAAGAATTTCTGTGGTGTCAGGTTGCTGTCGCGGTGGTACTCGTGATCCTTCTTCGTCCGGTATTCGAAGTCGAAGGTCGTGACTGGTTCACCAAAAGCGTAGGCCAGCATCCGGTAGACCTCGTTCAGCAGCTCGCCACGCTTGGCGTCCAGGCGCTTTTCGCTGGCGTGATCCTCGTTGACCATCTTGCGCAGGATCACGGCGTCGTGACGAAGCTTGTTGTTCAAGACCTCGTCGATGCCCCGAGAGTTGGTGGCGTTAAAGGATTCCGGCATTGCGGACTTCGGCACCACCCCGTACTTTTCGATCAAAGCACACAGCATGTCCCACTGACCACCGTCGTTTTGCGGTGCCTCCATCAGCCAGGCCACCTTCCGGCTGTCGGTCGGCTTCTTGGCGGTCTTGATGACGTTTTCGTAGAAGTAGTTAGCCTTCTCGAACTTGTCCCAGAAGAATTGGTAGGACTGGGACAATTCAAAGTCATCCGGCAGGTTGAACTTGCTCTGCATGTCGTGACGCATCGTGTTCAATGCGGCAAACAACCAGCAGCGACCGGACTGCTTCTGATCGGCGACGTTCCCGGTCTTCAGGTCAATTGAGAAGTGGGGATCGTTGTCGGCAATCGAGTGCCAGTTGAAGCTGGCGTTGCGAACCCCGTTCTTAGTGACGGCGTTTTCGATTACTTGGCTGTCACGCCGGCCCTCATAGTCGGTGCGAAAACGATCGAGATCGTCCTTGGTGATTTTAAAAGTCATTAAAAAGCCCCCTTAGTATTCTTACCCTATATTATAGGCGAATTGTGACGGCGGGGGAAGATATAAGAAGGCGGTGGGACAGAACTCGCTTGCGAGTTCGTCTTCCCACCCCCGCGAGGCTGGCTAGGCGTTCCGGACGTTGATTTATCAACGTTCGGAATCCAGCCAGCTACCGCGCTATAGCATTTACTGCTATATAAAAGCAAAGAGATTGGGTTAATTCCCAACCTCCTTATTTTCTTAAATTTTAACGAGCGTGCAGGACCTTAGGACCCTCGTCGGTGCCGACGATCACGTCGTTGACCCGGTTCAAGAACAGTCCCGTTTCAACAACGCCGACCATGTGGATCAGTTCATCCGCCAGTTCTGCTGGGTGGTCGATCTGGCCGAGGTGGAGGTCGATGATGTAGTTATTTTCATCGGTCCGGTACTTCTGGTCGCCGTCCATCCGCCAGCTTGGCTTGTAGCCCTTCTTCTCGAGGCGGTTGAAGACGTGCTGGCTGCCGAATGGGATTACTTCGACCGGCAGCGGGAACTTGCCCAGCTTGTGGACCATCTTGCTTTGGTCGACGATCCACATTACCTTATCGGAAGCGTTGGCCACGATCTTTTCCCAGAGCAGGGCGCCACCGCCACCCTTGATCCCCTGGAAGTCATCGCTGATTTCATCGGCGCCATCGATGGTCAGGTCGATGTGGTCGACCTCGTCCAGGTTCTTAATGGTGATGCCGAGGCTCTCTGCCTGCTTGGTGGTCCGGTTCGAGGTCGTTACCCCGATGATGTCGGTGATGTTGCCGGCTTGGACCTGCTTGCCAAGCTCGTCAACCATGTAGCGGACCGTGGAGCCGGTGCCGAGGCCGACGATCATGCCGGACTTGATGTACTTAACGGATTCCTGCCCCGTCTGTGCCTTTAATTCGTCTTGGTTCATTGGAAATTCCTCCTTATTAAAACCGATCTTCTGGTAATAGCAAATGTTGATACTCCGGATGCTGCTTGAACTGCTGGGTCACGTATGGGCACATCAGCTTGACGGTCCAGCCCTGGTCGGTGGCGTAGTCAATAAAACGTTTTACGAGCGACACAACCACCCCTTGTCCACGAAAATCAGGGTGGACAAAGACCCGTTCGGCGACGACCCGGTCGGAATAGCCCTGGACGGCGGGAAATGAAATCTCGCCGACGAACTGCTGGCCGTCACTAGCAACAATGCGGTGATCCTCAATTTGGTATTGCATCGTGATCACTTCCATTCACCCTCAATTTTCCGTAAAGTAATCTTTAAAGTCAAGGCTTAGTGATACCAATCGCAATAATTCTATCCTATAATGTTATGATAGTATATTGACTATTGTTAAATGGAGTGATTAGATGAAACGCGGATTTGAAGTGGTTTCCACCAAGCGCGACCAGGGGATCAACCTGCCGAAACGACAGACGGAAAACGCCGCGGGCTACGACTTTGAAGCGGCACAAGACTTTACCCTGCCATCAATTTGGAAGGGTAATTTTATCAAGGCCCTGTGGACAATTCACCAGCAGAAAAAGCTGACCGACACTGACTTCACGGCAGCCGACGCCAGCCTGAAGCCCTACCTGGTGCCAACGGGAATCAAGGCCTACATGCAGCCGGACGAATTCCTCTTGCTGGCAGACCGGTCTAGCGGCCCACTGAAGCGGCGGCTGGTTTTGCCAAACGGGGTTGGAATTGTCGATGCCGATTACTACAACAACGCCGGCAACGAGGGGGAGATTTTCTTCCAGCTGATCAACTACGGTCTGCGTGACTACCACGTTAAGAAGGGCGAGCGGATCGGTCAGGGGATTTTTATTCCTTACTTGCGGGCCGACAACGAGGACCAGCCAACGGCCCAGCGAACCGGTGGCTTTGGTTCGACTAAGAAGTAGGGGGTGCTGAAATGGCCAAGGTGAGAACACAGTACGTTTGCCAAAACTGCGGCTACAATTCGCCGCGTTACCTCGGCCGGTGCCCCAACTGTGGCCAGTGGAACACCTTCGTCGAGGAACAGGTGCAGAGCGCAAGCGCCAGCAGTGCCAAGGCGAAGACGACCACGCTGACCGGCCTGGTGTCCAAGCCACAAAAGATCAGTGAGATCGATAGCAAGCAGACGCCGCGGGTCAAGACCCGACTGAACGAACTCAACCGGGTCCTCGGCGGCGGGATCGTGCCCGGCTCATTGATTCTGATCGGTGGGGACCCCGGGATCGGGAAGTCGACTTTGCTCCTCCAGGTGTCCGGCCAGCTGAGCGACGAGCATCACCGGGTGCTCTACGTTTCCGGTGAAGAGTCCGGCACCCAAATCAAGATGCGGGCGGAGCGACTCGGCGTTTCCGGCGACGACTTCTATGTATACCCGGAGACCAACATGGACAGCATTCGCGACACGATCCGGGACCTCAAGCCCGAATACGTGGTGATCGATTCGGTTCAGACGATGCAGGCCACCGACGTCAGCTCGGCGATCGGCAGCGTCTCCCAGATTCGCGAGGTCACGGCCCAGCTGATGCAGATTGCCAAGAGTAACAACATCACGATCTTCGTCGTCGGCCACGTCACCAAGGGCGGGGCGCTGGCCGGGCCGAAGATTCTGGAGCACATGGTCGACACGGTTCTCTACTTTGAAGGGGACCTTCACCACACCTACCGGATTCTGCGCTCGGTCAAGAACCGGTTTGGCTCGACCAACGAGCTGGGGATCTTCGAGATGCACACCAACGGGCTGACCGAGGTCAAGAATCCCTCGGAGATCTTCTTAGAGGAACGGCTCCAGGACGCCACCGGCTCGGCGGTGGTCGTTTCACTGGAGGGGACCCGGCCGATCCTGGTCGAAATCCAGGCCCTGGTCACGCCGACGGTCTACGGCAACGCCCAGCGGACCGCCACCGGGTTGAGCCGCAACCGGGTTTCGCTGATCATGGCGGTCCTGGAGAAGCGGGCCAACCTGATGCTGCAGAACCAGGACGCCTACCTGAAGGCCGCGGGTGGGGTTAAGCTGGATGAACCGGCGATCGATCTGGCGATTGCCGTCAGCATCGCCTCCAGCTACCGCGATAAGGGGACCCGGCCGAGCGATGCCTTTGTCGGTGAGGTTGGCCTGACCGGTGAAATCCGGCGGGTCAACCGGATCGAGCAGCGGGTAGCCGAGGCCCAGAAGCTGGGCTTTGAGCGAATCTTCGTGCCGAAGAACAACCTCAAGGGCTGGAAAGTGCCGACCGGCATTCAGGTAATCGGGGTGACGACGTTGAAGGAGGCGTTGCACCTGGCACTGGCCTAGGAAAGGGCCAAATCAAATTTCAAAGGAAGGGGATACGATATGGACAAAAAACCACGTCGAATTTTGACGTTGATCTACGTCGTCGTGGGGGCCACGATTGGCTTCTACTACATGCCACTGATCTGGGATGTTCTCAACTGGCACATTGCCGAATCATTATTAGCAATTATTGATATTATTCTTGGTGCACTTGTTTTCTGGCTGCTGGCGATTCCGCTGGTGACGCCGACTTTAAAGGCAATCCACCGGGTTGAGACCACATTGACCAGCAAGAACCCACTGTACCTATTATCGGGAGCACTGCTGACGATTATCGGGCTGGTGCTGGCAATCCTGATCTCGATTCCATTGTGGCGGACCCGGATCCCGGTCATCAATAACATCCTGCCGATCCTGTTGATGATCATCTTCAGCTACTTTGGCTTCCGGATCGGGACCACGCGGCTGGACGACTGGCGCAAGCTGATCCTGCGGCGGAACCAAAAGGAACGGGACGGCGAGGTCCTTGAACGTCAGGATCCCAATTACCACCATTACAAGATCCTGGATACCAACATCCTGATCGATGGTCGGATTTATGACCTGGTCAAGACCGGTTTTCTGGAAGGAACGCTATTGGTACCGAACTTCGTGCTCTACGAACTGCAGTACATTGCCGACTCCGGCGAGAGCATCAAGCGGGTTCGGGGCCGGCGCGGCCTGGATATCTTAAATAAGCTGCGCAGTGAGAAGATCGTGCCGATTGAGATGTACGAGGGCGACTTCGAGGACATCCCTGAGGTCGATAGCAAATTGATTGCCCTGGCCAAGAAGGTACATGGGGCGATCGTTACCAACGACTACAACCTTAACAAGGTGATCCAGTTCCAAAACGTCGACGTCTTAAACATCAACAACCTAGCCAAGTCGCTGCGTCCCCGGGTCATCCCGGGCGAGACGATGCGGGTGGTCGTCGTCAAGAAGGGGACAGAGCGCCAGCAAGGGGTGGCTTACCTGGACGACGGCACCATGGTGGTGGTCGAGGACGGCCGCTACTTCATGAACAAGCCGATTGACGTCGAGGTCACCTCGGCCCTGCAAACGGACGCGGGCCGGATGATCTTCGCCCGGCCGCTGCATTCGCAAAAAGGGATCGGCGACCAGAGCGGCAAGGATACTGCCAAGCCGTCAAATTCAAACAAGAACAATCAAAAGAAGCAGAAGTAAAGAAAAAGGCCCCGCAGCGTGACAAGCGTTGCGGGGCCCTTCATTTGCACTCTAATGAAAACATGCAAAAGAATCGCGGGGCTAGTGTCTAACGCAGCGGAGCAAGTCTATTTGACTACGGACAAAAGCCGACGCCTTCAGTGCCGACTCCCGTCCTAGGTTAGCCATACGCCCCGCTTTTGATTCATTTGTACTCTAAATACAAAAAAGACGGCCTGGGATTAAGCCGCCTTTTTTGTAATAGGGAGTATTACGAAAATCTTGGGGGAGATCTCGTAATGATTATTTTTTCGGTTACTATTGGGAGGAGTAATTGAAAAATAATAGGTTTCATTGATGTAGTAAAGTTCTTCTTTACTACGGTTCTTATACTATCAGGAGAATGTGAAGAAATTATGATCAAAGTCTTAAAGAAGTTTACAGTCGCCGATTTTCCTAATCTGATAGGTGCTCGCGGCGGTTTGTGGTAAGATGAAAGGAGTAAATTTAAGTGAGGAGCGGATCACATGCTGACAATTTATAACACGTTAACGAGAAAAAAGGAAGAATTCAAGCCACTGCATCCAGGCGTAGTTAACATGTATGTCTGTGGTCCGACGGTGTACAACTATATCCACATCGGCAATGCCCGCTCGGCGATCGCCTTTGACACGGTGCGGCGTTATCTGGAATTCAAGGGTTACAAGGTTAATTACGTCTCCAACTTCACCGACGTGGATGACAAGATGATCAAGGCCGCCCACGAGCAGGGAATCACGGTTCCCCAGCTAGCCGACAAGTACATCCAGGCCTTCATGGAGGACACCAAGGCAATCAATATTGAACCGGCCACCCTCCACCCGCGGGCCACTGAAAATATTGAAGACATCGTCAAATTCATTGCTGACCTGGTCGAGAAGGGCTATGCCTACGCAAAGGACGGGGACGTTTACTACCGGGCCCGTAAATTCAAACACTACGGCCAGCTGTCCGGCCAGTCAATCGACGACCTGGAAGTCGGGGCCAGCGAGCACGTCAGCGCCGATGAGGTTGACAAGAAGGAGGACCCGATGGACTTCGCCCTCTGGAAGGCTGCCAAGCCGGGTGAAATCAGTTGGAACTCACCGTGGGGCAAGGGTCGTCCCGGCTGGCACATCGAGTGCTCTGTGATGTCGACCAAGTACCTGGGTAAGACGCTCGACATTCACGCCGGGGGTCAGGACCTCGAGTTCCCGCACCACGAAAACGAAATTGCCCAAAGTGAGGCTGAGACCGGGCAGAAGTTCGTGCGCTACTGGATGCACAACGGCTTCGTGACGATCGGCAAGGACAACGAGAAGATGAGCAAGTCCCTGCACAACTTCATCACCGTCCACGACATTATTAAGGAAGTCGATCCCCAGGTACTGCGTTTCTTCATGGCGACCACCCAGTACCGGCGGCCAATCCAATACAGCAAGGCCAACCTGGTTGACGCCCAAAACAACCTGGATCACATTCAGACCGCCTACGACAACCTGACCTACCGGCAAAAGGACGCTTTAGCCGGTGGCGATGACCAGGTTGAGGCGCAACTGGCGGACTTCAAGCACCGCTTCATCACGGCTATGGATGACGACATCAACGTCCAAAACGGGATCGCGGTGGTCTACGAGCTGGTCAAGGCAGCCAACGTTTACGCCCAACAGGAGACTGTTCACCAGGATGCCCTGGCGGCCTACAAGGCGACTTTGCAAGAGTTGCTGAGCATCTTCGGGGTCGAACTGACGGCCAGCGACAACCAAATCGATGACGAGCAGATCAAGCAGCTGATCGAGGAGCGCAACCAGGCCCGCAAGAATCGCGACTTTGCCCGCAGCGACCAAATCAGAGACGATCTTAAAAAACAGGGAATCATCCTGGAGGACACGCCCCAGGGGACCCGTTACAAGAAGGAGTAATCAGCACTTAATGGAAACAGCAGACTATCAACAGCTAAACGGCATCGCCCTGGCCTACCTGGGGGATGCGGTCTACGAAGTATTTATTCGCCAGCACCTCTTGAGCCAGGGCCTTAGCAAGCCCACCAAGTTGCAGCACCTGGCAACCCACTACGTTTCGGCCAAGGCCCAGGCGGCCCTGATCGATCTGATGAAGGAAGACGATTTGTTAAACGAGACGGAGTGGGCCTACTTCAAGCGCGGCCGCAACGCCAACAGTCATACCCACGCCAAGCACACCGCGGTCCTGACCTACCGGATGTCGACGGGCTTTGAGGCCTTGATGGGCTACCTGCAGCTATCGGGGCAGCAGGAACGGCTGCAGGAACTAGCAGAATGGTGCATTCAACAAGTGGAAGCGGGGCGGACGAAGCATGAAGACTGAGAATACCGATTTTATTATTGGCCGGCACCCGGCCGTGATGGCACTGAAGTCGGACCAGGAGATCAATAAGGTCTTCATCCAGTCCGGACTAAAGGCGGACGCCATCGCCCAGATCGTCAAGCTGGCGAAGGAACGCCACCTGGTGATTTCAAACGTGCCAAAGACCAAGCTGGACAACATGACCGACCACCAGAATCACCAGGGGGTGGCCCTGGCGGTGGCGGCCTACCAGTACGCGACGATTGACGACCTCTTTGCCAACGCCGAAAAGCACGGAGAGGACCCGTTCTTCCTGATCTTAGACGAGCTGGAGGATCCGCACAATCTCGGCTCCATCATCCGGACGGCAGACGCGGCCGGGGTTCACGGGATTATTATCCCGCGGCGCCGAGCGGTTGGCCTGACCTCGGTTGTGGCCAAGACCTCGACGGGGGCGATCGAACACGTTCCGGTGGCCCGGGTGACCAACCTGGTCCAGACCGCCAAGGAATTACAGGACCGCGGCGTCTGGCTTTTCGGCACCGATATGAAGGGCAAGGATTACCGGACCTGGGATGCCCACGGTGCCGTGGCACTGGTGATTGGTAACGAGGGGCGGGGGATCTCGCCCCTTCTGAAGAAGACCTGTGACGAGATGCTGACGATTCCGATGATTGGCCACGTCCAGAGCTTGAACGCCAGCGTGGCAGCCAGCCTTCTGATTTACCAGGGCTTTAACTCACGGCACCCATTGAAATAGCAACGAACGGTCGGCAAATGCGCCGGCCTTTTTCTTTTGCTGACACAATTGTGAGCGCTTTCGCTTATCGCACTTTAGTAAAATTAGGTAAAAGAACATTTTTCTTTATTTTGTTAAGCAAATGGGGCCGGGCAGGCGGCCGGTGGGTTCTTACCGTTCGATTAGCAGTTCCAAAAGTTGATGCGTCACTATGTATCGTTTGGCGACACTTTGCTAAATTAGTACCAGAGCCGTAAATTTGACAAAGAGCTTATGAGGGTTTCCGGGGGGAACATTGAATTTGGTAACTCAGCCAAATTAGCCAGGGTGATGGCTGAACCTGACAAGGGAGTTAAGATTATGACGGTATCGAATATTAAAGGGAGGGGGCAATGCAAATGCTGCACTGCACCAAACAATACGATTACTTAGTCGACTTAATGATGTTGGACCGGGCGAAAAGTGGCGACAGTCAAGATTTCACTGCGCTGCTTAAATGCTATCGACCCATGATTCGCCGCCTTTGGCAACAATACTACATTCCGGGACTTGAATTAGAGGACTGGCGACAGGAGGCCGAACTGGTTCTCGTCCGGACGCTTCGTTCTTACCACGGTCGGTCGTTGAGCCAATTTGCTGGTTTTTACAAGCAGAGCCTGATTAACCGGCTTCTGGACCTTTACCGGGCACGGCAGGCTTGTAAACGGATCCCGGCAGAACGGTTAGCACCATTGGGAACCGTTAAAACCGAATACTTAGTCGACGCCCACTGCACAATTCCGGACGAGGAGGCTTATTGCCAGGACTGTCTGCTCAGTTTCGCCAAGAAGTGCTCACCCTTCGAGTTGGAAGTGCTGTGCCTACTCCACGAGGGCAAAAGTCACCGGGAGATTGCCCAGCAGCTGGACTGCACGGAGCAAAAGGTCCACGCCGCACTGGCTCGTGGCCGCAATAAGCTCATCAAGGAATTAAGGGAATGGTAGAACGAAAAGAATAATTGGAAGATAAGGTGGGAAACAAAAGCGGGGCGTACTCTTACGCCCCGCTTTTGTTGCTTCCTATTCACAATTTGTTGCTTTAAAAGTGCTTTTCGTGCTAACCTATTGATTGAATGGAGGCGGAGTGTATGTCCCAAAAGAAAGTTGCCTTGGAATGTACGAAATGCGGTGCGCGCAACTACACGATCACCGCTAACCCGCAACGAGAATCAAGATTAGAATTACGGAAATTCTGTAAGCATTGCGGGGAGTACACGCTTCACCGCGAGAGCAAGTAGGTGGAGGCTAGTATGCACTTAATTCGATTTACCAAAAGTGTTTGTCATGAAATGAAGTTGGTTGTTTGGCCAACCGCCAAGGAAAACCGGCGCGACACGACGATCGTTATTTCTTTAACCCTGTTCTTCGTGCTGTTCTTTGCCCTGTTTGACTGGCTGATTCAGCTGTTAATGAAGCTGTTTGTCTAAGCCAGTGGTCAAATGGCTACAAGTCTGTTATACTGTCCGTGGTGAACTTCGTGTAACGCGGGGTTTTTTATTTTGGCAAAAACAATTGAAAAAAACGATTAAATTTTAAGGAGGACTTATCGTGGAATCACATGAAAAACGTTGGTACGTATTGCACACCTACTCCGGTTACGAAAACCGGGTCAAGAGCAACCTGGAATCCCGGGCCCAGTCAATGGGGATGCAGGACTACATTTTCCGGGTGGTCGTTGCCAACGAAACCGTTCGGCAGATGAAGGACGGCCAGGCTAAGGAAGTTGTCGAAAACACCTTCCCGGGCTACGTCTTGGTTGAAATGGTCATGACCGATCAGGCATGGTACATTGCCCGGAACACGCCGGGGGTTACCGGCTTCCTCGGTTCACACGGTGGTGGTTCCAAGCCGACGCCGCTGCTGCCGGAAGAAGTTGAGCGGATCATGAAGCGGATGGGAGCCACGATTACCGTCAGCGACCTGGACGTCAAGGAAGGCGACACGGTCAAGGTTATTGCCGGACCATTTGCCGACCTGACCGGGAAGGTAACGGCGGTTGACCACGAAAAGCAAAAGCTGAAGGTCAACGTTGAGATGTTCGGCCGGGAAACGTCCGCCGAACTGGGCTTTGACCAGGTCGACACCGACGCTGAATAATTTTTCAAAATTATTGATTAATTATTTCTAATCTTGATTGTGATGATTGATTAATTGTCAATAAATTTGATTGAAAGTGTTGACTAATTGTTAATAGCTTTTGATTGGAGTTGTTAGTTGATTATTCCTCTTTTTAATTAAAATTATTGATTAATTGTCTATAAATGTGATTGAATTTACTGAATAATTGTGGTATGTTCTTATGGTATGCTATTCGACATACTGTGGGAGAGGTAAAATTGACTGCCTCATCATGACCACAACACGGACTAAGGAGGTTTTGTCTCGTGGCAAAGAAAGTAGCTAACGTTGTCAAGTTGCAAATTCCTGCCGGTGCCGCTACACCAGCTCCACCAGTAGGTCCAGCACTTGGACAAGCAGGTATTAACATTATGGGCTTCACGAAGGAATTCAACGCCCGGACCGCTGACCAAAAGGGTATGCTGATCCCAGTTGTAATTACCGTATATGAGGACCGTTCATTCGACTTCATTACTAAGACGCCGCCTGCTGCTGTCTTACTGAAGAAGGCCGCTGGTGTTGAACACGGTTCCGGTGAACCTAACACGAACAAGGTTGCTTCTGTAACCAAGGCACAAGTTAAGGAAATCGCCGAAACGAAGATGCAGGATCTAAACGCCGCTGACGTTGAAGCAGCGATGCGCATGATCGAAGGTACTGCACGCAGCATGGGCTTCACTGTTGAAGACTAGTTGCTAAGCAGTCCGGATGCACTATTTAAAGTAGTGTGTCTCCGTGGGAGGTATTAACTCCGTTAGACCACATTTGCAAGGAGGAAAAACACAAGATGGCTAAGACTCGTGGTAAGAAATACCAAGACGCGCTTAAGAAGGTTGACAGCAAGAAAGAATACGCTGTTAACGACGCGGTTCAATTAGTAAAAGATATTGACTTTGCTAACTTTGACTCATCAATCGAAGTGGCATTTAACTTAAACGTTGACACTAAGCAGGCTGACCAGCAATTACGTGGTGCAGTTGTTCTGCCAAACGGTACTGGTAAGGACCAAACCGTGATCGTCTTTGCTGACGGTGAAAACGCCAAGGCTGCTCAGGATGCCGGTGCTGACTTTGTTGGTTCCGACGACCTGGTTGAAAAGATCCAAGACGGCTGGCTCGACTTTGATGTTGCGATCGCAACGCCAAACATGATGCCAAAGGTTGGTCGTCTGGGCCGGATCCTTGGACCTAAGGGCTTAATGCCAAACCCAAAGACTGGTACGGTTACGATGGACGTTGCCAAGGCTGTTTCTGACGCCAAGGCCGGCCAAGTTACCTACCGGACTGACCGTGATGGTAACGTTGCTGTACCATTCGGTAAGGTTTCCTTCGACACTGACAAGCTGGTTGAAAACCTGAAGACGATCGAAGACATCGTTGTTAAGGCTCGTCCTGCTTCAGTTCGTGGGACTTACATCAAGCACGCTTCAATCGCCTCTACTTTTGGCCCAAGCGTTACGCTTGATCTCGAAACCTTCTAATTTAATAATTAGATCAGAAAAAGCCGCGAGTTTTTGCTCGCGGCTTTTTTGTTTACGCCCAAGAGTAGCGTTTTAAAAAGATTGATGAAGGAGAGCTGGGCTTAGCAACGGTATTATTCTCCTTGGCTAACCGAAGCTTATAATTAGCGTCAAGCTTCAGTAAAAGCTCACTGGAAATCCCCATTACGTGTTCAATCCGTAAAGCGGTGGTTTCTGTAAGATAACGTTTACGGTTTAAAATATCAGAAACGTTTTTTTGGCTGATTCCCAGTCGCTTGGCAAGGTCGGCCTGTGTAACGTTGTGACTTTGCATCACCTCGCTAATTAGGTCGGCAGCGGAACTGAGGTGGTACTGGCGGATCCGATTTTCACGGTGTAGCATGGCACTCTTCCTTTCAATGATAGTCCACAAGATCAATAATTTGGATAGTGGAACGGACTGTGCCGAATTTCTTCACTAGTAATTTAGGATTGTTGAGAATTTTAGTAAGTTTCCTGCTTTTTGCGAAGTATTCCATCTCATCACCTCATTATTATACCATATCGGTATTAAAAGGGAGATTTTACCCTTTACTGTTTAAATACGTAAAATATTGAGATAGAACGCAAAAAGAAGAGCACTTTTTGCAATGCTCTCCGCTGTGGAAAGGAAAATGTTTATTAATATGGCTAAGAAATAAAGAACTAGTCTGTTTCCATTGAATTCGTCGTTAGTGCATAAAGCGAGTGCGGCCGCTTCTTTTCACCCCTTTACGCAACAAATACTAAGGGAGGTGAGGAGCCGTCTCAATTCAACCTAGTATCACTTGTCGCTTCACCATTCACCGTGGTCATCATTAACTCCCCCAATTCGTTTGCTGCTGACCACTTCCCCGTTATTTTATTGCCCACACGGATAATGGTCAGCGGACTGCTGCTTGCAACTCTGAATCTTTTGAATGCCACTAATGTCACTGTCTTTCATGACCATCACCCCCTTAAATAAAAAAGTCCTTCAAGCATCGATTGACGCTTAAAGGACGAATTGCTCGTGGTACCACCTTTTCTTCATGGAAAAATTCCATCTCGACCAGACATAATAATCTGCGGTCCGGATAATGGTGGACGGTACCAGAAGAACTTACTTGGTTCGGTCTTCAGCTTCCAGGTGATTTTCGATCGGGCGCCTCGCTTAGCTTTCACCAAATCCTAAGTCGCTGCTGCCAGCAACCCGACCTACTCTCCTGGGCATTGCTTTTCTCGTTTAATTTTTGATTATAATACTCATCATTTTCTAATTTGTCAACAGCTTTTGGGAATTTTCTGCGAAGAAGCGGTTTTCTTTTAGTGAACAGGAGGTGGATCCTTAGTCTTCGAGCGGGCTTTCTAGTATAATAACGGCAGAATTGCAGAAGATTTTCAGCTACCACCACTGGGAATCTTTTTATTTTTCCTAAAAGCGAGGTTATGCCCGATGAAAGAAAATGGATTATTGCTCGTCAACCTGGGTTCGCCAGAGGAGCCGACCGTCCCAGCCGTCAAACACTACCTGAACGAATTTCTGGGGGATCCCAACGTGATCACGATGCCGCCAGCCCTGTGGCAGCCGATTCTCAAGGGGATGATTCTGCCATTCCGGTCGAAAAGCTCGGCGGCCACCTACCGCCACTGCTGGCTGCCGGACGGTTCGCCTCTGATCGTCAACACGGCGAACCTAACCAAGCGGGTACAGGAATACCTGCCTGATTGGGACGTCCGTATGGCGATGACCTATGAACACCCAGCAATCGACGAGACGCTGCGGGCAATGAAGAAGGAGTGCCGGCACATCACTGTCCTCTCGCTCTTCCCCCATTTCACACAGAGCACAACCCAGTCGATCATCGAACAGGTGCGGGCGGTGGACCCCGCCATCCGCGTGATCGATCGTTTTGCCGATGAGCCCGACTATCTTCAGGTCCTGGCGACCCATATTCAGGAGGCCTGGGAGCAGAGGGAATACGATCGGCTCGTCATCGCCTACCACGGGATCCCAGTCTCGATGGTCAAGCACGGCGACCCCTACCAGGAGGAAACGGAACGGACGACGACCAAGTTGCGCCAGCTCCTGGCGATCGATGATGAACAAATCATCATGACCTACCAGTCGAAGTTTGGCCCAATGCCCTGGCTCCAGCCCTACCTGAAGGACGAAATTTTGGAGGAGATCAAGCGGGGGCACAAGAAACTCTTGGTGGTCGTGCCGTCCTTTGTCACCGACTGCCTGGAGACAATTGAGGAGGATCAGGTCGAAAATCACCAGCGCTTTCTGGACCACGGCGGAGAAGTGTTCGACGTCGTGCCCGCGCTGAATGACCGGCCGGAGTTTGCCCAATTCCTGGCGCACTTTGCTCAGCAACAAGCCGCGCTGCCAGAGGGAGGTGCGCTGTAATGAAAGTGCGGGAAGTGATGATTCCCTTTGGCAACTACCAGACCTACTGCCGGATCGTCGGTGAGCCGACCGATCGTGCCCCGCTCCTGCTTTTGCACGGTGGGCCGGGCTCGACTCACAACTACTTTGAGCTCTTAGACGATTTGGCAGTACGTGCCGGCCGCCAGCTGATCATGTACGACCAGCTGGGGTGCGGCCGCTCGACGATTCCCGATGACCACCCAGAAGTCTACACGGCCCAGATCTGGGTGGCCGAGCTGGAAAACCTTCGTGACTTCCTCAACCTCGACCGCTTGTATCTGCTGGGCCAGTCCTGGGGCGGAATGCTGGCAATCATCTACCTCTGCGACTACCGGCCCCAGGGTATTCAGGGGGTGATCCTCTCGAGCACCCTGTCTTCGGCCAAACTCTGGGCTAGCGAGCTGCACCGCCTGATCGGTTTCATGCCGGAAGAGGAGCAGGCGGTCATCCTGAACGCGGAGCGCAGCGGGAACTTTACCGCCCCGGCCTACCTGCGGGCCAACGAGCACTTCATGGAGCTGCATGCTGCCGCGCGGGTGACGCCCCAATCGCCGGAACCGTTGCGCCGCCCAAAGCAGGGTGGGGAGCAGGCCTACCTCCGTGCCTGGGGACCGAACGAATACAACCCGCTTGGCAACCTACGCGACTACGAGTACACGGACCGGCTGGCTGAAATTCAAATTCCGGCTTTGGTGATCGACGGGACGAACGACCTCTGTACGCCCCTGGTTGCCAAAACAATGTTTGATCACCTGCCAAATGCTCGCTGGCAGCTCTTCCAAAACGCCCGCCACATGGTCTTTGCCGAGCAGACGGAGCGGTATGAACAGGTGGTTTGCGCTTGGCTGGCTGACCAAGAAAAATAAAATTGCCCCTTAACAAGCAAAATTTTTGGGTGTATACTCCTTAGCAACATCAATTCTGAAAAGTTGATGAGAAAAATTAAATTTTAAGGAGTGACGACAATATGGTTGAATTTTCAAAACGAGTACCAGCAGACGGCACGGATGCGGTTGGTGCAATCCTCAAGGCAGCGGCGGATCCGCAAATTATTTCCTTTGCTGGTGGATTGCCGGCACCCGAACTTTTCCCAGTTAAAGAAATGAAGGCGGCGGTCGACAAGGTCTTCGATAAGCATGGTCAAGAAGCAATGCAGTACGGGGCTGCCAAGGGGGTTACCGCCCTGCGTGAGCTGATCTTGAAGCACGTTGCCGCCAAGGAAGACGTGCATGCCGAACTGGATAATGTCCTGGTGACGACCGGTTCTGAGCAGGCCATTGACCTGGTCGGCAAGGCCTTCATCGATCCCGGCGACACCGTCCTGGTGGAACAGCCAACCTACCTGTGTGCCCTGGACGTTTTCAAGTCCTATGGCGCTCATTTCGTGGGGGTTGAGATGGACGAAGAGGGGATGAAGATGGATTCCCTGGAGGCCGCCTTAAAGGCCAACCCGAACACCAAACTGGTTTATACCGTTCCAAACTTCCAAAACCCGACCGGCCGAACGATGGCCGTTGAGCGCCGACAAAAGCTGGCTGAACTGGCGGCTAAGTACGACGTTTACGTCCTCGAAGATAACCCTTACGGTGAGATTCGCTTTGCCGGTAAGCACGTTCCGGCGGTCAAGTCCTTCGACAAGGATGACCACGTTCTGTACATGAGCACCTTCTCCAAGATCCTGGCTCCTGGCTTCCGGCTGGGCTGGCTGGTGGCCGACAAGAAGGTGGTCGACAAGCTGACCGTCCTGAAGCAGTCCGCGGACCTGCATACGGACAACCTGGCCCAGTTTGCCGTAGCCCAGTTCTTTGAAGACAACGATGTCGATGCCCACGTCAAGGAGATCAGTGACCTCTATGGCAAGCGCAAGAACCTGATGACCGACGGGATCAAGAAGTACTTCCCGGCGGGCGTGAAGTACACCGATCCAGAAGGGGGGATGTTCCTCTGGGTCGAAGTACCAGGTGTTGACGATACCGTTGAGCTCTTCAAGGAATGTCTGAAACACAACGTGGCCTTCGTGCCTGGCGATCCGTTCTTCGCCGGCGACGTTCAGCCGGGGACTTTCCGCCTGAACTACTCCAATGCCCAGGAGGACAAGATCAAGGTCGGCATGAAGCAGCTTGGCGATGCGCTGCAGGAAGCCGTTAAATAAATATGATTTAAGTATTAAGACGACAAAAAAGTTGGCCGGGAGAATTTCCTTCGGCCAACTTTTTTACTATTTCAGTTTCATCTTTTCCAGTGGCACCAAATGCGTGTGGTGACGGAGCTTGTAGTAGAGGTAGAAGAAGATGAAGAGCGGGACGGACATGTAGGTGATCAGGATGTTGGACCAGTCGAGCTTGGCAAAGGCGTCGATGTTTTGACCGGCAATCACGATCACGCAGAGAACGAAGGCAAAGATCGGCCCAAACGGGAAGAGACCGGCGTGGTAGTCGAGCTCATCCAAGGTGTGGCCCTGCCGCAAAAAACCGCGGCGGAAGCGGTAGTGGGCGATCGCGATCCCAAGCCATTCCATGAAACCACCAAGGCTGGTGGCCGAGATCAGGTAGTTGTAGACGTTCGGCCCGATGAATTGCAGGGCCCACAGCGCCAGACTGAGGGCCGCCATCGCTAGGAAACTGATGATTGGCACCCCACGCCGGTTGACCGCCCGGAAGCCCTTCCAGAGAAAACCATCCATCGACTGGGAGAAGAGAATCCGCGAGATCGCGTACAGCCAGGAGTTGGCCGACGACAAAACGGCGATCAGGATGACAAAATTCATGATCCCAGCGGCGTAGCGCAGCCCGGCATACTGGAAGATCAGGGTGAACGGACTGGTGATGATGTCCTGAACGTCTGAACTCAGCAGGTTCTTGTTGGTGTAGGGCAGGATGCAGGCGATCACGAAGATGGTCAGAATGTAGAAGAGCAGGATTCGCCAGAAGGTCGCGTGAATGGCCTTGGGAACGCTGTGCTTGGGATCCGCCGATTCACCGGCCGCGATCCCGACCATCTCGGTTCCCTGAAAGGAGAAGCCGGAGACGACGAAGGCGCTGATGATCCCGGGGATGCCGTTGACGAACGGCGCCTGCTTGTAGGTGAAGTTCTTAAAGCCCAGGGCGTGGTGGCCGCCGACCAGGCCGAGGATCACGCCGATGCCGACGATCACGAAAATAACGACGGCCGCAACCTTGAGCAGGGCTAACCAGAATTCCGTTTCCCCGTACGCGCGCACGGAGAAGTAGTTAATCGTAAAAATAATGGCAAATGCTAGGAGACTAAAGATCCACTGCGGCACGTGGGGGAACCAGAAGTTCATTACGATCCCGACGGTCGACAGTTCCACCGCCACGGTGATGGCCCCGCAGAACCAGTAGTTCCAGCCCATGGCAAAGCCGAGGGCCGGGTCAACGTAGCGGTTGGCGTACTCGGCAAAGGAGCCGCTGCGGGGGTTGTAGGTCGCCATTTCGGCCAGGCTGGTCATCAAAAAGAAGACCATCAGGCCCATGATGAAGTAGGCGATCAGGCTCCCGCCCGGCCCGGCGGTCGTAATTGCCGAACCACTGGCGATGAATAGCCCGGTCCCAATCGTGCCGCCCAATGCGATCATCGAGAGGTGGCGGGATTGGAGCGTGTGCCGAATGTGGCCTTGATTGTTATTATCCAAAAGAATCACTCCCTCTTATACCTATAGATTTTAACGACTCCCTTACTTAATGTAAAATACTTATTTTATGATGGTTGCAATACGATTAGGGCATAGCAGCTGGTATTCAATTTTCTGATCGATCCACATCAGTGAAAAGCATTTCACATGGTAACGGAATCCGGTTATCATGAATCTATGTACAAAGGGGAGGAGGAAATGCGATGGCAATCTTAAAACAGCTGCGGTGGTTCTTTCACCAGCAGTGGCGGCAGTACCTGGGCGGGGTGATCGCCCTGCTCTTGGTGGCGATCTGTAACGTGGTGCCGGCCCGGATCATTGGCAACGTGGTCGACGCCATCAGTGCCCACCGGGTGGCGGCCGCCTGGCTGGCCGGGCAAGTGGGCATCATGGTCGGCGCGGCCATCATTCAGTACTTCCTGCGCTTTGCCTGGCAAAAGCTGTTGTACGGCAGCTCCTACGTTTTAGAGCGGCAATTGCGCAGCCGGCTATTCTCCCATTTTATGGCAATGGACCCGACCTTCTATCAGCGTTGGCGAACGGGGGACTTGATGGCCCACGCGACGAACGACGTCGAGGCCGTGCGTGAGGTAGCCTCCTATGGAATCCTGACCCTGGCGGACTCGGTGATCACCGGGGGTTCGATGATCATCGCAATGGGGGTCTTCGTGAGCTGGCGTCTGACGATCATTACGCTGTTGCCGATGCCGTTGCTCGTCCTCCTGGCTCACCACCTCGGCAACAAGATTCATGATTCTTACGGCCAGGCCCAGCAGGCGTTTGGTCAACTGAATAACAAGACCCAGGAAAGCATTAGTGGCATCAAGGTCATTCAGTCGTTGGGCGAGGAAGAGGCCGACCTAGCGGACTTTCACCACTACGTTGATCGGGCCCTCCACACCAACCTGCGGGCCTACTTCTGGGACGCCCTTTTCAGTCCGGCAACGACCCTGATCATGGGCCTCTCCTACGTGCTGGCGATTGGCGTTGGCGGCTGGGCCGTCGGGCAGGGACGCTTGACGGTCGGCCAATTGGTCACGCTGATCACCTACCTGGGTGAGCTCGTCTGGCCGTTGTTTGCGATTGGAACGCTCTTTAACACCCTGGAGCGGGGGCGGGCCAGTTACGACCGGATCAACAATCTTTTGGAGGAGAAGACGGCCTGGCTGCCGGCCGAACCCGGTGCGCGGCCTGCCTTTGGCCAATTAACGGTGGCGGTGGAAAGCTTCCAGTATCCCGATGGCCACCGCCCGGCCTTGCACGATGTTCATTTCACGGTTCCGGCCGGTGCCAAGGTGGGAATCGTCGGCCCGACCGGCAGTGGCAAGTCGACTCTCCTGCGCCTGCTGGTCCGTGACTTTGACCACTACCAGGGACACATTACCCTGGGCAATCAGGACATTCGGCAATTACCGCTCGACGAGTATCGCCGCCAGCTTGGCTACGTCCCGCAGACCAGTTTTCTTTTTTCCACAACCATTGGGGAGAACCTGCGCTTTGGCGATCCGGCTGCCAAAACGAACCGGATCCGGACGGTGGCCGAGGAGGTTGCCATAGACGATGAGATCGCCGGGATGCCTAAACAATACAATACTGAGGTTGGGCAGGACGGGACCAACCTGTCTGGCGGACAAAAGCAGCGCCTGGCCCTGGGACGGGCGCTGGTGCGTGACACCCGGCTCTTAATACTAGACGACCCGCTCTCGGCGGTGGATGCCGAAACGGCCACCGCGATCGAGCAACGGTTGGAAGCGCGGCGGGATCAGACGATGGTGATGACGACCAGTCGGCTGAGCACCGCCACCCAGCTGGACTGGCTGGTGGTGATGGAAAACGGAACCGTGACCGGACAGGGACGACCGGCGGACCTGCAAGAGCAGCCGGGCTGGTACCGGGACACGCTCCGGGAACAAGAGCAGCGACAACGATTGGAGGCGGACCTGGATGAACAATCACACTAAACTGACCCGGCAGCGCCAGGTTGCGGTCCTACGGCGGCTCTTTAAGGCGGCCCGGCCGTTCTGGTGGCAGTTTGCCCTGGCAATCGGGATGGCGGTGGCCCTGAGCGTGGTTAACCTGCTTTTACCACGTCTGATTCAGTACTACATCGATCACTACCTGCGCCACGGTCCGGTCCTAGTCAAATGGATCGTTCTTTTTGCGGGGATTTACTTCGGCCTGACGATGGTCCAGGCCCTCTTGCAATTTGTGGAGGCTTACAGCTTTGCGATGGGCTCGGAACGAACGTTGGAGAGCCTGCGGGAACGGCTAGCCCGGCACGTTTACTACCTGGGGATTCGCTTCTTCGATGAAACGCCGGTCGGTGAGATCGTTTCCCGGGTCACCAATGACACCAAGACCCTGTACAACTTTTGGAACCTGATTCTGTACCTGGTCGTCGCCGTGACCGGATTGGTGGCGGCCTTTGTGGCCATGCTGCTGGTCAGCCCGCTGCTGGCTTGGTTGACCCTAGGCCTGCTCCTGATCATTTTGCTCTTGATTCGGTGGTACCAAAAGCTCAGTGTTCCGGTCTATCAACGGGCCCGAGCCAGCCTGAGCCGGTTAAATACCCGCTTGAACGAGGCCCTAAGCGGGATCGAGGTCATTCAGCAATTTGGCCAACAAAAACGGCAGGAACGGGCTTTTGACAAAGAAAACACCCGCTACTTCAATTGCCGCAACCGGCTGATCAATTACGATTCCTTCCTGCTGTACCCGATCGTTAGCCTGATGTTTATCCTGGCAGAGACGGCCACCTTGGGCTATTTCGGTGTCCGCAGCGAGCAGACGATGGTCGCCGCCGGGGTGGTCTACGCCTTCATTGCCTATCAACAGAACTTCTTTAATCCCTTAAACAGCGTGATGGATAACCTGGCGACCTTCCAGGAGGGGATCGTTGCCGCCAACCGGGTCTTCACGCTCTTGGACCGGCCAACGACCCAGCCCAAGCAGGGGGATGAGCCCTTGAAAATTGGTGCCGGTCGGATTGAATTTCGTCACGTCACCTTTGGCTACGATCCGAATCAGCCGGTGCTCAAGGATATCTCCTTTACGGTCGAACCCGGTCAGACGGTGGCCCTGGTTGGCCATACCGGCAGCGGAAAAAGTTCGATCATCAATCTCCTGATGCGGTTTTACGAGTTTCAACGCGGTCAGATCCTGATTGACGGGGTCGACATTCGCCGCTATCCTTTGCACGAATTGCGCCAGCGCCTGGGACTGGTTGTTCAGGAACCGGTCATCTTCTACGGGACGATCGCCCACAACATCGGGATGTTTAACGCCGAGGCGGATCCCGAGGCCATTCGGCGGGCGGCCCGGGCCGTTGACGCCGATCGTTTCATCGAACAGCTGCCCCGGGGCTACCAAACCTTGCTGGGCGAGCACGGTGGCAACCTTTCCGCGGGGCAGCGGCAACTGATTGCCTTTGCCCGGGTGATGGCCCGCCATCCGCTGGTGCTGATCATGGATGAGGCCACCGCCAGCGTGGACGCCCACACTGAAAAGGTAATTACCGAGAGCATCGAAAAGATGAGCAGCCAGCAGACCACAATCGCGATTGCCCACCGCTTGGCCACGATTCAAAACGCGGATCAGATCCTGGTCCTGCGGGAAGGCCAGATTGTGGAACGGGGCCGGCATGCCGAACTGATGGCCAGGGATGGCTACTACGCCAAGCTGGTGCGTTTGCAGGAAAGTCAGGAAAAATAAAAAATCCCTTTACAGAGACCGGGTAGGTATGTTAAACTGTCAAAGTTGATTAAATATGACTCTGCCTAAGACTCAGGTGGCGAAAGCCTTAATGTTGCCTGCCGAGGAAGAAATGTAAATTCCTTCTCTATGTCTGCGGTCATAGGGATTTTTTATTAAATCCGATCAAAAATACATTGCAGGAGGTGAAAATTCATGAGTGAAGCAGCTATTGCTAAGAAGGCTGAGGTCGTTAAGTCCGTTCAGGGCTTGCTGAACGATGCCCAAACAGCTATCGTTGTTGATTACCGTGGTTTAACCGTTGCCGAAGTTACTGACTTACGGAAGCAGCTTCGTGACGCAGGTGTTAAGATGTCAGTTATCAAGAACAAGATTCTTGACCGTGCCGTTGAAGGTACTGACTACGAAGACCTGAAGAGTACTTTTGCTGGTCCTACTGCCGTTGCCTTCTCAAACGAAGACCCAATTGCCCCAGCTAAGATCATCAAGAAGTTCGCTGATGACCACGACGCTCTTGAAATCAAGGGTGGCTTCATCGAAAAGAGCGTTAAGACTCTCGATGAAATCAACGAATACGCAACTATGCCAGGTCGCGAAGAACTGTTGTCAATGCTTGCATCTGCACTGCAAGATCCAATGCGGAAGATTGCCCGTGCTGTCAAGGCCATTGCCGACAAGGAAGACGAAGCCGCATAATTGCCGTATATCGGTTCAATATCAATTTACAATCAATTACCTAAATATTGGAGGAAATAAACATGGCTTTTGATAAGGATGCTATCATTGCTTCATTAAAGGAAGCATCAATCTCTGACCTTAACGACCTTGTTAAGGCAATCGAAGACGAATTCGACGTTTCTGCTGCTGCTCCAGTTGCTGTTGCCGGTGCTGCCGGTGGCGCTGCTGCTGCTAAGGACACCTTCACTGTTGAACTGACTGAACCAGGTCAGGCCAAGGTTAAGGTTATCAAGGCTGTTAAGGACATCACTGGTGTCGGCCTGAAGGATGCTAAGGACCTGGTTGACGGTGCTCCTTCAGCTATCAAGGAAGACGTTAAGGAAGACGAAGCTAACGACATCAAGGAAAAGCTTGAAGCCGCTGGTGCTACTGTTACCCTTAAGTAGTCAACATTCATTAATACACAAAAAGGTCGCCAATTTGGCGGCCTTTTTTGTATGCAAAGAGGTTGGGCTAATTCCCAACCTCTCTAATCATGGAAATTTTTAATTAGCACCGTGGGTGAAGTCCACGACCATCCGGCCAACGATCTCGTCGTTCTTCATTTCGTCGACGATGTCGTTGATCTCGCTGAGCTTCCGGGTGTGGACAATCGGGTTGATACCACCGTCAGCTGCCAGCTGGAAGGCTTCCGCCAGGTCCTGACGGGTACCGACCAGGGAGCCGATGATTTCAATCCCGTCGAGGACGGTCTTGGAAATCGGGACGTCGATGTTGCCCTTCGGCAGGGAAACGGCGACGACCTTTCCACCGGCACGGACGGAAGCAATCGCCTGATCATAGCAGATTGGCGCAGTCGCGGTGACAACCGCCGCTTGAACGCCACCGACCTTGTCCTGGATCTCCTTGGCTGGGTCTGTCTTGGCGGAGTTGATAATAATGTCAGCCCCTTCCTGCTTGGCGGACTCGAGCTTGGCATCGTTGATATCGACGGCAACAACGTGAGCCTTAAAGACGTTCTTAGCCCACTGAACACCGAGGTTGCCCAGACCACCGGCACCATACATTGCGATCCACTGGCCTGGCCGGATTTGACTGGTCTTGATGGCCTTGTAGGTCGTTACCCCGGCACAGGTCACGGACGTTGCCTTGACCGGGTCGAGGGCTTCAGGCACCTTGACGGCATAGTTGGCCTTGACGATGCAGTACTCGGCCATCGCACCGTCAACGGTGTAGCCAGAGTTCAGCACGTGCCGGCACAGGGCTTCGTTCCCACTGACACAGTATTCGCAGTGACCACAGCCGGAGTAGAACCAGGCGATTGAAACCCGGTCACCAACCTTAACGGAGGTCACGCCGGGAGCAACCTTCACGACTCGGCCGATTCCCTCGTGACCGGTAATCCGGCCGGGAACCTTTCCGAACTGACCGGCAGCAACGTGCAGGTCAGTATGGCAGAGTCCACAGTATTCGATCTTTACCAAAGCTTCGCCGGCCTTCAGATCCCGGAGGTCAACATCCTTGATGTCAAAGTAACCATCACAGGCATCACGTACAACAGCGGCTTTCATAATAACATCTCCCATAGCAACAAAGCCAACCAAAGTAAAAAGATAAAAACAACAAATGAGTAAAATATCTTTTGATTACTTTACGCCCCTACTGTAGTTCGCTTATTCACAAAATGCAAGCGCTTTCCGAAATGAATTTTATTTTTTAACCCAAAAAATTGCGGATTTGGACTGCAATCTTGTCCAAATCCGCAATTAATTAATGACTTCGCTTGTTTTTTTACTTTTAGCCCATTGCATGGTGTGTGTTGTGGTGCACATTCGTCATGTTCTTGTAGCCAAAGTAGAACTGCAGAGCAGCGACCACGATGTTAGCCCAGTTCATTGCGATGAACCAGCCATCGATAGCACTGGCGTCGTGGGTGACACTGTAGTAGACCCAGAAGCCAATTACAATAGCACAAACGTTAATCCAAGCGAAGGTCTTTTGTAATTTTTGATCATCGAGCTTAAACCACATCCATACCACATTGACGACAAACCAAATGGCTAAAACCCAAAATACAAAGTTAAACATAAGACACCCCTCCTTAGAATACATTTGAGAAAGATGATCAATGACCAATCTCATTGATCACTTTCTATTATAAAGAAAGCACAAATAATAGTAAGCGTTAATAATGTCGATTTGCCCAACACCTGCATAATTGTGCGATATCAGTCGCAAAATACATCGTTATTTTATTGTATCTTGTCAAAGGATAATCAAAAATAAATAATCGTTTATTAAATTATTTTCCAATTTCCACACATTAATACAATTGAGGAACTCATGTACAATAAAAGTGAGCATAAGAGAATGCTTACCTGAGAAAGGAAAAGCAGATACTATTTCAAGATTATGGCGACCAGGCCGCCTGGCAGTTTCTCAGCTGGTTTCTGAGGCTGATCGTCCACGGCGCTAATGTTAAGGAATCATTTGTCTAAGCTGCTGATGAGACTCATTAGCAGCTTTTTTTTATTATGCAACATTTATTTACAGACAATACTATATAAGATATAATATCAAATGAAGGAGGGGATCCTGATGAAAATCCAAATTACCGCCGATCTCCTGGATGGCATTGTGCTGGCGATCCTTGAACGACAGGATTACTACGGCTACGCGCTGACACAACGAATCCAGGAAGTGATCACGATTTCGGAATCGACGATGTATCCGGTCCTGCGCCGATTGAAGAAGGACGGCTTCGTGACGACCTACGACCAGCCTTATCAGGGTCGCAACCGGCGCTACTACCAGATTACCGAAGAGGGAAAGAAACATTTAACCCGGGTTCGCAAGCTCTGGAATGACTACAAGCAGAGTCTGGACCAGATCTTTAATCCAAGTGGGGAGGGGAATGAGAACAATGAATGAACGGGAGAAATACATTAGCGAACTGGCAACCTACCTCAGCCAACTGACCGAGGAGGAGCGTCAGGACGCCCTGGAGTTTTACGACGAGTTCATCGCAGATGGCAACCTGACGAGCCGGGGTGCCATTGAGGAAAAATTAGGGACGCCCCGGCAGCTCAGCCGGAAAATCCTGGCTGACTACTCGATTAAGGCCAATACCCGGTCGGCCATGACGGGGCGACCAGCCAGCACCCATTCCAGCTGGCGGGTCTTCTGGTGGGTCCTGCTGGCGATCATTGCCTCGCCGCTGACCTTCGGAATTGGCTTGGTGGCCATCGTGGTCCTGGTTGCGGCGGCGGCCTGTCTGATCGGCCTGGGCGCCGGGGCCGTAGCGGTTGTCGGTGCCTTTGCCGTGGCCGCTTGCGCAACCCTGTATGCCGGGATCGGGCTGCTCTTTACAGCCCCGATGTCCGGCCTCTTCTACCTGGGAATTGGCTTAGCCTGCGTCGGTGCTTTCATGATCTTCCTGCCGCTGCTTTACTGGCTAGTTCGCTTACTGGCCCAGGCGGTCGCCAACTTTGCTAAGTTCATTTACCAAAAGATTCAGGCACGCAGGGGGGAGGCATAATCATGAAGAAAATGTTTAAGTTCGGCTGGCTCGTCCTGATTGTCGGCCTGGTGGCTTTGGCAATTGGTTATTTCAACCATGGTGCCCAAAACGTCACCTTTGAAAACGGTCGGCCGGTGGTGCAACGCCAGGCCAGCTGGAATTTGACCAGCAAGCACTTCAAACGCGTTGACCTGGATGTTGACTCGGCAAACGTGACGATCAAGCACGGCAATAAGTTTAAGGTCAGCTACCGGGGCCTGGACCGCAATAAGCCGACGGTGACGGTCAAGAACAAGACGCTGCGGGTCCGTCAATCCGGCACCCGCAGCTACAACGGGAGCGTCTTTAGCGTCAACGGCATCAGTGATCACCTGACGATCACCCTGCCATATGATGCCCAAATCAAGGGCGGCCGTATTGCCTTGAACAGTGGCGAGCTGGCCGTTAACGGGGTTGACCTGACGCACGTCAAGCTGACCAATGAGAGCGGCGACGTTGACCTGAGCGACCTGACGCTGAACGGTGGGCAGACAAACCTGTCCTCCGGCGAATTCGATGCGCACAGCCTGACGATTACCGGCCACTACGCCGTTCAGAATGATTCCGGTGATAACGAG